>NZ_JBVIFR010000008.1:0-137266 GCF_055571235.1 Streptomyces sp. NPDC030991
ACGTCCACCCCGACCACACCTAACCGCCGCTTACGTTCCGCTACTGGGTAGTGGGGGGGGGGGGGGGGCCCCCCCCCCCCCCCCCCTCCCCCCCCCCCCCCCCCCCCACACTGCCCCCCGCGGCCGGTTCGCGCAGACGGGGGTTGAAAGACAGGCTCTCAGAGCTGCGGCAGCCCGTAGGCGTCCGCGATGAGTTCGTAGGAGCGCAGGCGTACGTCGCCGCTGTGGGCGTTGGCCGTGAGCATCAGCTCGTCGGCGCCGGTGCGCTTCTGGAGGTCGTCGAGGCCGGTGCGGACCTCGTCGACGGTGCCGTGGATGACGTTGGAGTTCCAGGTGCGGATGAACTCCTGCTCCATCTCGTTGAACTGGTGGGCCTCCGCCTCCTCGGGCGTCGGGACCAGACCCGGGCGGCCGGTGCGCAGCCGCACCATGTTGAGCGCGGCGGCCAGCACCTGGCGGCGGGCCTCGGTGCCGTCGTCGTCCGTGGCGAGCGCGGAGACGCCGATCAGCGCGTAGGGCTTGTCCAGGATCTCGGAGGGCTGGAACGACTCGCGGTACAGGTCGAGCGCCGGGATCGTGTTCTGCGCCGAGAAGTGGTGGGCGAACGCGAACGGGAGGCCGAGGACGCCGGCGAGGCGGGCGCTGAAACCGGACGAGCCGAGCAGCCAGACCGGCGGCCGGTGCGGGTCCTGGACCCCGCCGGGGGAGGTGGCCTGGACGCGTCCCGGGACCGCGTGGATGCGGGAGTAGTGGTGGCCGTCGGGGAAGTCGTCGTCGAGGAAGCGGGTCAGCTCGGCGAGCTGCTGCGGGAAGTCGTCAGCGCCTTCGTTGAGCCGGTCCGTGCGGCGCAGGGCGGCCGCCGTGGCGCCGTCGGTGCCGGGGGCGCGGCCGAGGCCGAGGTCGATCCGGCCCGGGGCCATCGCCTCCAGCGTGCCGAACTGCTCCGCGATGACCAGCGGGGCGTGGTTGGGCAGCATGACGCCGCCGGAGCCGAGCCGGACGCGGTCGGTGTGGGCGGCGAGGTGGGCCAGGATCACGGCCGGGGAGGACGAGGCCACCCCGGGCATGGAGTGGTGCTCGGCGACCCAGTAGCGGTGGTAGCCGCGGCGTTCGGCGAGGCGGGCGATGTCGACGCTGGTGCGCAGGGCCTGCGTGGCGGTGCGGCCCGCGCCCACGGTGACCAGATCCAGGACGGAGAGGGGGGTCGGGGCGGCGCCGAGGGCTGCGCCGCGGATCTCGTCGTGGTTGGCCGGCACGGGGTCCTCCTGGTGACGTGGGTCTGGGTGACTGCTGAGTGACCCCCGCTTAACGGAGGCGCGCTCCGCTTTATTCCCCGCGTTCACCTGCCACGTACGCCGACCAGGCCCGTCGCGCCCGCCCCGCCCCGCCCGGCCCCGCTACGCCTGGATCACCGGTTCCTTCGTGAAGAGGGACCCCAGCTCCGGCACGTTCACCCGGCGGTCCACCAGGCGCAGCGCCTCCCAGACGGTGACCTGGTTGGCCGTGAGGACCGGCTTGCCCAGCTCGCGCTCCAGGTCACGGACGTACGCCGCCGTGTGCAGCGCCGTGTCGGGCAGGAGGAGCGCCTGCGCGTCGGGGTGGTCGCCGGCCCGGGCCATCGCCAGGACCTCCTCCCAGCCCCATGTGCCGACCTCCGCGGCCGTGATGATCCCGCTGCCCCGCACCGAGAGCACCTCGGCGCCGGCCGCCTTCAGGAACGCCGCGAAATGGTCGGCGACATCCGCCGGGTACGTCGCGGCGACCGCCACCCGGTCCGCCCCGAGCTCCCCCAGCGCGTGCGCGAAGGCGAACGACGTGCTGGAGGCGGGCAGCCCCGCGGCCAGCGCCAGCGACCTGACCTGGTCCTGCGCGCCGTCCCAACCGAAGACGAAACTGGCCGACGTGCACGCCCAGACCACCGCTTCCGCGCCGGCCAGCCGCAGCTGCTCGACGCCCGCGGACAAGCGTTCGGCGGAGCCCATCTCGAGAAGCGCGTCGACCCGGTGGGCGTCCTCGCCGATGTCCGTGTGGACGACGGGCAGCCGGATGTCACTGTCGATCAGCATCTCGATGCGCGGGTAGTCGTCCTCGGCCGAGTGTCCTGGGTAGAGAAATCCGAGCGCTGTCATGTTCTATGCCCACCCTTCCTGGCCCTCCGGGAGTTCCGGCAGGCCTTGTCCGGGCCGGAGCCCTTGGTCCGGCAGGGGCCACTGCCGTCGCGCCGCCGGGTCGAGCAGCGCCTGATAGGGCCCCACCGCTCGCGTACCCAGTCGTCGCAGGGCTGCCCACATCGTGACCTGGTTGGCCGAGATCACCGGGATCCGCAGCTCCGCCTCCAGCTGCGGGATGACGTCGTACGTCGGCAGGTTCGTACAGCTGATGAAGAGCGCGTCGGCGGCGGCGCCCACCGCGTCGCGCGCCATCTCCGCCACATCCCGGTACGGGACCTTCCAGATGTGCCGGGTCAGACCGAGATACGCGCGCCCGGTGACCGCGACGCCCGCCTGGGCGAGGTACTCCTCCAGGGACTCGGTGACCGACTGCGTGTAGGGCGTGACGAGCGCGACGCGGCGGGCGCCCAGCTCGTCCAGTGCCTCCAGGAGCGCGCCCGACGTGGTGAGGGACGACCGCTCGCCCGAGCGGCGCATCGCCTCGCACATGGCGCGCTCACCCGCGATGCCGCCGACGAAACTGCCCGACGTGCAGGCGTACGCGAGGACTTCGGGTTCGGCGGCGCCGAGCGCCCGTACCGCCTCGTCCAGCGTCTCGTGCTCGCTGACCAGGCGCGCCAGGTCGAGGCTGACCTCGACCGGGACGAACGGCGTACGGGTGAGGTGGAGGGAGATCTCGTCGGGCACCCACCGCCACAGCTCGCGGTCGAGGGCGAAGTCGAACGGTGCGACGACGCCGACGCCGCGCTGCGGCTGTGGTCCCCCCAGGAAAGAGACGTCCATAGAGCATGCCCCAAGTTCAGCTGACGTGGTGATGCCGGGTGCGGTGCTTGAGCCGGCGGGCCCCCGCCGGGACGTCGGGACAGCGAGGAGGAGGGGAACGAGCGGACGCCGTACCCCTGTTGACGAAGGTAGGTTCAGGTGCCAGCGTGGTCAATCCGCCCATGTCAGATGGATACCGCGAGACGGTCGCACGCCATGATCGTGATGTTCCCGGCCCTCCCGACCCGCCTCTCAAGAAAAGCGGACCTTCGTTGCGAAACGATTTCCCTGCCGTGTCCGGTCCTGACGGCTCGGGCGCCGCGGACGGTGCCCCGGCCGGCGGCCGGCCCACCGTCCTCGTCCTGGACGCCGCGCCCGGCGAACCGCCGCCCCGGCTCGGCGGACTGACCGGCCGGGCCCGGGTGCTGCACGCCGCCGACGCGGCCGGGCTGCGGGCCCGACTCCACGAGGCCGACGCCCTGTTGGTGTGGGACTTCCTCTCCGACGCGGTGCGCGAGGCGTGGCCGGGCGAGGGGCCGCGGCCACGCTGGGTGCACACGGCGAGCGCGGGCGTGGACCGGCTGATGTTCCCCGAACTCATCGACTCCGGAACCGTGTTGACCAACGCCCGCGGGATCTTCGACGGGCCCATCGCCGAGTACGTCGCCGCGCTCGTGCTCGCCATGGGCAAGGACCTGCCGCGCACGCTCGCCCTCCAGGCGGAGCGCGAGTGGCGGCACCGCGAGTCGCAGCGCATCGCCGGGACGCGGGCCTGCGTCGTCGGATCGGGGCCCATCGGGCACGCGATCACCGCCCAGCTCAAGGCACTTGGTATCACCACGGCGCTGGTCGGGCGGCGGGCGCGGGCCGGTATCCACGGCCCCGCCGACCTCGACCGGCTGCTCGCGCGCGCCGACTGGGTGGTCTGCGCGGCGCCGCTTACCGAGGAGACCCGCTCCATGTTCGACGCGCGCCGGTTCGGTGTGATGCAGCCCGCCGCCCGCTTCATCAACGTAGGACGCGGGCAGTTGGTCGTGGAGGCCGACCTGGTGGACGCGTTGCACAAGCGGTGGATCGCGGGCGCGGCGCTCGATGTCTTCGAGCACGAGCCGCTGGCGCCGGACAGCCCGCTGTGGACGGCCCCCGGGCTGCTCGTCTCGCCGCACATGAGCGGGGACACGGTCGGCTGGCGGGACGAACTGGGGCGCCAGTTCGTGGAGTTGTACGGGCGCTGGGAGTCCGGCCGCCCGCTGACGAATGTAGTGGACAAGAAACGTGGGTATGTCCCCGGGAACTGATCCCGGCCGACGCGGACCGCTGATGCGGACCGCCGACGCAGACCGCTGATACGGACCGCCGATGCGGACCGCCGATGCGGACCGCCGACGCAGATCACTGACACAGATCGCTGACACAGATCGCTGACGCAGCACACTGATCCATGGTGGAACGCCATGGGGTGGAGGGCGCATGACGACCGAGCTCACCGGACTGACCGCGCAGGACCTTCTCGACGGTTACCGCAAGGGCGAGTTCAGCCCCGTCGACGCCACCCGGGCGGTGCTCGCCCGGATCGAGGAGACCGAGCCGGAGCTGAACGCGTTCGTGCGGGTCGACGCGGAGGGCGCCCTCGCCGAGGCGGCGGCGAGCACGGAGCGATGGCGGCGCGGTGAGCCACAGGGGCTGGTCGACGGGGTGCCGGTGACGGTCAAGGACATCCTGTTGCAGCGCGGCGGCCCGACTCTGCGCGGCTCGAGAACGGTTCGGGAGAGCGGGAGTTGGGACGAGGACGCGCCGTCGGTGGCGCGGCTGCGCGAACACGGCGCCGTCTTCGTCGGCCGCACCACCACGCCCGAGTTCGGCTGGAAGGGCGTCACCGACTCGCCGCTGTCGGGGGTGACCCGCAATCCGTACGACGCCTCGCGCACGGCAGGCGGGTCGAGCGGCGGCAGCGCGGCGGCAGTCGCCGCCGGCGCGGGGCCCTTGGCGCTGGGCACGGACGGCGGCGGCTCGGTCCGTATACCAGCCGCCTTCTGCGGGATCTTCGCGCTGAAGCCGACGTACGGGCGCGTTCCGCTCTATCCGGCCTCCGCGTTCGGGACGCTGGCGCACGTCGGGCCGATGACGCGGAGCGCGGCCGACGCGGCGCTGATGATGGACGTGATCTCGGGCGCCGACGCCCGCGACTGGTCGGGGCTCGCCCCCGCGCCGGACAGCTTCCGGGGGCACCTGGGGGCCGGGGTACGCGGCCTGCGGGTGGCGTACTCGCCGTCGCTGGGCGGGCAGGTGGCGGTGCGGCCCGGGGTCGCGGCGCGGGTGCGGGCGGCCGTGACGCGGCTCGCCGAACTCGGCGCATACGTCGAGGAGGTAGACCCGGACTTCTCCGACCCGGTCGAGGCGTTCCACGTGCTGTGGTTCAGCGGGGCGGCCCGCGTCGTACAGCATCTGCCTTCCGCGCAGCGGGAGTTGCTGGACCCGGGGTTGCGGGAGATCTGTGCGCAGGGCGCCCGGTACAGCGCGCTGGACTATCTGGCGGCGGTGGACGCGCGGATGGCGCTCGGCCGCCGGATGGGCCTGTTCCACTCGACGTACGACGTGCTGCTGACGCCGACGCTGCCGATCACCGCGTTCGAGGCGGGGGTGGAGGTGCCGCGCGGGTCGGGGCTGCGGCGCTGGACGGGCTGGACCCCGTTCACCTACCCGTTCAACCTCACCCAGCAGCCGGCGGCGTCCGTCCCCGTCGGGCTCGACGACCACCTGCCGGTGGGGTTGCAGGTGGTCGCGGCCCGCCATCAGGACGCGCTGGTGCTCAGGGTGGCGCACGCGCTGTACGAGGCGGGGGTCAGCGCGAGCACCACGGCCCGCTGAACCCGGGCTTTACAGACCCCGAAGGGCGTTGCGGCCCCCTGACCCCGGGCGCGTCACCGCCCCCAGCCTCCGGGCGTCACACGCGCTTGAACCCGAGCGTCTCCCCCACCGCCCCCGCCCGCCACAGGTCCTGGCACGCCGCCGCCATCTCGTCCAGGCCCTCGACCACCTGGCCCCACACGATGCCGGGCACCCATCCCACGTCCCCGTTCATCAACAGGTTGTTGCGCTCGTAGAACAGCGCGAGGTCGACGACGGGAGCCCCGGCGGCCAGCGACGCGCCGTCCCCGTAGCCGTAGGACTGCGACCCCAACTGCGTCCCGTTGAAGGAGAAATAACAGAGGTCGCCCGGAATGGGCGTCACCGTCGGATTCTCCAGCGGTGGCTCCTGTTCCGCGAATGCCGGGAACAGGGCGTAGATCTCATTGCGGGCGTATTTGGCGTGATAGACGTCGGAGACGAGTGGCAGGGCGTCCCACACCGCCGCACAGGTCAGTGGCGCACGGTCGGCGAGCAGCTTCGCCGTACAGGCCACCCCCCGCTTGGCCAGGGAGACTTCGATGTACCGGTCCTTCGATGCAGCTGAGTCAGCCATGCGCTCCATGGTCTGCCTCATCCACCCCTGTGGGTCAAGACCGCATCACCCGCGACAGGGGCGTGAATTGACCGGCATAAGTCGAGTCGAGTCGGGTAGCCGCGCGCCCATGGCTCCACCAACTCAGATACATAGAAGCGAGACTCCGGAGAAACGTCCTCTTCGCAGACGGTCACTGCTCGCCGGCGCGGGCGCGCTCGGCGCACTGGGCGCCCTGGGAGCGGCGGGCTGCAGCCGGGTACCGAACGGGGACACGCTCGCCCGGCTCAAGGGGCAGGGCACGGTACGCCTCGGCATCGCGGGTGAGGTGCCGTACGGGTACATCGACGACAACGGCGAGTTCACCGGCGAGGCGGTGGAGCTGGCCAAGGTCATCTTCAAACGGCTCGGTGTCGGCCATGTCCAGCCGGTCGCCACGGACTTCGCCTCGCTCATCCCCGGCCTGAACACGCAGCAGTTCGACGTCGTGTCCGCCGGGATGTACATCAACAAGGACCGCTGTCAGCAGGTCATCTTCGCCGATCCCGAGTACCAGATGCTGGACTCCTTCATCGTCCGCAAGGGCAACCCCAAGAACCTGCACAACTACGCCGACGTCGTCAAGGCCAAGGCGAAGTTCGGCACCGGCACCGGGTATGCGGAGATCGCGTACGCCGTGGACGCCGGTTACAAGGAGTCCGACATCGTGATCCTCCAGGATCAGGTCGCCGGGCTCAACGCGGTGGAGGCCGGGCGCATCGACGTGTTCGCCGGGACCGCCCTCACCACCCGCGAAGTCACCAAGAAGAGCCGTAAGGCCGAGCACACCGAGCCGTTCGCGCCGCTGGTGGACGGCAAGAAGCACGTCGACGGCGGCGGCTTCACCTTCCGCCCCACCGACACGAAGCTGCGGGACGCCTTCAACGTCGAGATCCACAAGATGAAGAAGAGCGGCGAACTGTTCCGAATACTCCAGCCGTTCGGCTTCACCAAGGCGGAGATGACGACGCTGACCGCCGAGGAGCTGTGCCGATGACCGCCGGACTGTGGGAACACTGGGTACTGCCGGGCATCTGGATCACGATCCAACTGACCGTCTACAGCGCGGCGCTGGCGACCGTGGTCGCGTTCGGCGTCGGCGTGGCGCGTACGCACCGGCTGTGGATCGTACGGTTCGTGGCCGGTCTCTACACCGAGATCTTCCGGGGCACGTCCGCCCTGGTCCTGATGTTCTGGATCTTCTTCGTCCTGCCGCAGCTTGCGGGCTGGTCCCTCGTCCCGATGTGGGCGGCCGTCCTGGCTCTCGGCCTCTCCTACGGCGCGTACGGCGCCGAGATCGTCCGGGGCGCCCTCTCCGCGGTGGCGCCCGCGCAGCGCGAGGCGGGGGTCGCGCTGAGCTTCACGCCGTGGCAGCGGATGCGGCTGATCCTGCTGCCGCAGGCCGTGCCGGAGATGATCCCGCCGTTCTCGAACCTGCTGATCGAGCTGCTCAAGGGCACCGCCCTGGTGTCGCTGCTCGGCATCGGCGACGTGTCGTTCGCCGCGTACCTGGTGCGTCTGGCGACGACCGAGAGCACCGAGATCTACTCGCTCACGCTCCTCATCTACTTCGTCATCGCGTTCCTGCTGACCCGCGGGATGCGGGCGCTCGAACGCAAGACCAAGGCGGGTCTCGGGCAGCGGCCCGAGCGCGGGGTCGGCGTCATGCGCAAGCTCAGCCTGCGCCAGCAGAACGAGACCGCTCAGCTCCCCGCTGGCGGCGGAGGAGGTGCCTCCCTGTGATCACCACTGCCGCATCGAACTGGGACTGGTCCGCGGTCGGCGACTTCATGCCGCACTTCTGGGACGGCATCCTCGTCACCCTCCAGGTCCTGCTGTACGGCTCGCTGATCTCCTTCAGCGTCGGCCTGCTCTGGGCGCTCGCCTTCCGGGCGCCGACGCGCTTCGTCCGCTGGCCGGTCGGGCTGATCACGGAGTTCATCCGCAACACCCCGCTCCTGGTGCAGCTGTTCTTCCTGTACTTCGTGCTGCCCGAGGCCGGTATCCAGTTCTCCGCGCTGACCACCGGTGTCGTCGCGATCGGCCTGCACTACTCGACGTACACCGCGCAGGTCTACCGCGCGGGCATCGAGGCGGTGCCGGAGGGCCAGTGGGAGGCGGCCCGCGCGCTGAGCCTGCCGTACCGCAAGACCTGGACGGCGGTCATCCTGCCGCAGGCGATCCGCCGCGTCGTGCCCGCGCTCGGCAACTACGTCGTGGCGATGCTGAAGGACACCCCGCTGCTCGCGGGCATCGGCGTCCTGGAACTGCTCCAGCGCTCGCGTCTGCAGGCGGCCCAGACGTTCCAGTACACGGAGGCCCTCACGGTCGTCGGTGTCGCCTTCATCGTCATCTCCTACCTCGCTTCCCTCCTCCTCCGATCCCTGGAGCGCCGCCTTGTCCACTGATGCGAACCTCTCGAAAGACCAGCCCAATCCCAAGGTGGACGGCACCGAACTGATCCGCTTCGACAAGGTCGTGAAGCGGTTCGGCGGCAACACGGTCCTGGACCAGCTGGACTTCTCCGTCGCCTCGGGCAAGCACGTCACGCTGATCGGTCCGTCCGGTTCCGGCAAGACGACGATCCTGCGGCTGCTGATGACCCTGCTCAAGCCGGACGAGGGCACGATCAAGGTCGGCGGCGAGTACCTCACGCACGAGGAGAAGAACGGCAAGCTGGTCCCGGCCGGCGAGAAGCACATCCGTGAGGTCCGCAAGAACATCGGGATGGTCTTCCAGCAGTTCAACCTCTTCCCGAACATGAAGGTGCTGCGCAACATCATGGAGGCGCCGGTCACCGTGCTTGGCCTGCCCAAGGACGAGGCGGAGCAGCGGGCGCGCGAGCTGCTCGACCTGGTGGGCCTGGGCGACCGTTGCGACGCGTATCCGACGCAGCTGTCCGGCGGGCAGCAGCAGCGGGTCGCCATCGCGCGGGCCCTGGCGATGCGGCCGCAGGTGCTGCTCCTGGACGAGGTGACCTCCGCGCTCGACCCGGAGCTGGTGGCGGGCGTCCTCGACGTCCTGCGGGACATCGCGCACACCACGGACATCACCATGCTCTGTGTGACCCACGAGATGAACTTCGCCCGGGACATCTCGGACCAGGTCCTGATGTTCGACGCGGGCCGGGTCATCGAGTCCGGTACGCCGGAGAAGATTTTCACGGAGCCGGAGCACGTGCGGACCAGGGAGTTCCTGAGCGCGGTGCTGTGACGGCGCCCTGACCGGCCTGGCCCTCTCTGGGGCATGACAATGGCATATGCCAAGGTGGCGCGTTCCAGTTGAGAGCGACGGAACGCGCCGCCAATCTCCACAACCGTCGCCCCTATTGGGGGTGTTGGCGGCTATCGTGGTAGAAGGCCAGCTGTCCGGAACCGGTCCTTGCAGGGGGATGCCGTGGCGCTGAAGCACGAACAGGACGCGTCGTCGTACCAGCCCAACCAGTCGGTGCGGCATGCTCTGCGCGTACTGGACGCCGTCGCCCACAGCGGCACCGGCGTCACCGCCACCGAGCTGGCGCGCGACACCGGCCTGCCCGCGGACGAGCTGACCGGGCTGCTGCGCATGCTCCGCCGCGAGGGATACGTCCAGCAGATCGCCGACGGCGCGTACGTCACCGGGGAGACACTGAGCAGTCTCGGTTCCGCCGAGGGCGGCGCGGCCGCGCTCACCGCGAAGCTGCAGGCCACGCTCGACGAGCTGCGGGACACGGTGGGCGCCGCGGTCTACATCAGCCGGTACATCGACGGCGAGGTCCGCATCACGCAGTACGCGTCGGGCCCCGAGACCCCCGCGGTCAACGAATGGGTGGACTTCCGGGTCTCGGCCCACGCGAGCGCCGTCGGCAAGAGCCTCCTCGGCCAGCTCGACCTGAACGGGCGGCGCGATCACCTCTCCCGCCACAGGATGGCCCGCCTCACCTCGCGCACCATCACCAACGAGAAGGTGCTCCTCTCCAAGCTGGCCACCCAGCCCGCGACCGTCCCGGTCCTCGACCTCCAGGAGTACGCGGTCGGCACGGTCTGCGCCGCGGTCCCGATCACCGCGGGCTCCGCCGTCGGCTGCCTGGCCCTCTCCCTCCCCCTGGAACACGCCCACCGCCTCCACGACGCGGCAGATCTCCTGAACAGAAGCGCGGCCCCGGTACTGCTGTCGCTGACGATCTAGCCCGCTCGGGGCGTGTCGGCCCGGAGAGTCGGGGGTGTGGGTGGCGAAGCCCCCACAACGCGCGGCGCAGCCGCGCAAAAACAACGGTCGCGGGACCGTTCGCGTTTTCCGCGAACACATCCCGCCACCGACAACGTGCGCCGCCAGGGACTCGAACCCCGGACCCGCTGATGCTGCATCTCCCGGGGGACGACCCCCGGACCCCCAGCCGTGGACCGAGCAGCAGCCCGAGGACGTTCTCAAGCGAAGGCCCCCCGCACGCAGGAGCAGGCCCCGGCGTCGGCCCGGAGAGTCGGGGGTGTGGGTGGCGAAGCCCCCACAACGCGCGGCGCAGCCGCGCAAAAACAACGGTGGCGGGACCGTTCGCGCTTACTGCGAACACATCCCGCCACCGACAACGTGCGCCGCCAGGGACTCGAACCCCGGACCCGCTGATTAAGAGTCAGCTGCTCTAACCAACTGAGCTAGCGGCGCCTGCTGACAGGAAAATAATACCTGGTCCGAGGGAGTGCCTTCGACCAGGTTTCCGGCGGGGGCGTCAGGGCGGCGGGAGGAGCGGTCCCCTGCCCTGTTCCCGGTATGCCCTGGTGAGGGCCTCGCGGTCGGACTCCGTGAGCCGGCGGTACGTCGCCTCGGCGGGCGGGCGCCACCACAGTTCTCCCCCGCTCCAGAACCCTTCGCGGCGCAACTCCCCCCGCCGCACCTTGTTGGTCGCCGTCACCGGCATCCGCCGCATGACCCGTACGAAACGGGGAGCCATCTTCGTCCCGAGGTCGCCCTGCGCCAGCAGGAACTCACCGAAGGCCGCCGGATCGAACCCGGCCCCCGCGCGGAGCGCCACCGTCGCCATGACCTGGTCCCCGGAGACCGGATCGGGCACCCCGTACACGGCGACGGCCGCGGCGTCGGACCAGCGGGCGAGGACGTTCTCGATCATGGCGGGGGCGAGGTTCTCGCTGTCCACGCGGATCTTGTCGTCACCGCGTCCGGCGAAGTACAGGAACCCGGCCGCGTCCCGGTAGAAAAGATCGCCCGTCCAGTACCAGCCGTCCCGCCGGACCCGCTCGGCGTACGCGGCGTCGTTGCGCCAGTACCCCTCGAACGGCGACCGCCCCCGGTTCACCAGCTCCCCGATCGCGGCGCCCCCGTTGATCAGCCGCCCGCCCCCGTCGAACGCGGCGGCCGGGCATTCCGCCCCCGTCTCCGGGTCGAGGACCGCGAGGTCGTCGCCGGGCGCCGCGCGACCGATCGCGCCGGGCGGCGTGTCGGGGGTCCGCTGCACGGCGGCGCCGCCCTCGGACGACCCGTACCCCTCGACGAGCCGCACCCCGAACCGTTCCTCGAAGCGCGCCGCGTCCACCGCCCCCGCCTCGGTGCCGAAGCCGACGCGCAGCGGATTGTCCCGGTCGTCGGGCCGCTCCTCGGTGGCCAGGATGTACTGCACGGCCCGGCCCACGTACGTGAAGTAGGTCGCGCGGAACTTCCTCGCGTCGGCCAGGAACCGGGAGGCGGAGAACCGCCGCCGGAGCGCCACACCCGCCCCGGCCGCCATGGCCGGGGCCCAGTCGGCGATGACCGCGTTGCCGTGGAAGAGCGGCATGCAGATGTAGTGCACGTCGTCCGCGCGTACGCCGAAGTGGCCGGCCAGTGACTGTCCGGCGGCGGCGAGGCGCGCCTGGGTGCAGATGGCGGCTTTGGGAGCGCCGGTCGAGCCGGAGGTGAAGTAGAGCAGCATGCGGGTGCGGGGCCCGACCCCGGCCGCGCTCTCGGGTGTGGCGCCCGCGTAGGGCGCGAGCAGTTCGGCGTAGGCGCCGGTGTCGGTCACCAGGACGCGGACGCCGGGCAGGGCCAGCCCATCGAGCAGCGGCAGCTTGGCCCGTTCGGTGATCAGGACGCGGCATTCGGTGTGGGTGATGTCGCGGGCGAGTTCGGCGCCGCGCCGGGTCGGGTTGATCCCGGCGACGGCGGCCCCGGCGAGCGCCGCCGCGCTCAGCCACTGCGGGAACTCGGGGGTGTTGTCGAGCAGCACCCCGATGTGGGGTTCCGCGCCGCGTGGCAGCAGATCGGCGAGCAGCGCGGCGCGGGCCGCCGCGGCCGAGGCGAGTTGATGGTGACTGAGGACCTGATCCTCGTACGCGAGCCCGGGCCGGTGGTCACCCCAGCGCTCCTGGACGAGTTCCGCGAAGGTGCGCGTCGTGGTTCCCATTGCGGCGCACGGTAGTTGACGGGGCGTCAGATGTGGAGTCGGAGGACGGAACGATCACGTCGGTGGGCGGACCGGCCAGGCCGGTGGACGCACCGGTCACGCGAAAGGCGCGGGCGCGCTTCCCCCCGCACACCGCCCGCGATCGGGACGGCGTGCGGGGAAACCCTCCGCGTCCGGCGTACCGGAGCGTCAGGGCGGGCTCAGAAGGTGACGTCCGAGCACGCGTAGAACGCGTTCGCCGTGTCGGCGATCGTCCACACCGCGAGTATCACGTGGTGGCCGGTCTTGCCGGAGGGCAGGGTGCCGGAGTGCGAGAGCGTGGCCGGCGGCTGGCCGCTGTAGGGCACCGTGAGGAACGGGGTGGTGTCCAGAGCGGCGCGGGTCAGCGGCTTGCTGGCGTCCCAGCCGTTCTTGGTGACGTAGTAGCGGAAGTCCGTGGTGGAGTGTCTGGCGGTGAACTGCCAGCGGAACGTGTAGCTCTGACCGCCCGTCACCTTGGTGGTGGGCCAGGCGGTGCCGTTCGGCTGCTTGGCTGCGTTGAGCGGCGCGAACTCGCCGTGGTTGCCCGAACAGATCTGGCCGTCCGCGGGGCCCGAGGCCGGGAAGCCCTTGGGGCCCTCGACGCTCTGCGGTTCCCACTGGATGTTGCCGCAGCCGCTGACGGTGCCGTTGGCACAGAGTTTCTGCCGGCTGACGGGCAGGTCGGTGTAGCCATGGCCGCTCGCACCGGCCGTGGAGAGCGCGAACGCCCCCACGGTGGTGAGGCCGAGCAAAGCCGCGTACATCTTTTTCCGCATGCTGCCGCTCCTGGGGGTGTGGGGAGTTGCCGGAAGCCGTGCGCACAGCGATATTGCAGGTCTAGACCAACCACCAATGTATGGGCGAGAGTTGGTCGTGTCCATACAAAGATGTGGTCCAGCCTTCACTCGCCCGTCTTCCCGGCCGTCACCCCAGGCCGTCACCCCGGGCCGTCACCCCGGCCGTCACCGCAGGCCGCCACTCCCGTTCGTCACTCACCCCGCCCCGTGTAGAACGCCACGGTCAGATCCTTCACGAGCGCCTTGCGCTCGTAGTCGTCCAGGTCGACCAGGCCCCTGGCGGTCAGCCGCGTCACCGTCTCCTCCACCGAGTCCACGACGGAGGTCAGCACGGTGTCGCGGTGCTGCGCGTCGAGCGCCGCGACCCGGCGGCGCCGCATCGCCGCCGCCACCTCGGGCGCGTACTCGATCCGCGTCGGCTGCGCCGAGAAGACCTCGATGCCGACCGGCCCGGCGTCCGCGGCCACCCGGCGCGTGAGCAGATCGCCCACGGCCTCGGCGTCGCGCAGCGTCGGCGTGCCCCCGTGCGCGGGGGTTCGCCGGGCTCCCCCGGTGGCGGCCGGGGGCGCGTCGGCGGGCAGCTGCGAGAAGACCCGGGCCAGCCCCGCCTCGACGCACTCGCGCAGATACTCCTCGTGGTCCTCCACACCGAGCTTCGCCCGCGCCGTGTCCTTGACCCGCCACACGACGAGTACGGATACGCGCAGCGCGACCCCGTTCGCGTCGACCGCGGGCATCTCCTCGCTGCGCCAGTGCCGCAGCCGCAGGTCGACGCGGTGGCGGAGCAGCAGCGGGTTGACCCACAGCAGCCCTGACCTGCGTACGCTCCCTCGGTAGCGGCCGAACAGGGTGAGCACCCAGGCCCGGCCGGCCCGGCCCCGCGCGAGCCCGCCGAAACCGAACAGCGCGAGCATGCCGGAGGCGGCGAGCGCCGCCCACTGCGGGGCGCCGAGCCCCGCCCCCTCGTACCCGGGCAGCCCCGCGATCTCCGTCATGATCCGCGGCAGCGCCCCGGCCCAGCCGAGGGAGGCCGCGGTACCGGCCGCCCCCACGGCGCCGCCGAACACCCCGAGCGCCCCGGGCAGCGCCCGCCCCCGGCGCTCACACAGCTCCGGGTCGACGAGCGGCGCGGTCCTGGCCGGGGTGCGCAGGTGCGAGCGCGGGGCGGGACGGCCGCCGCCCGTGCCCGTACCGACGACGGCCGGCCGCAGCGGCACGGTGACCGGGTCCGGATCGTCCCGGAACAACAGGTGCACCGGGATCTCGGTGGTCGTCTCGTTGCGAATGAGCCGAGTCCCCCGCATCCCGAGCACCCCCGACACGGCCGCCTCGGCCCCCTCGGCCCGGGCCACACCCACGCCCGCAGCCACCTCCACGCAGCCGATTTCACGGCGCCCGCCGATTCCCGGGTGGCCGTCACCTTCTCCCTGGTCAGCGGTGCCGCGCGGGGCGGCTGCCGATCCAGGGCCGCCGGTTTCGCCAAGGATGCCTACCACTCCGTGGCCGCCTACCCCTCCGTGGCCGCCTGCCGCTCCATGGTCACCGGCCTCGCCCCGGCCGCCGGCCTCCCCGCCACCTACCGGTCCGGAGCCATCGACTTCGCCGGGGACGCCTACCACTGCGTGGCCGCCCGACTCCCCGTCACCAGCACCCGCTCCCTGGCCGCCCATCCCTTGGCCGCCCAGGTCGCCCCGGATGCTCGTCCCGGGCCGATCGGCCGTCTCGTCCCACCCGTTCGCCGTCGCCCCGAGGTCGTTCTCCGCCCCGGTCGCCGTCAGCTGTCCGGGCTCTTCCGCCGTCGTACTCATCCGCGCCTCCGTACTGCGATCCGTAACTACCTGTCGCCGCCTGCCGCCGTGCCCGCTACAAGAACCGCCTCGTCCACGGAGGGCTCACGAGAAGAGCCGCCGCCATGTCTCCGGCCCCGGATATCCGTCGGCCGCCGAGCCACGCCAGCCCTGGGCCCGCTGGAACGCCTCCACGTTGCGCCGGTCCGCCTCGCCCCAGCGCGGGCCGGGGCCCCGGGTGTAGTACTTACCGAATCCTTTTTTCACGAGCTGGCGGCCGAGCCGGGTGACCGAGGAGTTGTTCGCGCCGGGCCGGAACTTCGCCGTGCCCGGGAACGCCGACCTCTTCGCCGCGGAGCCGCCACCACCGCCCGCGCCGGCCCGCGGGATGTCCTTGCCCTCGCCCTTGACCAGGTACGACCACGTCGTCGGCCCGGGCAGACCGTCCGCGTCCCTGCCGGACCAGCCCTGCGCCTTCTGGAACGCCTGCGTCGCCCTGCGGTCTGCGGCGCTCCAGCGCGGCCCCGGCCCCTGCTGGTAGAACCGCTTGCCGCCGCGCTCGACGAGCATCCGCCCGAGCTGGGTGACGTACTTGTTGTTCGCGCCGGGGCCGAAGGACGCGGCGCCGGGGTACTTGGCCGTCGCCGCCGACGCCGCGTGTGCGTCCGAGCCCGCGCTGCTGTCCACGCCGAGGCCCTTGTAGCGGTAGGCCACGTAGCGGCTGGAGTTGCTCCAGTACGCGTAGGGGGTGGTCTTCTTACGGGTGCCGGGGCGTGTCTGCTCGTAGGCGACGTAGTGGGAGCGGGCCCCGTCGGTCCAGCCGCCGAAGATCGTGACGTGCGAGCCCTTCTCCGGGTCGGCGGGGTTGTGGAAGAGCAGGATGTCGCCGGGCTCGAGCTGCGCCTTGGTGATGCGGGTGCCGAAGGCGGCGAGGCTGCCCGTCCACTCGTTGCGGGGCAGGCCCCAGGCCATGGAGACGAACCCCGAGCAGTCCTGGCGGTAACCGTCCTTCCAGTACTTGTTCATGCTGTACGGCACCTTCGCCGCGACCCATGTGTCGGCGCGGCCGATGATCGCGGCCCGGGTCGTGGCGCGCGGGGCGCTCTGCTGCGCGAGCGGCAGGGTCGCGGTCTCGGTGGGGGTGGGGGTGGTGCCGGGCGTCCCGTGCAGCGGGCTGGTGCCGCCCTGCGGGGCCGAGGCGCCGTCGCCGTCGCCGTCGCCCGGCCCGGGGTCCTCCGGTCTCGCCTCGTGGTGTTCGGCCGCCGCGGTCGCCGGGGGCGCCTGGAGGCCGCTGATGACGGTGCCGGCCGCGGCGGCGGCGACCAGCGCGTGCCGGGGGCCGATCCTGGTGCGCGCCAGATGCGGGGCGCGGGCGCGCCACTGGACGCAGCCTGCGCAGTCGCAGTCGTCCGCCGGGGCGATCTCCTCGAAGACCGGCTTCTCGATGTGCACTCTGCGCTCGCTACGATCCATGCGATTCCCCTCACATTCCGGTGCCGGCCGGTGAACTGTCGAGCCACGTTTTCGCACGCGGAAAGCGTCTCAACTCTCTACGCAAATCGCATGTTGACGGTGCGAAAGGTGGAAATCACCACAAACTGACCATCTGCCCGGCGCGTCGAGTGGTCAGGAGCACCCCGGGAGGTCGGGTAAAGTTATGCAGGTCAGCAGGCGCCGCTAGCTCAGTTGGTTAGAGCAGCTGACTCTTAATCAGCGGGTCCGGGGTTCGAGTCCCTGGCGGCGCACAGTCTGTGACCTGGGCATCCTTCTTTTCGGAAGGGTGCCCTTGGTCGTTTTCGGGGCTAGATGCTAGCGAGGGGTTAACGCCACTGTCTTCCGGCTGCACGGCAGGCGGTTCGGGAACGAGCGCGGCGGCGGCTTCAGCAGCCTGCGAGCTATTTCCGGCAGTACCGAGGTGTGGGTGTCGGCCGTGATCTGGATCGTTGAGTGCCCGAGGATGGCGGAGACCACTTTCATTTCGGCTCCGGCGGCGAGCGCCAGAGTGACTGATGCCGCAGGTCTTGCAGACGGACCGGCGGCAGATAGCCAGGGTGCGGGTAGGGCGGAGCGGATACTCGGGGAAAGCCGGTACCAGCCATGCGGGTCAACGATGCCGTTGACTTTGAGCCCGCGGCCTCGTTGGAAGCCAGTCACGGCCCGCCGCGTCAGCGGGCCGAAGAACCCATCTACCGGGAGCCCGAGCGTCGCTTGCACATCCTCAATGGCCGGGCCGGTGTCTCCCTCTCGGAGGGTGTTGGCCCGCTTGATCGTCCTGACGAAGTGGCGGCTGACGTAGTCGGGACGTAGCGGCATGCCGGTTTCGGTGGTGAAGACGAAGTGAGTGTCGGTCCAGGCTGGCCCCAGTAGCTCTCGCTCCTCCAACTGCCGTTGTCTATGCGCCCGCAGCACCGTGGCGGTCATGGAATCCAGCGCGAGGATGCCGTCACTGTCGTCCTTGGGCCGGGTGACTGCGGTCTCCCATCCCACCTGGACGATCTGCTGAACGATGGCGAGCGCGCCCGCGTCCAAGTCCACGTCCGGCCACCGCAGTCCGAAGCCCTCACCGCGGCGTGGTCCTCGGAAACCAACAGGTGGTAGTAGGCGTAGAGCCGGTCGGCCGTCATCAGACCGGGGAAGCCGCCGGTCTGCTCGGGCGTCCAGACAGCGACCTTTGGGCGCCGACCAGAGGCCATCCTGTCGATGACTCGCGGGGCGGTCCAGACGACTTCTTTCGGTCGGGGCGCATTCTCAACTTCAACTGCCAGGGCCGGGTTGTCGATGATGCGGCGCTGACGGACGTCGGCATTGAGTGCTGCCCGGAACGTGGCATGAATACGTTGCAGTGTTGCCGGACCGATCGGTCGCGAAGTGGTGGCAGCGCTGGCCACGATGGCGTCGTATGCGGTCCGAATCTGGACGGGCCGGAGCTTTTCCAGCGGGATGTCACCGAGCTGGGGCCCCAGGTAGCGCCGGGTGAACCCTTCATACGAACGGTGGGTGCTGGCCGCCAATTTGCGCTTGCTGCCCATCCACTCGTCCAGCCACTCGCCGGCGGTCTGCTCAATCGTGAGGGAGACGCCTGCGCCGAAACGACGGCGTACGTCGGCATAGTCCGGCAACTGCTGATAGCGGCGGTAGTGATCGCGAATGGAGGAAACGATCTCCAGCCGACCCGCATCGCCGTCAATGCTTGGTATCTCCAGGAGCTGGATGGCCTGCCGCAGCTCGGCGGCAGCGGTGGTCTGGCTGGCGAAGCCACCCCGAGTGATCTGTTGCCGCCCGTGCTCCAGGCGGCCCTCATCGGACAGTGACACATCGACGACGTAGGACCAGGTGCCGTGCTTCTTCGGACAGGCCAGACGCTTGCCGGCCGCGTTACTGCGGACCGGGCACTTGCAGCGCTCATAGGTGGTGCCTTGCATGACGCACGCCTTACCTTGCGGTCTGCATGTCGTCAGGATGGGCCGCACGAAGGTCGTGTTCCAGCTCGGTCAGCAACTCCCGGGTGATGTGGCTGCGCAACGTGGCCAGTTGACTCTTGGGTGCCTTGGGCCGACGCTCCTGGAGTTGCAGGTCTCGCTCCTGCGACAAGGTCCGATCCCACCGTTGCAGTGCCACCAGATTGACCCACACCGGCGACGTTCCCATCTTGCGGGCCACGTGCCGTTCGGCCTCGCCGACACTGGCGACGGCTCGCTCCACCAGGGCAGGGCCTGCCTTCCCGGATCGTTGGACCGCTGCCAGGAAGTCAGCCGCCCGATTGGCCAGCGCCAGCGACTCGGTGATCTCAACCGCCGGGGTGGGTATGGCCTGCACGGCAGCCGTATTGCCGGACAGCAATGCCTTCACCGCGGAGACCGTGAGCCGCACGCCAGGCGACAGCTCGACGAGGTCATCCGGCGCTCCAGCCACAAAGGCGGCCGGCGGCACCTCGAAGGCGAGGGTCAGCAACAGCACTTCCTCCAGCGCTATGCGCCGAGCCCCAACCTCCGCCTGCGCGACGGTCCCCCAAATCCAGGTCGTCAGTCCGTACCGCTGAAGCAATGCGGTGGCCTCTTCCTGCCTCAGGCCACGGGCTTTCCTGATCTCTCTCAGACCAGCTCCGAGCGCCTGCCGCAGCGTGTGTGGCGTCTGTTCCATGAGGTCACCTTGGGGAGAAAGGTGCCTCAACGGTACGTCCTGATCTGCTCATGCACAAAAGCGGTTGACTTGCAACAAATTAGGGCGGATCACTGCTCTCAGAACTGGTGGAACTACCGGTCGTCATAGACCTCGTCACCGCCGCCCGCGCCCTGGGCATTGGGCGCACGCGGGCCTTTGAGCTGATCCGGCGCGGCGAGTTCCCGGTGCCATCAGTCCGCATCGGCACAACGTGGCGGGTGCCTACCGCGCCGCTTCTGCAACGCCTGGACCTCTCCGCTGACCGATAGACCCGCAGCTCCTCATCCAGCGAGCGCGCAAGTGGTCTACGTTGAGGTCGAGTCCAAGCTCATCCCCAAAGGAAACAACGGTGTTTGGCGATAGCGAAGCGCAGGGAGCAACGCCTCCGGATCCCTTGGCCGCACTGGCGGAGGCCGGGGCCACGGCTCGGTTCAAAGCGGGCGAAGTCATTCTGCGGGAAGGCGAACCCTCAACGCACGCCGTATTGCTACGCGAAGGCCACGCCAAGGTCATCACACACTCCGCCGACGGCACCGAGGTCATTCTCGGACTGCGAGGCAGCCCCAACATCGTGGGCGAGCTAGCAGCCCTAGACGGCCGGCCACGGTCGGCCACCGTCGTCGCCATGACGGAAGTACGAGCCGCAATCGTCACGGCCACCCAACTCGGCGATTTCCTTGCAGCACACCCGACCGCAGCGGCCAGCGTGTTCCACACAGTGGCAGCCAGACTCCGCGAGTCCGATCAACGGCGACAGGAACTGACCACTCAGCCAGTCGCTCAGCGCGTAGTCGCCCGGCTGATCGAGCTGACAGAAGAGATTGGCATCCCAAACGATGCCGCCGGAGTGGTGCGCCTTGACCTGTCCCAGCAGGAGTTGGCGTCTTGGGCTGGAGCATCACGCGAAGCGGTCGTCCAGGTCCTCAACAAGCTGCGCCAACAGGGCACGGTGTCCACCGCTCGGCGGCAGATCATCATCAAGGACATCGACAGCCTCAAGGCAATGGCCGCCGACTGAGCGAGTCGAGTGGTATTTTTACTCACAAGAAGCGTTGAGTAGTACCACTCGGGGAGCGTGGCCACTTGCACCAGCAGGTAAGCCGGATCTTCTTCGGCATCGACATCGCAGGCTTCAACCGCGCCGACCGGTCCGACTACGTGGGTCTCGTCATGCGGCGGACGATCTACGACGCGCTTCAGCGCGGTCTCGACAGCGCCGACATCCCGCCCGAGTGCTACGAACTACTGGACCGCGGCGACGGCATCATGACCGTCCTTGATCCTTCCGTGGACATCGTCCAACTCGTGCACGCCGCCGCCCCAGCGCTCGCTGCATCGCTATATGCACACAACAAGTTGGCCCATCAAGCCCACCGCATCCAGCTGCGCGCAGCCCTCCACTGCGGCCAGGTCGTCCGAGACGAACACGGTTACGCGGGCCGGGACATCAGCCACGCGTTCCGCCTCCTGGACTCTCCTGAACTGCGCGTGGCCTTGACGAAAAGCAACGCCGACATGGTCCTGGCCATGTCCGACCCGGCTCGACTCCTCATGGCGTCCAACCCCTCCTCGGCTCAGCCGGCACTCACGCCCGTCCTCGTCACCACCAAGGAGAGCCCAGCGCGCGCCTGGTTCGCCGAGTTCGCGTCCGATCCCGCCCTGTCCAGGTGAGTGCAGAGTGGACATAACATCAGCCGCCCGCGCCTTAGCCTTTCCCCTGCGCACAATTCCGGCGATCCTCTTGGTCGTCTTCGCCGGGCTTTTGGGCCTGATCGCCCTGGTGTGCGGATCCGACCGCCGGGAGTACGCAATTGAACTAACTCACGCATGGATCACCGCCGCCTGCGTCATCGCGACTGGCCAGAAAATGACCATGATCGGCCGGAGCAGTCGGGCACGTTGATCGCCAGAACCTGAGTCGTCGCTAGCTCTGATCGCAGCCCGACTACGACCGACGGATCGGTGGTGTGGGTTGTAAATCCTCGGCACGTCCGATGATGCATCACTACCGTGGCCACGTGGCCACGACGAACATGTCCCCAACGTGCGAACCGCTCACGCCGGTCTACCCGTACAACGAGCCAGGACAGGCCGTCCTCCTGCACGACGGTCAGATCGGTGGGCTCGGAGGAGTCGATGTTCCTGGTCGAGTCGAGCTTACGTGCTCGAATGGCTTCAACTTTGAGTGGGAAGTTGGCGATGAAGCGTCGCCATTCTTTGCCAACCGAGACGAGGTATCTCTGGCGCTTCGCCGCCCGACGGGCGACATGACCATGCTTGGTGTTCCACGCAACATCGACGGAGGATGGTCGAACGGGGCTGTGTTCGGGGACTCCCAGGCTCCCCTGACCAGAATCCTTGTTCACTGGTTCAACCTGCCCAACTGGCACGGCCCGCTGGGACTAGTGGCGAAAACGGCCGGCGGAGTGCACGAATGGTCGGGCCGTTGGGTGCACCAAGCCGACGGCTGGAGCATCACGCTCGACGTTCGCCCCGATTACCAGCGGGTATGGCAAGGTCTCCACAAGACTGACGTGTACGTCATGACACACGTCATGGAGGTACGTCGCCTTGATGATGGCGTCTTCACGGCCGATGAGGCCGACCCCTTGCTGACCGCACTGCACGTCGGGATCTCGTTCGCCCTCGGCCGCTGGACCGCTCCGATGCTGCCGGTGGGACAAGACAGCGACGGTCGGGTGGTCTGGGAGCAGTGGCAAGGCTCTCACTGTGACCCGGCGCGCCCAAGCGGCGACGGCTGGTGGTACGACCAAGATCACAGCTCGCTGGACTCTTTCCTGAGTCTCGTGATCGACGCCTTCGCCGCCCCGGACAAGGTCACCCCGCTGCGCTTCCAGATGATGTACGCCATCTCCGCTATGAGGAGCCGTGACTTCATCGAGCCCCGGATCATCATGGGCACGGCCGGCTTGGAACACATCGTGTGGCAAAGCCTCGTCCTCAGCGGGATCATGACCAAACGGCAGTACACAGGAAGCCAGGCACACGTTCGGCTACGCAGAGTGCTGCGTGATGCGCAGATTCCCATCGATATCGATCCCGGCTACTTGCCAGCAGCTGCAAAGTACGCCGCCGAAGTGAAAACGAACGAGAAAAAGGACATCGACGGAGCTGACGTCGTGACCTGGGTCAGGAATCGGCTGGTGCATCCGCAGGAGTCTCAGGAACGCGTCTACGGACTGGACGGGCTGACGCAGGACGCCTGGCTCCTCACTCGCCACTACCTCGCGCTATTGATCCTCAACTTATTGGGATACAGCGGTAGTTACCGGGACCTCACCCGAATCCGCGGCTGGGTAGGCGACGTTAGTGTTGTGCCGTGGAAGTGAGCACTGGCTGATCCTCGTTGATGGATCACTGCGCTACAGCAGGACTCTGTCGCAGTCCCGAAATGTGATGCGCGGGCGGCGCTCGGTGTCCGACAATCGTCCCCTGAACATGGAGGCACGATGGCTTCAGATATGAAGTTTGAGGACGGCACGCTGCTGCGACTGAGGTCGCCAGAGCCGGGAGGCATGCCTCCCTTGTCTCTCATGCCGGGCTTCGGCGCACACCGCCTTGCGGTGCGTGTCGAGGTTGAACGGCTCAACGTCGCCGAAGGCATCAACCAGGTCACTTTCTCGGGTGAGTTTAGGGCCGCGAACGGCCTCGGCTGGATCGGATCGATCATGCCGGTATCGGTCCCCCTGCGCACCAAGGTGAACGTGCGGTCCGTGGAGCTGATCATCCCGGTCGCCTCCGAACAAGTCCTGGAGCTGGAGAAGCACCGCAACGGTCAGGACATGGCCGTGCAGCTGAATGTCGAGGGTGCCTTGCCACAGAGCTCTGGGTACCCGTTCGCCGACGTCCAGGAAGTGCGCCGGGTCCCAGCGAACGTCTGGGAGAACCAGATCGAGCAGCTGGGGCTGGCGGTGTCGTTCACCGTCACCGTGCCACTGCCGATGACCGATGGCCCGCTCGCTACCGCCGCAAAGCACCTCCGAACCGCGGACCGGCAGATCACGGCCGGCGAGTACTCGGACGCGATCCGCGAGACGCGCCTAGCCGTGAGCGACATGCGCAAGCTGAACATCTGGCCGATGAACGGCACCAAGAAGCGCGACGACCAGAATCAGGACGACCGGTACGGAGTCCTTCTCGACCGGCTCGCAGATCAGGCCGACGGGTACGCCGAACTGGTTCAGGCTCTGTTCAACCAGACAAGTGGACCTCAGCACAACGACGGCGCGATCCGCAGCGCCTCGTGGGTGCGATCGGACGCCATCGCGCTCAACGGTATGGCGGCTTCACTACTCCATCGGCTCGTCGAGGAAGTCGGCACGGCCGGCGCTCGGTAGCGGAAGCCATCAGCTCCTCAGCCATCCGCCCGAGTTCCACCGCCGCATCCTCGATCTGATCGCCTCCGACCTATCTGGGCTCTCAGCCTCGGTTGCCGGGGGCGCGGGGACGGGAGCCCCGTTCATCCAGCGATGCCGCGGGGGGGCATCGTGCAACCGGAAGGTCGTCGTTCCAGTCCTAGAAGGAAGTGGGACGGTCGCCTGCCACTGATACGTCGGGGAGCGGTCGAGGGGGACCGGCCCGGAGGAAGACCGACGACCACGCGGTGACTCGCGTGCGGGGGGATGACTCATGACGTCGACGCCGACGGGCGCCCGGAAGGACTTCGATCCGTCCGAGACGACCCAGCTTCGCGTGCCACCGCACCGCACCGGCGGCTTCAGACGTATCAAGAAGTCGCTGCCGCGGTACGACTACGAGCACTACAGCCGGCTCGCCGGGCCCCTCACCCAGCCCGACCCGAACAAGCCGTACGAGGTGCAGTACCGCTCGCTGCTCTCCCAGGAGCCGCACCGGTTACGCGCGGCCCTGATGCTGGGCGCCGCCCCGCTGCTCTCGCTCGTCCTGCTGTTCTGGCTGCTCCAGCCCGAGCACTGGACCGAGCGCGACTACGTGAAGTACGACTTCCTGCCCACGCTCGACATCGTGATGCTGGTC
Source organism: Streptomyces sp. NPDC030991 (assembly GCF_055571235.1). Lineage (NCBI taxonomy): Bacteria > Bacillati > Actinomycetota > Actinomycetes > Kitasatosporales > Streptomycetaceae > Streptomyces > Streptomyces sp. NPDC030991. Next base: position 24,570 of record NZ_JBVIFR010000008.1, read on the forward strand.
TCGATCGGCCTCATCGAGTTCTTCCGTTGTATGAACGTGCTGTCGAACGCGCACGCCACACTGGTCGCCCGCGACCCCATCCCGGTGGTGCCCGAGACCGGCACGAGAGTCGCGTTCCTGACCTCGTTCGTGCCCGGCAAGGAGCCGATCGAGATGGTCACCAAGACTCTGGAGGCGGCGGTCAGGCTGCGCCACCGGGGCCTGCTGCACGTGTGGCTGCTCGACGAGGGCGACGACGCCGAGGTCAAGGCGGTCTGCGAGCGGCTCGACGTGCACCACTTCTCCCGCAAGGGCGTCGCGAAGTGGAACCAGGCGAAGGGCCCGCACCGCGCCAGGACCAAGCACGGCAACTACAACGCCTGGCTGGACGCGCACGGCGACGACTACGACTTCTTCGCCTCGGTCGACACCGACCACGTGCCGATGCCCAACTACCTGGAGCGGATGCTCGGCTTCTTCCGCGACCCGAACGTCGGCTTCGTCATCGGCCCGCAGGTCTACGGCAACTACGACAACTTCGTCACCAAGGCCGCCGAGTCCCAGCAGTTCCTCTTCCACGCGCTTATCCAGCGGGCCGGGAACCGTTACGGCGCGCCCATGTTCGTCGGCACGTCGAACGCGGTGCGCATCAAGACGCTCCAGCAGATCGGCGGCCTGTACGACTCGATCACCGAGGACATGGCGACCGGTTTCGAGATCCATCGCGCCAAGAACCCGGCCACCGGCAAGAAGTGGCGGTCCGTGTACACCCCGGACGTGCTCGCCGTCGGTGAGGGCCCGAGCGCCTGGACGGACTTCTTCACGCAGCAGATGCGCTGGTCGCGCGGCACGTACGAGACGATCCTCAAGCAGTACTGGAAGGGCTTCTTCACGCTCCCGCCGAGCAAGCTCTTCAACTACACCATGATGATCATCTTCTACCCGATGGCCGCGCTGAACTGGATCCTGGCGGCGCTGAGTTGCGCGCTGTTCCTGGGCCTCGGCGCCTCGGGCGTGAACATCGACCCGACGGTCTGGCTGATGCTGTACGGCAACGCGTCGGCGCTCCAGATCGGCCTGTACATCTGGAACCGCCGGCACAACGTCTCGCCGCACGAGCCGGAGGGCTCCGGCGGCGTCGCCGGTATGGTGATGTCGGCCCTGTCCGCGCCGCTCTACGCGAAGGCGCTTGTCGACTCCCTGCTGCGGCGCAAGAGCAAGTTCGTGGTCACGCCGAAGGGCGACTCGGCCAGCCCGGACCGCTGGTTCGGCACGTTCAGGTACCACTGGTACTTCATCCTGATCTTCGCCGGGTCGATCACCGCCGGTTTCGTCTTCGGCCACTCCCACCCCGCGATGATCACGTGGGCCTGCTTCGCCCTGCTGATCACCGCGCTGCCGATGTTCGTCCGGCGGTACATGCTCCGCCAGGAGAAGAAGAAGCCGAAGCCGCCGGTCGCGGAGGCCCCCGGGGCGCCGCAGCCGCAGCAGGCCGGTCCGGCGCACAGCGTGCAGCAGCACAAGCCCCGTTGGGTCTCGGACCCGAACGCCGGGGGCGACGACCAGACCATGCGGATCTCCCTGGGAGGACGTAACAGGTGAAGGACGGTGCGAGCCGCCGCCGTGCCCGGCGCATAGCCATCGGCACGGTGGTGGTACTGGCGCTCGCCGGGATGAACGGACCCTGGCTGTACCGCTTCGGGTCGGCCAAGTACCACGACTACAAGATCAACAGACCCGAGTACAAGGCCGAGAACGGCAAGTGGGACGTCATCGACTTCCCCCAGGACATGCGCCTCAACACGATCCACGCGGCGCTGCTGCGCACCGGGAAGATCCTGCTGGTGGCCGGGTCGGGGAACAACCAGAAGAACTTCGACGCGAAGAAGTTCGACACCCGCCTGTACGACCCCGCGAAGAAGACGATCAAAAAGATCCCGACCCCTGCCGACCTGTTCTGCACAGGTCACACGCAGCTGGCCAACGGGAACCTGCTGATCGCGGGCGGCACCAAGAAGTACGAGAAGCTCAAGGGCGATGTCACCAAGGCCGGCGGCCTGATGATCGTCCACAACGAGGACCCGGACGCGCCCAAGACCATCAAGGCCGGCACGAGGTTCACCGGCAAGAAGAACGGCAAGACGTTCGTCTCCGACATCAACATCACGGTCGAGCGGGCCAAGAAGGTCTTCGACCCCGCCACCGGCCGCTTCCTGCGCAACGACCCGGGCATCGGCCGGGTCTACGTCGAGGCGCAGAAGTCCGGTGCGACGTACGAGACGGGCACCCAGGACAACTACCGGGTGCAGGGCCTCACCGGCGCCGACACCCGCAATGTGTACGGCATCGCGCAGAAGCTCGCTCTCGACAAGAAGGACTTCCAGGGGATCAAGGACTCCTTCGAGTTCGATCCGATCGCCGAGAAGTACATCAAGGTCGACCCGATGAACGAGGCGCGCTGGTACCCGACGCTGACCACGCTCTCGGACGGCAAGGTCCTCTCGGTCTCCGGCCTCGACGACATCGGGCAGCTCGTGCCCGGCAAGAACGAGGTCTACGACCCGAGGACGAAGAAGTGGACGTACCTCAGGGACGTCCGCCAGTTCCCGACGTATCCGGCGCTGTTCCAGACGGAGAACGGCAAGATCTTCTACTCGGGCGCCAACGCCGGTTACGGGCCCGACGACGTCGGCCGCAAGCCGGGCGTCTGGGACCTGACGACGAACAAGTTCCAGAAGATCCCGGGCCTCTCCGACCCCGACAAGATGGAGACGGCCAACACCGTCGAGCTGCCGCCCGCGCAGGACCAGAAGTACATGGTGATCGGCGGGGGCGGCGTCGGCGAGTCCAAGCTGTCCAGCAACAAGACCCGGATCGTCGGCCTGAAGGACGCGAGCCCGTCGTTCGTGGACGGCCCCGAGCTGGAGAAGGGCACGCGCTACCCGCAGGCCTCGGTCCTGCCCGACGACTCCGTGCTCGTCTCCGGCGGCTCGCAGGACTACCGCGGGCGCGGTGACTCCAACATCCGTCAGGCGCGGCTCTACGACACGGGAACCAACTCGTTCAAGCGCGTCGCCGACCCGCTGGTGGGCCGCAACTACCACTCCGGGTCGCTGCTGCTCCCCGATGGGCGCGTGCTCTTCTTCGGCTCCGACTCGCTCTACTCGGACAAGGCGAACACCAGGCCCGGCGAGTTCGAGCAGCGCATAGAGATCTACACGCCGCCGTACCTGTACCGGGATTCGCGCCCGGCCCTGGAGGGCGGCGAGAAGACGATCCGGCGGGGCTCGTCGGCGACGTACCGGACGGGCCACGCGTCGTCGATCAAGGCGGCCCGGCTGATCAGGCCGAGCGCGTCCACGCACGTCACGGATGTCGACCAGACGTCGATCGCCCTCGGCCTGAAGAAGTCGGCGGGTTCGGTCACGGTGACCGTGCCGAAGAACCGGTCGCTGGTCGAATCGGGCTGGTACATGCTGTTCGTGACGGACGGCGAGGGCACGCCGAGCAAGGCGCACTGGGTGCACGTGCCGTAGCGACGCCGGGGGGCGCGGGGCCGGATTCCCGCGCCCCTCTCGGCGCCGCCGGCAACGCGGCGAGCGTGCGTGCCAGACGCCGCGGGGCTGGGGGCACCTCCCGGCCGGAGGCTGGGGGAGGGACTTTCGAAACACGCCCTAGCTGCCGGCCTCGGCGAGCTTCGTCGCGTACTCGCCCCACCACTGCCCGGCCTTGGGCCCGCCCTTGCACGTGCCGTCGGACTCGCCCGGCCGCTTGACCCACAGGTACGCCTTCACCAGCGGGTCACCGGTCCTGGTGGTCGGGGCCTCACCCAGCGCCCGGCCCGGCGGATTGCACCACCGCTCGTCGGCGGCGCCGCCGGTGTACGGCCCGTTCCCGTTGCGGCTCGTGTCGATGACGAACGGTTTGCCGCCGACCTTCGCCGACAGCTCCTTGCCGTACGTCACGGACTCCGCGGTGGTGTAGAAGTTCGACACGTTCACCGAGAATCCGTCGGCCTGCTCGATCCCGGACCGCTGCAACGGCTGGAAGATCGCTTCCGGCCTGCCCCAGCCCGCGTTGCCCGCGTCCAGGTAGACCGTGGTGTTCTTCAGGGACTTGAGCTTGCCGATGGCCCCGTCGAGCAGGTCGTAGCGCTCCTCGTGGAACTGCTCGGGCGTGCAGTTGTCCACCATGTGCTGGACGGCGTCGGGCTCCAGGACAACCGTCGCGCGCCGGTCCCCGATGCCCGCCGCGACCTGGTCGATCCACTTCCGGTACGCGTCACCGTCGGCGGCGCCGCCGCCCGAGTACTGGCCGCAGTCGCGGTGCGGGATGTTGTAGAGGACGAGCAGCGCGTCCCGGTCCGCCTTCTGCGCGGCCTGGGTGTAACCGCGCGCCTGGCTCTCCGCGTTCTCGGGGAGGATCCACTCCCCGCTGGGCTGCTCGGCTATCTTGCGGACCTTGGCGGCCGCGTCCCCCTCGCCGTCCTTCTCCAGGTCCGCGACGGCCCGCGCCGCCTTGCTGTCCGGATTGACCCAGAACGGGTCGGCGCTCTTCGGCTGCTGCTTCACCGGCGGGTCCGGTGGACCGGCCCCTTTGCCGCCGGTCTCGCCGTCCGTGCCTCCGGAGGAACACGCGGACACCAGCAGCACCGCCCCCACGACGGCTGCGCCGGCCCTCAGTTTCCGGTACATCCACTCCCCCTTGGGTGCACTGTCTGGCCTTCAATCGTGACATACGCGGCGCGTCGGGCAGGCGGTCCGACGTCGCTTGTCAGAGACCTGTTACACCGTGCCCACCAGGGCCGATGAACGCCTGTTCGGTGCCGGGGGATCGGTGGTCGGACCGGCGCCCGCCGACCCGGTCCCACCCGGGGGCGTACGCCGGGGCAGTGGCCGCCACCTGCGGGGAGCACCCTCTGCAACCGGACTCGCACGCGGCGTCAGACGCCCTCTAGGCCGACGGGGTCATCCGTTCTAAAGTCGAGAACAGTGGCCCCAGACCTCGGCCTTCAAGACCTTCAGGACCGGACGGGCTCCTCAAGCCTCCCGCGCCGACGCCGGGTCACTCCCGCGACTCGCTGCGCGCGCGGTCGAGGACCAACCCGGTCGGTGGCCCATGGGGGGAGCGGGCCGCCGACCGGGTTGGGTGCGGCGACCGGTGGGGTGCGGCGCCCGTCAGCCCGCCGGCCTCGACGGCTCGTCGACCGCGGTCAGGTAGGCGGAGACGACGACGTTCGCGGTGTACGTGCGCGACGTGCTGTCGAAGGTGCCGCCGCAGGTGATGAGGCGCAACTCGGCGCGGTCGGCGCGGTGTTGGCCGTACACCTTCTGCGCGTCGAAGGAGGTGCGGGAGAAGACCTGGACGTCGTCGACGGTGAACTCCACGACGGAGCCGTCCTCGCGCACCACCCGGACCTTGTCCCCGCTCCTGGCCTCGCTGAGGTGGTAGAAGACCGCGGGCCGGCTCTCGGTGTCGACGTGCCCGACGAACAGGGCGGTGCCGCGCTCGCCGGGCCTGGCCCCCGCGCCGTACCAGCCGACGACGCCGCTCTGGTCGTAGGGCGGCGGCTCGACGGCTCCGCCACCGTCCAGGCCGCGCGCCACGACCGGGGCCTGGATGTGCAGGGCGCCGATGTCGATGCGCTGCGGGGCCGCCGCCCGGACCGGCCGGTGGGCGCCGGGCAGCTGGACGGCGAAGGGACGGCCGACGGCGGCGGCGTCGCCGGTGGTCGGCGAGGAGAGGTTCAGGTCGGTGATGCCGCGGCCCCACAGCCACAGGCCGAGCAGCAGAACCGCCCAGGCGACGCCCGTGATCAGGCGTCCCACTCCGTGCGAACGGTCACTCATGGCGCGCCCGCTCACCGCGAGGAGGACCGGCGGCGCCGGACGCTGCGGAAGGCGACGGCGACCGCGGCGACCGCCGTGAGCACCAGGCCGATGACGGCGTGCCGGGTGCCCGGGCCGTCCGACACCTCGGCCCGCGGGGAGTCGTGCCGAGCGGCGAGCTGGGCCGCGGCGCCGCCACCGCCGGCGTGGACCAGCCCGGTCGGGGTCGGCGCGGGCGAGGCGCCGGCCGCGAGGACCCGGAGGACCCCCTTGACCTTGGCGTCGACGCCGTCGCAGGCCACCTCGATCTCGTAGTCGCCCGGCTCGGCCGACGAGCGCACGCGGGCCTCGGCGAACAGAGCGGGCCGGTCCGCGTCCGGTGCGAGCACGGCGGGTGCGACGAAGACCTCGGAGCGGGCGCGGCCGGTGGTGCCGTCGCAGCCGCTCACCCGAAGCTCGACGTCGGTGCCCGCGGGGGCCCCGTACGGGTCGACGGAGACGGTTCCGCCGTGGTCGGCGGCCTGTGCGGTGGTGACCGGCACGGCCACCAGGGCGACGGCCGCCGCGGCGGCACTCAGAGCAAGCGGACCTGCACGCATCGTGAACCTCCTGGTACTGGCAGGTTCACGCGTCCGGCCGGTTTCCGCATCCCGGGGGCGTCCGACCGCAGGTCAGCGGGGCTGACAGGTCAGCGGGCCTGACAAGTCAGCGGGGCCTGACAGGTCCACCGGGTCAGACCAGGTCCACCAGATCCGCGATGGAGTCGACGACGTGCGACGGCGTGAACGGGTACTTCGCGATGTCGGCGTCGCTGGTCAGCCCGGTCCGCACGAGGAACGTCTGCATGCCCGCCTCCAGGCCGGCCAGCACGTCGGTGTCCATCCGGTCCCCGATCATGGCGCTGGTCTCGGAGTGCGCCCCGATGGCGTTCAGGCCCGTACGCATCATCAGCGGGTTCGGCTTGCCCGCGAAGTACGGCTGCTTGCCCGTCGCCTTGGTGATCAGGGCCGCGATGGCGCCCGTGGCGGGCAGCGGGCCCTCGGTGGAGGGGCCGGTCTCGTCGGGGTTGGTGCAGATGAAGCGGGCTCCGCCGTTGATGAGGCGGACGGCCTTGGTCATGGCCTCGAAGGAGTACGTGCGGGTCTCGCCCAGGACCACGTAGTCGGGGTCGTGGTCGGTGAGGACGTACCCGATGTCGTGCAGGGCCGTGGTCAGGCCCGCTTCGCCGATGACGTACGCGGTGCCGCCCGGCCGCTGGGACTCCAGGAACTTGGCGGTGGCCAGGGCCGACGTCCAGATGTTGCCGACCGGGACCTCCAGACCCATACGGGTGAGGCGGGCCTGGAGGTCGCGGGCGGTGTAGATGGAGTTGTTGGTGAGCACCAGGAACGGCTTGCCGGAGTCGCGGAGCCGCTTGATGAAGGCGTCGGCGCCGGGGATCGGTACCCCTTCGTGGATGAGCACGCCGTCCATGTCGGTGAGCCACGAATCGATGGGCTTGCGCTCTGCCATGCGGTGTCACTCCTGCGGTTCGCTGCGACAGCTGTGGATCCAGTGAGCTGAGGGGCGCCGGGACGACGCTGTGCCGGCGCCCCTCAGCCTAATCAGGAACCGCTGATCTTGACCCCGTCGATCGTCCGGAACCAGTTGTTGCCGCCGGTGTACCGGAACGGCACCTTCGCCCTGGTCACACCGGTGGGCACGGCCGGCGTGACGGTCTCGGCGCGGGAGGGGCGCTGGCGGCGCGGGTGGGCTGTTCGCCGGGGGCGGCGCGGGCGGTCCGGGCGGTCCGGGCGGTCCGGGCGGCTCAGCGGTATCTGACGCGTAGGCGCCGGGCTCCCAGCATGAGGGCGCCGCCGCCGAGGAGGAGGGCGCCGGAGGTGGCCGCCAGGCCGAGCAGCGTGCCGCTCGGGCCGGTCGCGGCCAGCTCACCGGCGTAGGACCGGCCCGGCACGTGACCGGTGCCGTTCCCGCCCCCGCCCCCTTCGTCACCGTCACCGACGCCGTCGCCGCTGCCGTCCGTGACGATGTCGAAGGGGTAGTCGCCGGCCTCCCCCACCCAGTCGCCGTCGTCCCCCCGGCGCTGGACGAGCGCGGCGGTGGCGACGACGCGGGCCGGGAGCGTGTCCGGGGTGAACGCGAGCCGGACCCGTACGGTGACGGTCCCGCCGGGGCCGACCGAGAACCCCGGGAACCCGTCGTCGAAGACGCCCACATGGTCGCCCTGGGCGGTCCTCTCGAACCGCACCGGCCGCCAGCGCGTGCCGTCGGAGAACTCCAGCCTGATCTGCGCGGAGCGCAACGTCCGCCGCTGGTCGACGAGGACGAGGACGGGGTGGAGCGCGCCGCACCCGGCGCCGGTGGTGTCGGTGAGGTCGAACGACCAGTGCCGGTAGCCGCCGCCGGCGCGGTAGAGGGTCGGGGGTGCCTCGCGGATACGGCTCGCGACGGGGAAGTCACGGCCGTCCGCGGCGGCCTCGCACACCTGGCGCGCCCGGCTCGGCCGGAGCCCGTCGCCCGCGGTCGCCGACGCGGGTCCCGAGAGGGCGAGGGCGGTGGCGGCAACGGCGGTGATGACGTGGGTGCTCCGGGCGATCGTGCGGCGCAGTCGCATGAAAAGCCTTTGCTGGTCGCGGAGTTGGTCGCGGAGTCGGTCGACCACCGCGGACCCGCGGGCACGACGGCCGTGGCCCAGGAATCTGCCACGCACGTGCGGCGGGGCCGCCACGACACGACCCCATACGGCCCAATGGCCGCCAAAGTCCCCTCGATCAGCTCACTTCCGGCCGATTGCGGTTGGCGCGGGGGATCAGCTCGCCCGGGGCTGCCGCCGCGGGGCGGGGAGGGCGGCGTTCCCGCGCCCGAACAGGGGGGCGAGGATCAGCTGCGCGGCGCCTTCGACGACGAGGGTCGCCCCGCCGGGCGCGGCCCGTACCGGTATCGCGGGGCCGCCACCCTCGCGCCGCGCACGGGCGTCCAGGACCCGGGCCACTCCCCGTACGAACCGCTCCTCGGCGGCGAGAACGGTCCGGCCGCCGAGCAGCACGGCGTCGATGTCGAGCAGGCTGACCAGGTTCCCGGCGCCTTCGCCGAGCACGCGCGCGGCCTCGTCGAGACCACGCCGGCCGACGCCCTGGCCCTCGTCACCGTCGCCCTTGTCGCCGCTGCCGTCGCCGTCCACCGCGGCCGCGACAGCCGCGAGGCACAGGGCTTCGATGCAGCCGCGGTTGCCGCAGTCGCACCGGGGGCCGTCCAGCTGGATCACCTGGTGGCCGAACTCGCCCGCCCCGGTCCGCGCCCCGCGATAGAGCGCGCCGCCGAGCACGAGCCCCGCGCCGAGCCCGGTGCCGAGATGGAGGTAGGCGAAGGAGCCGGCGCCCGCGGCACCTTCGAGGGCGAGGCCGAGCGCCGCCGCGTTCGTGTCCTTGTCGACGACGACCGGCAGCCCGAGCCGCTCGGCGAGCGCGTCCCGCAGCGGGAATCCGTCCCACTGCGGAAACCCGGTGACCCGGTGCAGTACCCCGTCGGCATGGTCGAGCGGCCCGGGCACGGCGACGCCGACACCGAGCACGGCCGCGCCCCCCGCGCGGCGGGCGCGAGAACCGCTCCCGGCGCCGACCCCTTCCTTGCCACCGCCGCCGCCCACATCGCCACTTCCAACACCGCCATCGCCATCGCCACTGCCATCGCGGCTGCCACCGGCCCCGCCCCGGACCGAAGCCGACGCCGATGTCGATGTCGACACGGACGCCGATGCCGATGCCGAAGCCGAGACCGAGGCCGAGACCGACGCCGCGTCCAGCAGCGCGTCCACCTCCCGGGCCGTGGCAGCGAGGACCGCGTCGGCGCCCGCGCCCAGGTCGAGCGGGGAGCGCCGGCTGGCGACCACGGTGCCGGCCAGATCGGTCAGGACGGCGCGCAGCTCGTCGCGGTCCAGGTGCAGGCCGACCGCGTGCCCGGCGCCCGCCACCAGGCGCAGTACGGTGCGCGGCTTGCCGCCGGTGGAGGCCCGGCGCCCCGCCTCCACGGCGAGCCCCTCGCCGCGCAGCCGGGCCGTGATCTTGCTGACGGCCTGCGGGGTCAGACCGGTGCGCTCGGCGATCTCCAGGCGGCTGATCCCGCTCTCGCCCGCGGTGCGCAGCAGGTCGAGGACGAGGGCCGCGTTGTGCCCGCGCAGGGCGGTCAGGTTCACGCCCGCGGTGGGCCTTGCATGGGTGTTCACCATCCCATTGTCCCCCGCGCTTGCACTTTGGCAACACCGTTGCTTAAGTGGAGGCATGACTGGTACCAGCTCCCCGCTCAAGGTGGGCCTCGTCGGCTACGGCCTGGCGGGCTCCGTCTTCCATGCCCCGCTGATCGCCGCGACCGAGGGCCTGGTCCTCGACACGGTCGTCACCTCGAACCCCGAGCGGCAGGCGCAGGCCCGCGCCGAGCACGGTGAGGGGCTGCGCTTCGCGGCCTCCCCCGACGAGCTGTGGGAGCGGGCCGGCGACCTCGACCTCGTCGTCATCGCCTCCCCGAACAAGACGCACGTGGCGATCGCGACGGCCGCTCTCCGGGCGGGGCTGCCGGTCGTCGTCGACAAGCCGGTGGCGGGCACGGCGGCCGAGGCCCGCGAGCTCGCGGCGCTGGCCGACGACCGCGGCCTGCTCCTGTCGGTCTTCCAGAACCGCCGCTGGGACAATGACTTCCGCACGCTCCAGGCCCTCGTCGAGGCGGGCGAGCTGGGGGATGTCCAGCGCTTCGAGTCCCGCTTCGAGCGGTGGCGGCCGCAGCCCAAGGGCGGCTGGCGCGAGTCCGGCGACCCGCAGGAGATCGGCGGCCTGCTCTACGACCTCGGCAGCCACGTCGTCGACCAGGCCCTGGTCCTGTTCGGCCCGGCCGTCTCCGTGTACGCGGAGTCGGACGTGCGCCGCGCGGGCGCCGAGGCCGACGACGACACGTTCATCGCGATCACCCACGCGAACGGGGTCCGCTCCCACCTCTACGTCTCCGCGACCACGGCCCAGCTCGGTCCGCGTTTCCGCGTCCTCGGCTCCGCGGCGGGCTATGTGAAGTACGGCCTCGACCCGCAGGAGGCCGCTCTGCGCGACGGCGAGCGCCCGGCGGCCGGCAAGCCGTGGGGTGTGGAGCCCGAGTCGCTCTGGGGCCGCGTCGGCGCGGGCGAGTCCCCGCTGACCGGCGGCGGCCGCCCGCAGCCCACGCTCGACGGTGACTACCCCGCGTACTACGCCGCCGTGGCCGCGGCCCTCCGTGACGGCGCCCCGAACCCGGTGCCCGCCACGCAGGCCGCCGACGCGCTCGACGTGCTGGAGGCGGCCCGCCGCTCGGCCCGCGACGGTGTGACGGTGACGCTGTGAGCGCCGGGCAGCCGGCCTCCGCCCTGGACATCGCGACGCTGGAGGAGCAGGAACGCCGCCTGGTCCTGGACTCCTTCACCTACGACGACGCGTGGGCCCTCGGCACGCTCCTGGTCGAACTGGCCCGCGAGCGGCAGGCGCCGGTCGCCATCGACATCACGCGGGGCGGCCAGCAGCTGTTCCACGCGGCGCTGCCCGGTTCGGCGCCGGACAACGACGCGTGGATCGCCCGCAAGCGCCGCGTCGTGGAGCGCTACCACGCGTCCTCGTACCTGGTGGGCAGCCGCTTCCGGGCCAAGGGCACGACGTTCGAGGACTCCTCGCGCCTCGACCCGGACACCTATGCGGCGCACGGCGGCGCGTTCCCGATCACCGTGCGGGGCGCGGGAGTGGTGGGCGCGGTGGTCGTCTCCGGGCTGCCGCAGATCGAGGACCACGCGCTGGTGGTCGAGGCGCTGGAGAGGTTCACCTCCGGCGGCTGACTCCGCGCCGCCTGCGCGCCACGACGAGGATCGCCGCGCCCGCCGCCGTGGTGGCCGCGGCGATCCCACCGAGCACCGCCGCACCCTCGGACGAGCCGCCGGACTCGGCGAGTTCCCCGCCGCCGGTGCCTCCGCTGTCGCCTGAACCCCCGCCTGTGGAGCCTCCGTTGCCGCCGCCCGACGTGCCGCCGCCGGTCGTCGTCCCCGGAGTGCTGTCGGAGGGGCTCGGTGTCGGGGACGGGACGGGGCGGGGTGAATCCGTGGGCGTGGGCGTCGGTGAGTCCGTAGGGGTGGGCGTGGGCCTGGGCTTGGGTGCCGGGGACTCGTCGCAGGTCGGCAGGTCGCCGTCGAAGGGGTAGGCGTGGAACTCCTGCCCCCCGCCGCCTCCCGCCGAGGACGCGTGGGTGAGCGAACCGGCGGTGTAGAAGCGGCCGTTGACACCGGGCATGGTCACCGTCGACATGCTCGCCGGGTTCCCCACCAGCGTGCTGCCGGAGAACTGCGCGGTGCCGCCGAGCGTGACGTCCGTCGCGTCGGGGAAGTTCCACAGCAGCCGGTCGCGCAGCTTCGCCGGGAGCATTCCTTCATAGGTGCTGATCTTCCGCGCGTCCCCGTAGACGTTGACGAGGACAGTGGCGCCGGAGGGGATTCCCTCGAACCGGAGGCCCTCCTGGCCACCACTGCGGCTGACCATGTCGAAGTCGACATCGAAGACCTGGATCGCGGAGCTGCCGTCACCGGTGAACACCGTGGTGCTGCCGTCGTTGACGGCGGTGCCGGTCGCCTTGCGGTGCGCCGTCCCGCCCTCGTACGCGTAGCAGTGGCTGGCCTTCTGCAGTTGGGTACGGAGCGGACGGAACGCTCCGGCGGCGGCCGCGTCCTTGACGGCCGCCGGGTTCACGGTCCCGGAGTGCGCACCGCCGTAGCGCACGTCGCCGCTGACGGTGCCCTCCTCCGCGAGGAGCCGCTCGCCCGTGGCGACGGTCAGATCGCCGCCGACGGTGAGGAAGTCGGTGCCGTTGTCCGGCGGCACGCGCGAGCCGACGCCCGCGACGCCCACGTTGTAGATCTGCGAGACACCGGCGTCCTTGTCCTGGTCGAAGTCGCCGAGGACGACGATCTTGCCCTCCGCCTCGGCGGCGGACCTGCGCACGAGCATGTCCCCGCCGACGAAGACGTTGATGTTGTTGTCGCGTCCGGCCGGGGTCCCGTTGTTCGGGTCCGGGTACGAGCCGGGACAGTTGCTCCCCTTGCAGGGCCCGAGGCCGCCCGGCAGTGGATCGGCGTGAGCGGCCCCGGCGCCGACGACGGCCAGGGCGGCCGAGGCGGCGAGGGTGGCGCTGACGGCCACGGGGAATCGGCGTGCACGCATATTTCGCATAACCGCACTATCCGAACAAAGCTTGGCGCCCCTCGGCAGACACGCGTGGGGCGCCCCCGAAAGAGGGGCGCCCCACCACGTCGCGGTGCACCGCGAGGACAGCGGCCGCTACGCCGGCTTCAGCTCCTGCCGCTGCCGGCCGAGGCCCTCGATCTCCAGCTCCACCACATCGCCGGCCCGCAGGTACGGCTTCGGCTCGGGCTGCCCCATCGCGACGCCCGACGGCGTACCGGTGTTGATCACATCGCCCGGGTACAGCGTCATGAACTGACTTACGTAGCGCACCACTTCGGCCACCGGGAAGATCTGCTGGGCGGTGGTGCCGTCCTGCTTGAGTGCGCCGTTGACCCACAGCTTGAGGCCGAGCGCCTGCGGGTCGGGCACCTCGTCCGCCGTCACGAGCCACGGCCCGAGCGGGTTGAACGTCTCGCAGTTCTTGCCCTTGTCCCAGGTGCCGCCGCGCTCGATCTGGAACTCGCGCTCCGACACGTCGTGGGAGACCGCGTATCCGGCGACGCAGGCGAGCGCCGCTGCCGGAGACTCGGCGTAGCGGGCCGTACGTCCGATGACCACGGCCAGCTCCACCTCCCAGTCCGTCTTGACCGAGCCGCGCGGCACGAGCACGGTGTCCTGCGGCCCGACGACCGTGTCCGCCGCCTTGAAGAAGACGACGGGCTCGGCGGGCGGTTCGGCCCCGGTCTCGGCGGCGTGGTCGTGGTAGTTCAGGCCGATGCACACGACCTTGCCGATCCGGGCCACCGGCGGGCCGATACGCAGCCCCGCGGCGTCGAGGACGGGCAGCTCGCCGGAGGTCGCGGCGGTGCGGACCCGGTCGAGCGCGGCGTCGTCCGCGAGCAGCGCGCCGTCGATGTCCGGCACCAGTCCCGACAGGTCACGCAGGGTGCCCTCGGCGTCCAGGAGCGCGGGGCGCTCGGCTCCGGCCGGACCGACTCGCAGCAGCTTCATGGGGTAACTCCCTCAGTTCTAGGAGAAGCCTCCATGGCTCGGTGCGGCCGCAGCCATCGGAGGTCTGGTCGATCCTCCAAGTTCGGCGTCCACTCCGCAATACCCCGTTCACGGAGTGGACCCGCCGACCGTCTACAGCGCGGGCACCGTGGCGCCGACCCCGTACGGCATGTCGCGGTACAGGGCGGCCCGCTCGATGGCGCTCCACGTCGTCGACGTGACGACGTACAGCGCGGCGGCCAGCGGCACCGCACCCACCGTGAACAGCGTCATGAACGACATCAGCGGCATGAACCTGCCCATCGCCGCCATGGCTCCCGCGCCCGGCACCTGCTGGTCGGCGGCGGGCGTCGGCGCAGCGGCGGCGGACAGGGCCATCTGCCGCTTGGTGCGCCGGTAGTTGAAGGTCGCCACCGCCGCGACGAGCGCGAACAGCGCCACGTACACCAGGCCCTGCGGCCCGAACAGCCCGCCGTGCCCGAGCGCGTCCTTGAAGTTCCCGCTGAGCGGGGCCGCGCCGAGGGTGTGGCCGAGCAGGGCGTTGGGGGTACCGCCGATGCTGTCGCTGGAGAACAGGTGGTAGAGCAGGAAGAACGCCGGCATCTGGAACAGCATGGGCAGGCAGCCCGAGAGCGGGGAGACCTTCTCCTCGCGGTGCAGTTCCATGATCGCCTTTTGCAGGGCCTCCGGGTTCTTCTTGTGCTTCTTGCGCAGTTCGGCGATGCGCGGCTGGAGCTTGAGCCGGTCGCGCTGCCCGCGGGCCCCGGCGCGCGACAGGGGGTGGACGAGGAGGCGGACGAACGCGGTGAACAGGATGATCGCCGCGGCCGTGGCCGAGGCGTGGAAGAGCGGCTGGAGCAGGTCGGCGACCTGCTCGACCAGGCTCGCGAAGACGGACATGAACGAAGACATGGGTGAGCCCTCCGGGGGTCTCGTCGTGCCGGAACGTGCCGGTGTTCAGCAGGGAGTTCGGCGTGACGGACTGCGGAGTGCGGCCGCGAAGGGGCCGGTCAGCAGGCCGTCGGAACGAGACGGCCCGGTGCCCGGGGCCTGGTGCGTCCCGAGGCGTCGGGATCGCGCTGGGGCAGGAAGGCGGTGCGCTGCTCACGGTCGCGCATCGTGGTGCGGACCCGGTGGGGCGGCACGGCCGGCGCGCAGCGTGCGCCGAGCAGGGCGCAGACGGCGAGGGCGGATCCCGCGGCGGCGGTCGCGGCGAGCGCGACGGCCCCGGCGAGGCTGCCGGTGTCGACGACGAGGCCCAGGACGCTCTGGACGAGGAGAAGCAGCAGCAGTGCGGCGGGCCGCAAGGCCCCGGCCCGGCTACGCGCCGGGACCTGAGCGCGAACCCGGCCCGGCCTCTGGCTCTGGCCGGGACTCTGGTTCTGGTCCTGGTTCTGCCTCATGACGCGCTCCCCTCCTCCCTGCCTGTGCCGACGATGGCGTTCATATGCTCCGCCCTTTATACAGGCTCCGTCACGACGGGCCGAAGCATGCGCCGGGGGGCGAGCAGGGCCCGGCTGACCGGATCGACGGAGGTTGGTGCGGGCCTTGGTCGGGTGCGGGTGCGTGGGGCTGATCGCGCAGTTCCCCGCGCCCCTGAGATGCGCACTGCGTGCGCCATCTCAGAGAGCCGCGCGGCCACACACAAGAACGCACCCCCGACCGCCCTATGGGGCGGCGGCGAAGCCGCCCGCTCCAGGGGCGCGGGGAACTGCGCGACCAGCCACGACGACGCCGCACCCACACACCACCAGAACCCGGCACCCCCCAGGGGCGCGGGGAACTGCGCAACCAGCCACAACGCACCCGCGCCAACCCACCACCGCAACCCGAGCTAACCCCCACCCCCTCCCACCACACCCCCAGAATCAACCGGATCCCGAGCCAGCACATCCCCGTCCGCCCGCGAATCCCGGTCAGCGGCACACGCATACGTCACCACCAGCGTCACCACGACATTGGCGCCAAGAGCAACGATCCCCGCGTTCATCCCGAACACCGGATCACGCCCGCTGAAGACCAGCCCGCACACCACCCCCACCCCCACCACGAGCCCGCTCAGCGCACCCACAAGGCTCAACCGCCGCCACACCAGCCCCACCAGCAACATGGGCACGAGCTGCGCCATCCCCTCGTAGGAGATGAGGGAGAGCCGTACCAGAGTGTTCGGCGCGGCGTACGTGAGCAGGAGCGCGATCGACCCGGCCACGACGACGACCACCTGCGACCCGGCCTTCTGCGCGGCCGACGAGGCCCGCCAGCGCGGCACGAGCGACAGCACGCTGCTCCCCCACATCGTGCCGATGACCAGCATGAACACAGCCATCGGCACGATCGACGACAGTGCGGCGGCGACCCCGATGAGCCCCACCGCCCAGGCCGGCAGCGAGTCGACGACGAGTTTGAGGAGGGCGAGGTTCGATTCGGAGCCGGTCAGGCCGGGCACGACGAACAGCGCGGCCATGCCGAGGAGCATCGGCACGAACAGCAGGATGTTGTAGGCGGGCAGCCACATCGCGTTGCGCCGCAGCCCGTCGGCGCTGCGGGCCCCGAGGTATCCGGCGACGGTGGTCGGGAAGATGACGACGGTGAGGGCGTTGAGGAAGGTGGTCGTCGCGAACCACCCCTGCCCGTACGGGCTCCCGCCGCTGCCGGGCAGCGTCAGCCAGGCGCTCTTCTCGTCGACGAGCCGCCCGAGGAAGTCCCCGTAGCCGTCGAAGTAGTGCAGGGGCACGTAGACGGCGAGGAAGGCGAGCGTGACGATGACGAGGAGGTCCTTCAGCACGGACACCCAGGCGCTGCCGCGCAACCCGCTCACCACGACGAAGACGGTGGTGACGGCGAAGCCGATGAAGTAGGCCCAGTTCAGGCTGATCGCGCCGTACGAGATCGTCTGCACGACCACGCCCATCCCCGTGATCTGCAACTGGATGTACGGGAGCAGGAACACGGTGACGAGGATCGCGACGGCGGCGCCGAGCCACGGCCTCCCGTACCGGTGGGCGACCATGTCGGTGATGCTGACGAGCGAGTGCTCGCGCGCGTACGCCCAGAGCATCGGCCCGACGACGTAGCCGACGGCGTACCCGCACGACATGTAGGCGACGACGTAGAGGACGGGGGAGCCGAAGTTGTATCCCCATCCGGCGGCGCCGAGGTAGCTGAAGCTGGTGTAGCCCTCGCCCGCCATCAGCACCCAGATGAACACCGCGCCGAGCGACCGCCCGCCCACGGACCACTCGGCGAGCCCGCCGCCCTTGCCCTTGCCGCGTACGGCGAGCAGCCCGAGGGCCAGCGTCACGACCATGAAAGCCCCGAAGAGGGTGCTGGCGACAGCCGCGTCGCTCATGACCGCGCCCCCTTGTCCCGGTACTTCCGGTCCCCGCGCCAGGTCAGCCATACGGCGACGGGCGTGAGCAGCGTCGCGGCGAGCAGCCAGGCGAACAGGAAGGGCAGCCCGAGCACGACCGGTTCGACGCGGTTCACGAACGGGAGCGCGCCGATGTAGAGGACGAAGGGCACGAGGAGCCAGAGCAGATGGGGCCGTCGGTTGATCACGGGCGTCGAGCCTAGCGGGGCGCCATCCGGCTGAGCTTCCCCCAGACCACGAGCCGGTACTTGGACGTGAATTCCGGGGTGCAGGTGGTGAGGGTGATGTAGTACCCGGGTTCGCGGTATCCGGCGGACGGCACGACCCGGCTCCTGGGCACCGGACCGACGACAGCGTCGTCCCCGGCGGAGGTCCGGGCGAGGCTCTTGTCCACGACGTACGTGTACGTGGCGTCCTTCGTCCGCACGGTGAGGGTGTCGCCGCGCCGCAGCCGGTTGATGTACCGGAAGGGTTCGCCGTGGGTGTTGCGGTGCCCGGCGAGCGCGAAGTTCCCGGCGCGGCCGGGCTGGGCGGTGCCCGGGTAGTGGCCGACGTACCCGTGGTTGAGGACGTTCGGCTTGCTGATGCCCTGGGCGACGGGGGCCCGTAACCCGAGCCGCGGAACGTCGAGGATGGCGTAGGCCTGGTCCCAGCGGGGCGCGGCCTGGTGCGTGCCGGTTCCGGAACCGCTCCCGGTGCCTCCGGAGGCGGCCGGGGACTCACGGGACGAGGTTCCGCCGGTGACAGCCGGATCGTCCGGGGCCGGGTCGTCCGAGGCCGCGGGGTCCTGGGCAGCCGGGGGCGCGGGTGCCGTGTCCCGCCCCCACTCCCGTTCCAGGGCCTGCACCTTGTGCCCGGCCTCGGCCTTGGCCTGCCGGTTGGTCCACCACAGCTGGTGCACGACGAGCAGGAGCAGCACGACCCCGAAGGTGACGGCGACCTCGGCGCCGCTCCAGAGCAGGCGCCGCGGGGACACCCGCCGGGACGGCCGCCCCTGGGTCACGACGCGGGGTCCGCTGTCGCCGACGCTGTTGCCGTACGTACGCTGCAGCACGCGCGCAAGATAGAGGGCGGGGCCGCAACTAGCCAGGGCAGCGACGTGAGTATGTCCCGGAACGACATCCGGGGCCGGCGCCGGGCCGCGTTCGATGGGGGTCGGTACAGCGCCCGACGGGGGCTCTTCCACCCGGGCCGTCCGGCAGTACCGTAGCCTCCATGCGCCCCGACACGCCTGCCACGCCCGCCGAGAACGAGCACGCCGACCACGTAGCGGAAGCCGAGCGCCTGGAACGCACGGCGGCCATGTACCCCGAGGACGCGGAAGCGCTGCTCCTCCAGGCCGCGGCCCACTACGAACTGGCTGACGCCCGCGAACGCGCCACGGCCCATTACGACGCCCTGCTGGCCTCATCGGACGTACACGACACCGCCCTGATCCGTGCCCTCAAGGCGGCGAACCTCTGGGAGTACGGCCACGAGGCCGAGGCCCAGGCGATCATCACGGGCCTGCGCGCGTCGGCCCCGCGCGCCCCGGCACCGTGGGTGATCATCGCGGAGTCCCTCGAAGCGCACGACGAGCTGGAACCGGCGCACGAGACGTTCACCGAGGCCCTGGAACTCCTCGTCCCGGAAGCGGAGCGCGACTCCGGCGACGTGGCGTACCCGAAGCACCCGCTGGTCCTGGGCCGCCACCGCGTCCGCCGGCTGCTCGGCGCGGACCACGACGCGTGGGACGCCCTGGCCGACCGCGTCAACCGCACGGCCGTCTCCCTCGACGAACTCCACGACCCGAAGCGCCTGTGGGCCCTCGGCTCGAACAACCCGATCGAACTCCGCGCCGAGATCGACCGCCTCCACGCGGAACTCGGCTCGTACCGGGAGGCCCTCTCCCGCCCATTCCCGGTGGCGGTCCTGCACTGGCCGTCGACGGAGTACGCGGAACTCCTCGCGGCGTACCCGACCCTGACCTCCGAATACCCGTCCTACGAAGCCCACTTGGCATCGATAGAGTCCTCGCTGCGCGAACTGGCCGCGTCCGGCACGGGCAACCTGGGCATCGTCACGGGCACGCTCCCCTCCTACGAGGCCTTCGCGGCCTCCGAGGCTTCCTCCCCCGAGGACGCGTCGCTGCTCCCGCAGTACGCGACGACACTGGCGGCACGGGGGCGCGCGGTGACGTGGCCGCCGGAGGCGGGGGGTGCTTGCTGGTGCGGGTCGGGGGCGGCTTACTCGGGGTGCCATGGCGGCGCGGCCTGACTCGCAAGCCATACGGCGAGGCGACGACCTACCGCCGCCTTCTCGGACTGCGCGACACCTTTCGCAAAGGTTTCGGCAGCCAGTCGGAGGCGGTGCGTCGGCCTGAGATCAGTCAGGGCCAGCTCCTCCTGACGATGAGCCCCGGGGCACGTCATCAGCGTGTGGCGCACTGCCTGCGTACTCAACTGGAGCCCCAGTTGGCGCCCGCTCTCGCCCTCTACACCGCAACCGACCTTGAGGATGCGGTTCTTGGCGTACTGCGAGTACCCGACATGGCCGTGGCCAACGCGAACTTCGAACCAACCGCCGCCGACGCCATGCCCCCACAGGACTGCCACCTGATCATCGAGGTCGTCTCACGCTCCACCCCGGCGAACGACTACGAGGGGAAGCTCCGCGATTACCCCGCCATGGGCATCCCGCACTACCTGATCGTTGACCCCCGCGACGGCACGGCCGTTCATTACTGGGCCCCCACCATGCGCACCGGGGCCCTCGCCTACGACAACCAGCGGCACTACTCCTTCGGCGACACCGTCACCGTGCAGGACTGGAAGATCGACACAGGCGGTCTGCCGCGCTACGACGAAGAGGCGCCTCGGTGATGGGCACAGCCGATCTCGTGCGCAGATGGCGCCACGAACGTGGCCTGTCCCAAGCTCAGTTGGCCGCGCTGATCGGCACTGGCCAAGCAGCGATCTCACGCATCGAGAACGGACGGGACATCCCTACGCTGCCGCTGCTTGAGCGGATCGCGGAGGCGCTGGAGTGCACGGTGACCGTGTCGTTCGAGCGCGTCGGCGGCTGACACGCAGCGCTGCTCCGGCCGACCCTTCACCGGGCGGGCCGGTCCGGCACAATGCACGGGTGGCCCACCCAATCCCGTCGTCCGCCTCCGTTTCAGCACGCATGAGTCGACAAGGCTCGCGTGACACCGCACCCGAACGGGCGGTCCGACGCCTCCTGCACGCCGCCGGCCTGCGCTATCGCCTGAACGTCCCAGTCCCCGGCATGCCACGCCGCACCGTCGATATCGCGTTCAGCAAAGCCAAGATCGCGGTTTTCATGGACGGCTGCTTCTGGCACGGCTGTCCACAGCACGCGACGAAACCGAAAGCCAACGCCGAATGGTGGCGCACCAAGCTCGACAAGAACATGGCCCGCGACCGCGAGACTACCCGCCACCTGGAGCAGGACGGCTGGACCGTGCTGCGGTTCTGGGAGCACGAGGATCCGGCGGACGTGGCCCTGGCCATCTCCGAAGCCCGCAACACACGGCCCGGCACGCCTGAACCCAAGCAACAATGAGGACTTGGGCCCGCTTGTCCACATCGTGCTCTAGCGTCACCATTGATCGCACGAAATTGCAGTTACCGCGAGGCGAGGCAATGACCACGGACTGGCAGTTCGATGTGCCCACCGCAGGGAGCAAGCGCCTCCCGCCCGACGCGCGGTACATGGAGGCGCTCAGCAGCCAGGGGCTTCGAGGTCACGATCGCCGACCTCGTGGACAACTCCATTGACGCCGGCGCCAAGGACGTGGTGATCCACCTCCTGCGGGACGGCGACGAGTTGGCCAACATGGAAGATCCCGACGATGCCACGACGGTCGGTGGACATCGCGTACACGAAAGCCGGGGTCGCCATGCGCCTCGACGGGCGCTTCTGGCACGGGTGTCCGGAGCATGCGACGCAGCCGAAGAGCAACGCGGCGTGGCGGCTGGAGAAGCTTGACAAGAACATGACGCGACAAGGACACCACTCGCGAGAGCATCGCCGACCAAGCAACCGACGCCGCACACCAGAACCACGAATCGCCCCCGATTCAGGCGAAGTTGAAGTACAGGTACCGTCGCACCGCTCCGTCACACCGGAGCAGCCCGCCAGGGATTCCGGGCAGCGAACGCCCCCTCGAGAACCCCCGTCAGGCCACCCCGCCAGTTACACGGGCGGCTCCTGGGACTCCACCTCGACGAGCACCTCGTGCCGCGCGAACGAGACCGTGTGCTCCCCGATGTCGAACGTGACGACCTCCCCCTCAGGACTGTGAACAACCTGGAACGACCAGTGACCGTCCCGAACACCCTCGACGTCGTAACTCACGCGCCCACCGAACACGGGTAAACCTTTCTGCAACAGCGGCAAATTGTCCATTCGTGCCCGCCTTGCCCCGTTCTGGGAACAAGCCGACAGAGCCCCGCCCACAACTCGCAAGCCGCACAGGGGCTTTGAGTGAAGCCACAGTACGGGAGTACTGGCAAGTTCGCGCGACTACAGCCCCACCAGACTCCACGACTAGTATGCTCAAAGGCAAGTGGAAAGGGTGAACGGCGTTGCAGAATGCCCCATTTTGACCGCTTCAACTTAAGAAGACTATCTCAGACCAAGATCAATTAACTGCGCCGAACGGAGACATGATCGAATTGGGAGAGGACTTCAGCGCCTGGTTGGGCCGCTTGCTGACCTCGCGCAACATGAGCCAGAAGCGGCTCGCCGAACTGACCGGTGTCACGGCAGCCGCCGTCAACGGGTGGGTCAACGGCAGGTCGGAGCCTCGGTACGAAAAGATCGCAGCGATCGCCGAGGCCCTGGGCGTGGAGATCGAGGACGCAGTCAACAGGCGCGCGCCGATGTCTCCGGCCCACGAGGCGTCGTGGGCATTCAGGCCGGCCCCGGAGGATGGGGGCCGCGAAGGCGGCAACACCGCAGCCTTCGCGTTCACACCGAGCCTGAACGTGCTGGCGCGTGAGGCGACTCAGAACAGCCTCGACGAGAAGTGCGATGGTGACGAACCCGTTACCGTGCGCTACATATTGCACGAGCTCACGGGCACCACCTTGCAGAACTTCCTGGACGCGGTGCAGTGGGATCGGCTGGAACCTCACTTGAAGGCAGCGTCAGACCCTCGGCAAAAGGTCGGTCGAGTCCTGCTCGACGGGCTGAATGAATTGAAGCGAAGCGGCCGACTCGTGCTGCTCCGCGTGGACGACTACAACGCGTCCGGACTCACTGGCCCTGAGTACGAGGACGGCCGTTTCGCGCGTGTGGTCAGGCGCACCTTGGACAGCGGGAAGGCCGGCTCCGCAGGTGGCTCCTACGGCCTGGGGAAAGCCGCGCTCTGGGCAGCCAGTCGTTTCGGACTGGTGCTCGTCAGCAGCACCCTTTCGGTCCCCGAGGACGGACGCACCGAGCGCCGTGTCACCGGACGCCTGGAGCTTCCCTGGCACCGGATGGCCGGTGTGGACTACGCAGGCCCCGCATGGTTCGGGGTGGAGGCACCAGGGCTTCAACACACCTCCAACTCTTGGTGGAGCGACAAGGATTCGACCGAACGCCTCTATCTGGAACGGGACGACGCACGCCCCGGAACTTCGTTCCTGGTGGTCGGCGCCTACGACGGCTCGGGCGAAGCCGAGGAACTCGACGAGATGCACGAGCGTCTGGTGTCGAGCCTCGCGCGCAACTTCTGGGCCTCAATGGTGGGTGGCGAGTTCGAGAAGCCCAAGCTTCGAGCTTCCGTCAGCGCCTTCCGTAACGGCACAGTCGTGAAGCACGAACAGGTGATCGACCCACATGTCTACGAGCCCACGCGCTCCCGAGCCGTGAAGGCCTTCCTGGACGGCACAACCGTCTCCGAGCTCACCGACCGGTCGCAGGTTCTGGAGACCGTGGTCCCGCTCGGACTCAAGCGCCGGAAGGACGAGTCCAGCTCGATCGATCCTGGGATTCACGAGGCTGTCCTGCTTGTGGCGCTCGCCGATGAGCAGGAAGCGAACCCCGATCAGATCTCTTACATGCGCGCCACCCGCATGGTGGTGAAGCAAAAGCGTGTCGGCGACCTGCCGCTCGGGCACCGCCCGTTCCAGGCAGTACTCCTCGCCGGCACCGCGACACGACGCGAGTCGCCCGACGCCGAAGCGGCCGAGTTCATGTTGCGCACGGCCGAACCGCCGGACCACAACGACTGGGTGAGTACTGAGGACCTCACCGCGACGTACGAGCGAGGTGCGCGCCAGAAGATCATTGACTTCAAGAAGGAAGCGGAACAGCGCGTACGCGAGGTCCTCCGCAGCAACGAACAGGAAGAGCCTCAACGCGAGGGACCAGAAGTACTCAGAGACCTACTACGTTTCGACCGTCCCCGGCTGTCGCGCACTCAGGGCTACCCGACGATCCAGGCCATCGAAGGGGATGTGGACGACGAAGGAGCCTGGCGAGTTGCGGTGACGGTGAAGCTACCCAAACGCGAGGATCCCTGGATCCTGTCCGCTACGCCCATGTTCCTCTCCCGTTCCGCGGGAGCGGTCCCGGTGGAGTGGGAAGACGTCACCCCGGTCGAGGGCTGCTCCCTCACGTCGCAAGGGAATCTGGCCTTCGCAGAAGGGGCGACGCGCGGCAAGTTCCACGGAGTCACCGATCCCGAAAGTCACCCGGTGAACGCGGCGATGTCTCAGATCTCGGTCGACGTGCGGCGCGCGAAGGAGTTCGACGCATGAGAACTGCATTTCCCTATCCCGTACTCAGCAGCGACGTGAACCTCCGTGTGGAAAAAGTCTTCGTGGAGAACAAGCCGGTTCCCATCAGCCGCGTGAACGACCGCAGTCAGATCGTTGCTCTGGATGATCTGGAAACCGGAACGAAGCACTGGGCCGAAATCCGCCTGAACGTGTCCGCAACTGTCGACGCGCGTGAGTTGAAGGGGGGGCCGTGGCTCGGCGTCTCGTGCATGGCGGTTCTCACCAACCGGAAAACGAGAGTCCATCAGGCATTCGAACTGCGCGAGAGCGAACCAGGCACTTGGGTCGGTGAAATCGAGATCCACCGACTGGAGCATGTAGGGCGAAGCCAGATCAACGCTCAGATCGTAGCGGAGTACGGCGGCGTCCCGGGGCGACTCATCGGATTCACCACACTTCCCTGGCAAGTCGACTTCGAGACCCGGCATCCCGCAGAAGAGCGCTCCCTCAAGATGAAGTGGCTCGACTTCGACGACCCCTCCAATGACCACCTCAAAGAATTCAAGGAAAGCCCTTGGATTCTTGATTTCGAGGGAGGAGAGCCGGTCCTGTGCCTCAACTCCTCTTTGGACGGCTTTCGAGGCGTACTCGAAAATGCCGCCACGCAGGAACAGAAACTTGTTCGCGAGGTCCTCTCTTCGCAGATTGCCACGGAGACCTGGATCTCTCTTTTCAACTCCGCCACATACTACTGCGAGGTCATTGAGGGCGAACCGGTATGGCCCGGCGGATGGCAGGAAGACGTTCTGCGGAAAATGCTCCCGGATGTATTCCCTGCTATGGGCGCCGACGAAGCCCTCTCGGCGCTCGTCGAGGCCCGCATAAATGGCGAGGACGGAACGAATATCCAGCGCCTCGTCGCGCACGCAGCAGGAATCCAGTCCCGCAAATCTCGAAAGGTTACGACCACGCTCCGGGACCTGCGTCGTATGGCGAACCAGAAGGGTGACAAGTAGAAATGGCCAAGACGTTCGAATGTCCCGCCAGGATCGGACGAATCACGGACTCCGTGGCGAACAAGGCCGTCACTCGAAATCTGCTCGACGGAGGTCCCCTTCCAATCGAGATGTTGGTGCGCGGATCGACCGTGACGGCAGACGAATCACCCCGATGGGAGGCCGCAGACCTGCGGGGGTTGCTCGAGGAAGCCATGTCGCGTTTCCGTGATGAGAAACCTTCCGCCTCCGATGCCTGGCTCGCTCCCCGCCTGCATTACACACTGCGCCTCACCAGGGCGGAGGCAGTCGACACCGCGTTGTGGAACTTCATCGCACTGCGAGTCGCCCCAGATTTCGTGCGTTGGCGGTGGGGGAAAGAGAAGGACGGCCGACTGGTAGTCAGTCAAGCTGCTCGATTCAGTGGACCCTGGTACAGGCAGAGTTTCTCCCTCCTGTGGTGGGCAGCGGAGATATTCCGTGACGGTGAAGACTACAGACCTGTCGAAATCGCGTGCCGAAATCAGGACGTTCTCAACACAGCCCTTCGCCTCAACATCTGTCGTCACCGGCCCACCGCTCAGGCCATGGTGGAACTTCTCGAGGACGAAACTATTCGCACTGGTCGAGAACTCAATGGGCTGGTGCGGGCGGTCACCACTGCCGACAGCACGTTGATGTACGAGCGATTGGGGCCGGACCAGCCCAGGGACCATTCCATCCTTCAGGAGTGGGTCGAAAGTGGCCACTTGGACAGTGTCTACGACCCGGGACGACTCCCTACAGGACCAATGGATGGATCGGTTCCGTATCGATCTGTCGAAGAACTCGCGAAGCTGTACAAGGAACTTTTCAAGGGCGCGCACGTAAGGGGCAGGAAGAACTGAGCCAAGAGGCTGCAGAAACGTTCCCTGGAAATAATTCCAGCACCTCTATTGATTCAGCGAAGTACTGATCCGAGGAAGACGAAAGAGGGGGATGAAATGCGATTCGTTGACGTATGTTCAGGAGGCGGCGGACTTGCTCTGGGGTTGGAGCAGGCGGGTTTCACTCCGGCACTGTTGGTCGACAACAGCAAGGACGCGTGCAACACCCTTCGCGAGAACCGGCCGGAATGGAAGATCCTCGAGGAAGATTTGATCGATTTCGTTCCTGACGAGCACAAGGAGAGCTACGACGTCGATCTGCTTTCTGCTGGACTTCCTCGCGTAAGCGCAGCAACGGCCGCAAAAAAGGGGGAACTCTACGAAGAGGTAAAGCTGCTGGAAGCCACTGCGCTCTTGGTTCACCCTGTTCGCCCCAAGGCCCTCCTGGTCGAGAACTCACCGGACCTGGTGGAATCACCACGTTTCGAATCCGTAAGAGCCGTATTTCATGAGGAGTTGGACCATCTCGGGTATCGGTACGAGTGGTTCGTCCTCAATGCCGCTGACTTCGGAGTACCCCAGGACCGAAAGCAGGGTGTTCTGGTGGCGCTGAGGAAGGACTACTTCGACAGCTTCCTGCCTCCGGCTCCCACGGTGACATCGCACACATCTCTCGGTGAGGCCCTACTGCCGTCAATGTCGTCCAAGGGGTGGCACGGCGCCGAAGATTGGGCTGCTCAAGCCACAAGCCCCGCGCCCACCCTGATCGGCGGATCCAAGAAACACGGCGGCGCCGACCTGGGACAGACCGGTTCGAAGCGTGCGTGGGCGCGCATGGGGATCTGTGGCCTGTCACTCGGGAACGACGTCCCCGAGCCCAACTTCGACTGGAAGCCCAACGGTGACGGCCTGGCCAAGCTCAGGATCACCGTTGATCAAGCAGCCATCCTGCAGTCCTTCCCGCAGGAGTGGACGATCACAGGGAAGAAGACCGCACGCTTCCGTCAGATTGCTCCGGCATGCCCGCCTCCGGTCGGCAAGGCACTCGGAACTGCCATCGCCGCAGCCCTGAACAGCTGACGAGGCCCCTCGACGGTCCCTTCCTGTCGCAGGTTGGCGGAAGGGGCCGAGCACCTTGCCGCGCCGGCTACACTTCCTCCCCATGACCAGCACTCAGCAACATTCACCCCAACCTGCGGATTTCCACATCGTGGACCTCTTTGCGGGACCTGGTGGCCTCGATGTGGCGGCTGACGTGCTGGGAGTCTCAACCGTTGGCATCGAATTCGACGCCAATGCCTGTGCAACTCGAAAACTGGCGGGGCTGTCGACCGTCCACGGCGACGTTCGCAGTTCGGACCCTATTTACTTCCCTAATGCCAACGTGCTTACCGGCGGCCCTCCCTGCCAGACGTTCACCGTGGCGGGCAATGGTGCGGGGCGGCGCGCGCTCGACGATGTACTGAAATTCGTTCAGCGAGTAGTTGACCGCGACGCTCCGCAGAATATCGATCTAGACCTTTCAGAAATGGAAGATGAACGGACCGGTCTGGTCCTGGAGCCTCTTCGATGGGCTCTGAAAGCCATCGACGATGAACGACTCTCCCCTTACGAAGCAATCATTCTGGAACAGGTACCAGCAGTACTTCCCGTCTGGGTGGAATACGCCAAGGCCCTGCGCAACGAGGGGTACTGGGCAACTACTGGGATACTGCGCACGGAACAGTTCGGAGTCCCTCAAACTCGACGTCGAGCCGTACTCATCGCCAGCCGTAGAGATGGGCTGACCGGGCTCTCCGAAGAAGCCGTCAAGCTCCCCGAAGCCACACACCAGCCGTACCGAAAAGGCGAGGAGCGCTGGCCTCCCGGCTCCAAACCCGAGCCATGGGTCACCATGGGCGATGTCCTGCCGCATCGCCCCAGCCCCTTCAAAGTGGTCTCCAATTACGGCACCGGCGGTGACCCGAAGGCCCGCGGAGAGCGCTACTCCTACCACCCTGCAGCCACGGTCACGGGGAAGATCTCTCGCAACAGGGTTGTGAAGAACGGCATCGATTTGGAGCGCTTCTCAGCCTCTGAGGCAGGTCTGCTTCAGTCATTCCCTGCCGCATATCCTTGGGCGGGCGGGGACATCCCACAGCAGATCGGCAACGCTGTGCCTCCCAAGCTCGCGCTGCATATCCTCAGTACGGCCTTGGGGTTCGGTATGCCCACTGAGGCCACCCTCGAGAAGCTTGCCTCCTGGCAGCCGCCCGCTTGAGAAGCCGGGACCGGAGCCGGATGATGAGTGCTGCGAGGGTGACGGTGCCGAGGTAGCGGGTGGCGACCGCGCGGAAGCCTTTCAGGCGGTTGATGGCACGTTCGACGGTGTTGCTTTTCTTGTAGTGCTCGCTGTCGAATCCGGTGTGCCGGCCGCCGCGGGGTACGGCTATCTGCCGTAACACGGGCTCGAGTTGGGGGCCGTCTGCATAGTGGCCGGGAGTCAGCAGGAGCGCGAGGGGGCGGTATCGTCCGTCGGCGGCGAGATGGATCTTGGTGGTGAAGCCTCCGCGGGAGCGTCCCAGGCATTCGCCGATGCCACCACCTCCTCCAGTCGGACGGTCAGTTTCCGCAGGACCGGATCGGGCTGGTTCGTCCCCGCACGGGCCCCTTTTTGAGGGACCGCGGCCGGCGGGGCCTTCCTCGCGCCGGCGGCATGCTGGTGGGCTCGTACTGAAGTGGAGTCCACCGACACGTCCCAGTCGATCTCACCTTCCGCGTCCTTGGCGGCCTGGATCTGTGACAGCAGCATCTTCCAGGTGCCGTCGGCCGACCAGCGGCGATGACGCTTATAGGCGGTCTCCCAGGGACCGAACCGCTCAGGCAGATCCCTCCACTGCACACCCGTCCGCACTCGGTAGAGCACCCCGTTGATCACCCGTCGGTGATCACTCCACCGGCCTCCACGCGTACCACCCCCAGGCAGGAACGACTCCAGCCGGTCCCACTCCGCGTTCGTTAAATCTCCACGGCCCATGTCTCCAGCCTGTCCCCAACAGCACTGTCAGGTCGGGAGATCCGAGACAGCACCTGGGAAACAGCCGTAGAGCCCGTGAGCACCCCGCCTTGCACCATGCCGGGCTCTACCCCGCACCCCGTGCCGCCCCTAAGGTTCCCGCATGACCAACTACCTCCAGGTCGCTACCGCCACCAGCACCCGGGACGAGGCGGTCCAGCTCGTCGAGGCGGTCGTCAGGGCGCGTCTGGCCGCCGGTGCTCAGGTCATCGGGCCAGTTGTTTCTGCCTTCTGGCATGACGGAGAGTTCGGCACGGGAGAGGAGTACCGCGTCCTGTTCAAGACTCGCGCGGACAAGTATCCGGAGCTGGAGGCGTTCATTCTGGAGCACCATCCATGGGGCTGGCCGGAGTTGAACGCGGTGGAGTTCGTTGAGACGTCCGAGACGTTTCGCGAGTGGACTGACAAAACGCTCGGCTAGACCTCCACCCGCTCCGCGAGTTCGTCCACCTCAGGCACTCCGCGAGATCGGGTTCTTCTCTCAGTACGTGGAACGCTGACCGCGAGCGGGCCGCGGGGCGTCCACGCCCCACGGCCCCGCCGTCCCGCCTGATATGGCACTTACTCGGCGGACCGCGCCTCCCGCGCGAAGTGAAGCTCCTGGAGCTCGAAATCACACCACACCGCCTTGCCCACCGGTGTCAGCCGAGTACCCCATTCCGCGACGAGGGCAGCGATCAGGTGCAGGCCCCGGCCGCACTCGTCGCCGCACTCCGACCGCGTCACCAATGGGATCGCAAGACTCTTGTCATGAACCTCGACACGTAGCCGGCCGCCCCTCACCTCCAAGATCAGGGTGGCGGCCGCACCCTCTCCCACGTGGTGCAGAACGTTCGTCGCGAGTTCTGTCACCACGAGTTGCGCTTCCTCGACGATGTCGTCGATCAACCACCGCTCAAGCTGTCTTGTTGCCTCACGTCGCAGTCGTCGCATCTCCAGCGGCACCGCCTCGAAGGCCAGGACCCGCCGGGCAGAAGGGGCATCGTCGTTCTCGTCGCCGTCGAGCATGGCGGGATCCTCTCTGTGCGGTCGCACCTGCGACCGGTTCATCGTCATCACTCAGCGTGTCGATGGAACTTCCAAAACGGAACTCCCATAAAGAAGGGTGTAGGAGCAGACCGCGGCTCATGCGCCCCCGGCGCACGCCTTGTTGCCCCCACCCACTTCTGACCAGCACGATCTAGGCGATCGACAGAGAGGCTCAGACATGACCGTCGGACCGACGACCCGCCGGCGCCAACTCGGCGCCGAGCTGCGCCGCCTGCGTGAGCGCGGCGGGCTCACCCTCGACGAGGCGGGCGCGCGCGTCGGCTCGTCGAAGGCCACCCTGAGCCGTTACGAAACGAAGGAAGGCAGCGTGAAGTGGCCCGTGGTCGACGCGCTCTGTCGCGAGTACGGAGCGACCGACGAAGAACGCGCTGCCCTGGTCGAGCTCGCCAAGGGCGCAAAGATCCAAGGGTGGTGGCGCTCCCTGGCCGACCCCATCCCCGAGTCCATGAACCTCATGCTCACGCTTGAGGACGAGGCCGTCCGCGAGGATCACTACGCCTCTATGTACATCCCTGGTCTCCTCCAAACCCGCGCCTACTCCGAGGCCGTCCATCGCGCATCCGAGATGCGGTGTCCGGAGCAGGAGGTACAGCACATGGTCGACATTCGCATGAAGCGCCAGGAGCTGTTGCTGCGATCGGACCCTCCGCATCTGTGGGTCGTGATCGACGAAGCCGCGCTGCGTCGGCTCGTCGGAGGGCGCGACGTCATGCGCGAGCAGTTGGGCCACCTCGTGGAATCCGCGGATCGGCCCCAGGTGACCGTACAAGTCCTGCCGTTCGCGAGCGGAGCGCATGCCGCGGCCGTCGGCAGCTTCGTCATCCTGGGAGGCCCCGCCCCCGAGCTCGATGTCGTGTACGTGGACGTTCTGGGCGGAGGGCTCTTCATGGAGAAGCCCAAGGAACTCGAACGCTATAGGTTGGCGTTCCAGTATCTGAGTGCCCAAGCCCTCGGACCTGAGGCCTCGGGGGAGCTCATCCGCCGTATAAGCAGGGAGTGTTGATGTCCGCGCCGCACGCGCCACACTGGTTCAAGTCCTCGTACAGCGGCGGCAGCGGAACCGAGTGTTTGGAGACCGCTCGTACGGTGGACGGAATCCTGGTGCGTGACTCCAAGCGTTCCGACGGGCCGCGGGTCCGGTTGTCCGCGGCGGCTTGGTCACACTTCGTCGCGGCCAATCCGGGTTGGTGCAAGTTCGTAGAAGTCTGATGCGCCTCTACGAGCAAAGGCCGCAAGCTTTCGCAAGGAGACCGGACGACTATCCAGGAGGCATCCATGGCTCTGCACATGCTCGGCAAGGACCCCAACTCCCCGGACGGTAAGTCCGCGACGGTGTACTACGACGACGTGAAGGACAGGTACCTGGTCCAGGGGCTGAAGGTCATCGACGAGGAGCGGCTCGCGCAGTTGGACATGCCCGATCATGAGACCGTCGTCGAGATTCCGAAGTTCATGGTCAGCTTCTTCCCGGAGGTTCGTGGTGGCGGCGGAGCCGACGTTCAGTGATCTCTTCCGCTTGGCCGAGTGGTCTGCCGTGCACTTGGAGATGCGGGACACGTACATGGAGTCCGATCCGAGCTATCAGGCCTGGCGAGCCGGTGAGCGCGACCGGGCCGAGGACAACGACCCGACTCTGCGTACGTGGTTGAAGCTGATGGCCGAGGTGACCGGGCGCGGGGTTCGGGTCCGGCGGGCACGGGTCTGTTCCGTGCCGGAGTCGGACTACGTCCGCTTCGAGCATCACGTCACGGATGCCAACGTGCGGGCCGGCGAGGAGGTCCGGTGGCTGCCACGGCGGCACGCCTCGGATCTCATGCTGCCGGGGAACGACTTCTGGGTGTTCGACGACCGGCTGGTGGTGTTCCTTCACTTCAGCGGCGACGGTGAGCTGTCACCGCAAGGAGATGAGGAGCGTACGACCGACGCCGCCGTGGTCGGCGCATGCTCCGCGGCCTTCGAGTCGGTATGGGATCGGGCGGTACCGCACAGCGAGTACAAGCTGTCCTGACAGGAACAGGGGAGCCTTCGGTGTCGCCGTCGTCGTCCGCCTCCAGCGTTCAGCAAGCGAGGGCGGCCCTCGGCCTGCGTCTGCGGGAAATTCGAAAGGACCACGGGATCACTGCCCGTGCGTTGGCAGCGGCGGCCGGCTGGCACGAGTCGAAGGCGTCGCGGATCGAGAACGGCAGGACGCCACCGTCCGACGAGGACATCCGCACCTACACGCGTCTGTGTCAGGCAGAGGCGCAGACACAGGATCTGATCGCCACTGTCCGTGGGATAGAGGGCATGTATGTCGAGTGGCGGCGGATCGAGCACGCAGGACTCAGGCGCGTGCAGGAATCGGTGCGCCCGCTCTTCGAGCGCACTCGTCGTTTTCGCGTCTATCAGTCGTGGGTGGTGCCCGGGTTGCTACAGACCCCGGACTACACGCGGGAGATGTTGAAGACCGTGGTGGCGCTGCGCGGCGCTTCGGACGACATCGAAAGTGCCGTCGCTTCGAGGATGGTCCGGCAACACGTCCTGCGCTCCGGGCAACGGCGGTTCGCCATGCTGGTCGAGGAGTGGGTGCTGCGCAGCGTCATCGGGGATGCGGGCATCATGGCTGGTCAACTCGGGCATCTGGTCGGTGCCGCGGCTCTGCCGTCAGTGAGCCTCGGTGTCGTTCCGATGGGGACCGCTCGTGGGAATGCTTGGCCTACGGAGTCGTTCACGATGTACGACGACGTGCAGGTGTCGGTCGAGTTGGTCTCCGCGAACCTGACACTGACCCAGCCGCGGGAGATCGCCGAGTACGAGCGCACCTTTGTCGAGCTGTCGAAATTGGCCGTCCACGGCTCCGATGCCCGCAAGTTGATCACGGCTGCTATCGATGCGCTCGGGTGAACTCGGGTGAACGCGTGCAAGAGCGTAGAAGTTCGTTGAGGGTCTCGATGGGCTGGGTCGATGCTCGACGGGACGCCGTCGTCCGACGCGCCGTCCGAGCCCTCCCACACGGAGACGCCATGAGCACCCCTCCCGCCCCAGGCCCCGACCGCCCCGGCAGCCCGTTGCCCCCGCAGAGTTCCCAGGAGCGCTGGATGAAGCCCGTCGATGTCGTCGTCAGCATGTCTGGCAAGCACGGCGGGGCGCCGGACGACAAGCCGTGGACCCCGCCGCCGCAGCCGCCGAGTCCTGACGGAAGTCGCCCGAAGTAGGGCGGCCATGGACCACCGGAAGATCAGCCGCAAGGAGCTCGAAGTCATGGGGGCTTTCCGGTCCCCTTGGCTTCGGCCGGCCTTCGACGCTGTCGACAGGGAAGCGTTCGCTCCCGCTCAGTTCTGGAGCTACGACACCGACGCCGATGGCCTGCACAGAGTCGTCGACAGGGCGGTCGACGAAGATGCGTGGCGGTGTGCGGTCTGGGGCACGCACCGTTCGCTCATCATGCAGATCGACGACGCTGTGCTGCCGGAGCACGGCCCCGCGAAGGGGGTGTTCACGTCATCCGTCTCCGCTCTCGACATCGTCTTCGAGAAGCTGAACCAGCTCGATGTCGAAGCGGGACAACGCGTTCTGCAGGTCGGCACCGCGTCGGGGTACGACTCGGCCCTGCTGTGCGAGGCCGTCGGCAGTGACAACGTCACGACGATCGAATACGACTCCGTCATGACCGCGCGTGGGGCCGCCAATCTGGAGAAGGCCGGCTACACGCCCACAACGCACTGCGGAGACGGGCTGGCCGGGTGGGTAGCCAACGCGCCCTACGACAGGATCATCGCGACAGCGGCATTACGGCACATTCCCCAGGCGTGGCGGGGCCAGGCGGCCGAGCAGGCGGTCATCCTGGCTCCGTACAACACGCTGTTCGCCAGTGGCGGCCTCCTGAAGCTCACCGTGCACGGCGGCGTCGCAACAGGACAGTTCGTCGGCGGGGCCTGCTACATGTGGGTGCGCAGCCACCGGCCGCACACCCACATCAGGCCCGCGGCCGCGTGTCGCAAAGCGGCTTCGGTCATCGATCCCGGCGAGGTCTTCGCCGACGGGTGGCCCCAACAATTCGCCCTCGGTCTCTACGTGCCCGACATCGCCTTCTCCCACCGAGGAGACGGCGAGGAGAAGCAGGTCCAGCTGTGGGACGAGAGCGGCACCTCGGTCACCATCGTGAACTACAGCCAGTGGTGGCTCCCTGGCGCAGTGACGGTCTACGGCAGGCGGAACCTGTGGGCCGAACTGGCCGGCGCGTACAGCGCGTGGCGTCATGTCGGACAACCGCACTACAGGCGATTCGGCCTGACCTTCGACGCCACCGGCGATCACCTCTGGCTCGACGAGCCCTCGAACGTGCTGCGCTACAGACGGACCCGGTGAGGTGAGGTGAGTCGCGTACGGCGTGTGATTAGTCCGGCCGTGCCTCGGGCGGCTACGCGGGTGCCTGGCCCAGGCACGTGGCCGTTGGCGGCGGCCGGTGGGGCTGTGGGTCCGGCGCTCGCGCCGGTGGGGTGGCTGGGGTGGTTCGAAGTCGAGTGCGGGGCGGTGGGCGTCTTCACTGGATTGCGTGGTCCGTGTCCGGTGGTGGGTTGCTGTGCCCTGCCGCCGTTTCGGCGTCGGCCGTCGGGCCGGTGGGGTTGGCTTTCGTGGGCTGAGCTCTCGGGGTGGAAGGGGACCGGGTCAGCCGACTGTGCAAGGCCCTTCGGTGTGCAGCGCCGCTCCCTGTGGTGGGGTGGATGCGAGTGGTTCGGTGGCGGGGTTTGCAACTCTGTTTGCAGACAACAGAGTTACGAGCTTGGGCCAGAGTTTGCCCGGCGCACCTCACCTGTGTCACTCTCCGTTCAGCGGGCATCACCGTCCGCCTACAGAACTTCATACGCAGGTGACCCCCGCGAGGCGCCAACCTCCGGGGGTCCGGCATCAGGAGACACAACTCCCCATGCAGATTCATCGTATGCCTCGCCATGAGCGGGACTTCACCGTCCTCGCCAATAAGGCCATCCGCGATCGCCGCTTGTCGCATACTGCGCGCGGCATCCTCGTGTACGTCCTGTCGTTGCCCAGCGGCGCTCAGGTCAACGTCCGCACCCTCAGCGACGGGTTCCCGCAAGGGCGGATCGCTGTGGCCAAGGCCGTCAAAGAGCTGCGGGAGCTGGGGTATTGGGTCACTCGGACCGAGCGGGAACCCCGTACGCGGCGGATCGTGTCCAGCGTTGACGTGTACGAGGTTCCGGGCGTTTCCTCGGCCGCGCCCCCAGTAGCCGCAACTCCCGTTGCCAGCGAGCCGGTTCCCGGGCGGGTGGGAACCGGGGCCCCGGGCACGTTTTTCCCTCGCGGGAAGGACAACCCCTATGACCACGGGGAGAAGAACCCTCCCTACCCTCCCGCGGAGACCCCGGCCGCCCAGACCCCGCTCGGCGCGAGCCTGGCCACCCAGAACCCGCCCGGCGCGAGCCTGGCCGCCCAGAACCCGCTCCGCCCGAGCCCACCCGCCGAACCCACCCCCAACCCAGCCCCCTCCACCGAGCCCCCGCCCCCGGGTGACCCCCACGCACACGAAAGCGCCCGCATCCTTGAGCGGCTCGCGCTCGTCGATGCGCGGCTGCGGGTGTCCGAGCGGGGGGCGCGGGAGCTGCTGCCGCAGGTTTCCGTGTGGCTGGAGCGTGGGGCGTCCGCCGCCGAGGTGATCGACGCCGTCACCGATGGGCTGCCGAGCCGGATGTACTCGGCGGTCCGGATCATCGAGGACCGGCTCACGCGGAAGCGGCCCGCGCGCAAGCGGGTCTGGCGGCCGGTGTACGAGTGCCCGGAGTGCCGCGATCCGCTGCCCTGGGGGCAGGAGACGGGCGGCTGCCGGTCCCCCGAGTGCCGGGTCGAAGCCGCGCTCCAGGAGTGCCGGGCCGAAGCGGCGTCCCAGGAGTGCCGGGCCGAAGCAGCACTCCAGCCCGCGTGACCCAGGACACGGGCGCGCTCCAGTCCGCGTGACCCAGGTCACAAGCGCACTCCGGTCACATCTCTCCGAGCCGCTCCGTCAAAGGGGTGTCACCACAAGCGGCCGCGCCAAGCGGCCGACACGAAGGCTCAGGGAGAACACCATGGACGCTCGACTCGACATCTTCGGCAACGCGCTCGCGGGCAAGTTCATGCGGCACATCAACTCCGCCGGGAAGGTCGTCTCCGACTCCGGGCTGCCGCACGCCACCCAGGAGCTCGTGAAGATCCGGGCCAGCCAGATCAACGGGTGCGGGTTCTGCACCGACATGCACACCAAGGACGCCGCCCACGCCGGGGAGAGCGCGCAGCGCCTCCACCTCGTCGCCGCCTGGCGGGAGGCCAAGGTCTTCACCGACGCCGAGCGGGCCGCCCTCGAACTCACCGAGGAGGGGACCCGGCTCGCCGACGCGGCCGGTGGCGTCAGCGACGAGGTGTGGGCCAACGCCGCGAAGTACTACGACGAGGACCAGCTCGTCGCGCTGGTGTCGCTGATCGCCGTCATCAACGCCTACAACCGGCTCAACGTCATCGTCCAGCAGCCCGCCGGCGACTACCAGCCCGGCATGTTCGGCTGAGTCGCCGTCCCGTTCACCGCCGCGAGGCTCGCCTCCCAGAGGCGGGCGCCCGTCTCCGGGTCCGTCATGTGCGGCTTCGGCCGCTCCGGGACAGGCGCCCCGCGCAGTCCGAGAGCGTGCGGGCCCCACATCCCGCCGCCCTCCGCCTCCGGGTCCAGGACCGCACGGACGATCGGCCACGCCCCCCGGTCCTTGCCCTGGACCAGGGACGCGGCCGGCAGTGCGCGCAGCCGGGCGGTGGGCGACGTGACATGGACCGGAGGGCGCGACGGGGTCAGGGCGTCCAGCGCGCCGCCCGGGTGCGCCACCACGCTGCGTACGGAACTGCCCGCCGCGCGCAGGCGGCGGTCGAGTTCGAAGGCGAACGACATCTGCGCCAGCTTCGAGCGGCCGTACGTGCGCTTGGGCCGGTAGTCGCGCGTCGACTGGAGGTCGGTGAGGTCGAGGCGTTCGGAGCGGGCGGCGAAGCTGCCGACCGTCACCACACGCGCGGCCTGGGCGGCCGTCAGGAGCGGGGCCAGCCAGTGGGTCAGGGCGAAGTGGCCCAGGTGGTTGGTGCCCAGCATCAGTTCGTGGCCGTCCCTCGTCTCGCGGCGGGGCGGGTCGTCGAGGGCGACGCCCGCGTTGTTGACCAGGGCGTCGAGGTGGCCGAGGTCCGCCAGGTCCCGGGGCGCCGACGCCAGGGACGCCAGATCGGCCAGGTCGAGGCGGAGATGGCGCAGCCGCGCCCCGGGTACGCGGGCCCGGATCGACTCCATGGCCGCCTCCGCCTTGCGCGCGTCCCTGCTGCCGAGGATCACCAGCGCGCCCGTGGCGGCCAGTTGTTCCGCCACGAAGTAGCCGATCCCCGCGTTGGCGCCGGTGACGAGGAGGGAACGGTCCGGCGCGGGCGGCAGGGAGTCGGGGTTCCAGTGGTGGTTCGTGGGCGTGGGCTGCGGCACGGGGGCTCCTGGGAGGGAAGAGGGCGGGCGTTGGCGACGACCTCATCTTCGAGGGTCTCACCGACATATCGCCGACAGTTCGGCTTGCATCGCCGACAGAGCGCCGACAACCCACGTTCTCGGCGCCCAGCCGTGACGAACCCCTACCTCTCCTCCCCCGGTGGCAGCGGCGTAGCCTCACGAGCAGCGCCCGCCCCCGTGGCGGCAGACCCAGCGACCGACCAGGAGATCTCATGGCCCGCTCCCTGCCCACCGCCCCCATCGCCGCCGCCGGTCTCGTCGGCGGGTACGCCACCGCCCGCTTCACCAAGAAGCGGCAGCTGGGCGGCGTCGTGCTGGCCGCCGCCGGAGCGGCCGCGGCCACCCGGTGGAAGCGGACCGCGGGCGGGCCGGTCGCGGGCGCGCTGACCGGGGCGTACATCGCCGCGTTCGCCGGGTCGCACCCGCTCGCCAAGAAGGTCGGGGCCTGGCCGGCCGTGTTCGGAGTGGCCGGGGTCGTGGCCGCCGCCTCCTACGTGCTGGTCGACCGCCGGGCCGCCGCCTAGCCCGCCCCGCGTATCAGAGGCCCGCCCTCAGGACCCGCCCCGCGCACCGGTGTGCCCGAGCACATTCACCACCTTCCCCTGCGGGTCCCGTACGAAGAAGCGGCGCACGCCCCACTCCTCGTCCCGCAGGTCGCGGACGATGTCGGCGCCCGCCGCCAGCATGGCCGCGTACGCCGCGTCGACGTCGCTCACCTCCACGCTCATGTCCGGCACCACCAGCGCCGGTCCGCCCCTCTCGATGAAGTTGATCTGGGCCGTGGGCCGGGAGGGGGACGCCATCGTCATCACCCAGCCGAGATCCATGACCTCCTCGAAGCCGAGCGCGCCGTAGAAGGCGCGGTTGGCCGCCAGGGACTCCTCGCCGTCGACCGCCACGTTCGGTACGGCCCTGCGGGCCTCGTTCATCTCGGCGCCGGTCTCGTCAGCCTCAGTCTCACTCATGTGGTTCATCGTCCCCGGAACGTCGCCCGGTACGCCCCCGGCGACACACCCAGCGCCGTCTGGAAGTGCTGCCGCAGCGACGTGGCCGTGCCGAAACCGGTCTCCGCCGCCACCCGGTCCACCGTGTGCCCGGTCTGCTCCAGCAATTCCCTGGCCCGGTCGACGCGTTGGCGTGCCAGCCACGTCATCGGCGTCAGGCCCGTCTCCTCCCGGAAGCGGCGGTTGTACGTACGGACCGACATCGCGTCCCGCGCCGCGAGTTCCGCGAGGGTCAGCGGTTCGGCCAGGCGCTCCAGGGCCCAGGCGCGCGAGCCGGAGGTCGAGGTCAGGCCGGTCTCCTCCACGGGGCGGCGGATGTACTGGGCCTGCCCGCCGTCCCGGTGGGGCGGGACCACCGTGCGGCGCGCCACCTCCGCCGCGACCGCCGCGCCGTGGTCCGCGCGGATCATGTGCAGGCACAGGTCGATGCCGGCCGCCTCCCCCGCCGAGGTCAGCACGGCGCCCTCGTCCACGTAGAGGACGTCCGCGTCGACCGTCACCCGCGGGAAGGTGCGGGCGAACCGGTCCGACGACATCCAGTGCGTCGTCGCCCTGCGCCCGTCCAGCAAGCCCGCAGCGGCCAGCACGAACGAGCCCGTGCAGATCGACGCCACCCGCCCCTGCACCGAGCCGAGGGCCTGTGCCGACGCGTGGTCCAGCGCGCCCGGCCCGAGCTGCTCGTCGCTCTCGTGCGAGGCCGGGACCAGGACCGTGTCCGCCCGCTCCACCGCCTCCAGGCCGTGCTCCGCGTAGATCGGGAAGTCGGCGTCCGTGCGGATCCGGCCGGGGCGCGGGGCGCAGGTGCGGACGTCGTAGAGGCGTGCGCCCGTCGACGGGTCGCGGGCCGTGCCGAACAACTGGTGGACCAGGCCCAGTTCCATGGGCAGGACACCGTCCCTGACCAGGACGGCCACCGATGTCCGTCCGTGCTTCTGCTCGACAGCCATGGCCAGATTCTTTCACGTTATGGCTATCTGGCCAGTCGTGCGGTGGTGCCGCCACGGCGCAAGGTCGTAGCCATGAACGGAAAGGTCGTGGACAGGAAATGGGTCGTCGCCGCGGGCGCCGCCCTCGCCATCGTCGTCGCCGGCGCCTTCAGCACGCTGGCGGGGCTGCTCGTGGGGCCGCTGCACGAGGAGCTCGGGTGGTCGCGGTCGGCCGTCGGGCTCGGATCGCTGGTGAACATGGTGGTGTACGGGGCGACCGCGCCGTTCGCGGCCGCGCTGATGGACCGGATCGGCATGCGGAAGGTCGCCGTCGGCGCGCTCGGCCTCGTCGGCGGCGGGGCGCTGCTCACCACCACCATGACCGCGCCCTGGCAATTCGTCCTGTACTGGGGGGTGTTGGTGGGGCTCGGGACGGGCGCCACCGCCACCACGTTCGCGGCGACCGTCACCGAGCGGTGGTTCGTGGCGCGGCGCGGGCTCGTCGCCGGGCTGCTCACGGCGGCGAGCGTGGTGGGGCAGTTCGTGTTCCTGCCGCTGCTGTCGTGGGTGATCGACGCGTGGGGGTGGCGGGCCGCCGCTCACGGCCTCGCGTTCGCCGCCGCGGGTGCGCTGCCCCTCGTGTACGCGGCGGTACGCGATCCGGCCGCGGCGCCCCTCCGCGTACGCGCCGCCGGAGCCGCCAAGGCCGTCAACTTCCTGCGCAGCGGCCCCTTCTGGCTGCTCGCCGGGACGTTCGCCGTGTGCGGCGCCTCCACCAACGGCGTCATGTGGACCCACTTCACGCCCGCCGCGCACGACCACGGCATGCCGACGACCGTCGCCGCCTCGCTGCTCTCCCTCATCGGGATCTTCAACGTCGCGGGGACGGTCGGGTCCGGCTGGGCGACCGACCGGTTCGACCCGCGGCGGCTGCTCGCCGCGTACTACGCGCTGCGCGGCCTGAGCCTGCTCGCGCTGCCGCTGCTGCTGAGCGCGAGTGTCGACCCGCCGCTCGTCGCGTTCACCGTCACCTTCGGCCTCCTCGACGTCGCCACGGTGCCGCCGACGATCGCCCTGTGCCGCGCGCACTACGGCGACGGCGCCCCGGTCGTCTTCGGCTGGGTCAGCGCCGCGCACCAGGTGGGCGCGGGCTCCGTGGCGTACGTCGGAGGCGCCGTGCGGGACGTCTTCGGGTCGTACGACCTGGTGTGGGTGGGAGCGGGAGTGCTGTGCGCCGTGGCGGCACTGCTCGCGCTCGTCATCGACCGCGGGGGCCGCCAACTGGCTGACTGTGAGCGCCAGTTGGCGGCCCAGGGGCTAGGAGGAGCCGGGTGACACCTGCGACAGCGGCCGCGCCACGTCCTCCAAGGAGCGCTGCTCCGCCCGCACCGCGAAGGCCACCGCGACCAGGCCCGCCAGGCACATCAGCGCGGCGCCGATCTGGAACGCGAGCACCGTGTCGCCGACCTTGCCGCTCTTGGTGAGCTCGGCGAAGATCAGGGGGCCGCTGATACCGCCCGCCGCCGTACCGACCGCGTAGAAGAAGGCGATCGCCATCGCGCGCGTCTCCATCGGGAAGATCTCCGAGACGGTCAGGTACGCGCTGGATGCGCCCGCCGACGCGAAGAACAGGACCACCGACCAGCAGGCCGTCAGCGTCGTCGCGGTCAGCGACCCGCGGTCGAAGAGCCAGGCCGTGCCGAAGAGCAGCACCCCGGAGAGCAGATACGTGGACGAGATCATGACGCGGCGGCCGACCGTGTCGAAGAGCTTGCCGAGCAGCAGCGGGCCCATGAAGTTGCCCGCGGCGATGACCGCGAAGTAATAGCCGGTCGAGCCCGTCGGCACGTCGAAGAACGTGGTGAGGATCGCGCCGAAGCCGAACGTGACCGCGTTGTAGAGGAACGCCTGTCCGATGAAGAGGGCGAGGCCGAGCGTGGTGCGGCGCGGGTAGTCGCGGAAGACGGTGCGCGCGATCTCCCCGAAGCCGATGCTCTTGCGCTGCCGGATGGTGATCTCCCCGGCGGGCGGCGGGAGCGCGTCGTCGCCGTGCTGGGCGCGCACCTTCTCCTCGACCTCCGTGACGAGCGAGTCGGCCTCCTCCCCCCTGCCGTGGATGAACAGCCAGCGGGGGCTCTCGGGGACGTTGCGGCGGACGAGGAGGATCACCAGGCCGAGGACGACACCGAGGGCGAACGTGAGGCGCCAGCCGATGTTCTTCGCGAAGAGGTCCGTGTCGAGCGCGACGATCGACAGCAGCGAGCCGCCGATCGCGCCGAGCCAGAAGCTGCCGTTGATGATCAGGTCGACGCGGCCGCGGAAGCGGGAGGGGATCAGTTCGTCGATGGCCGAGTTGATGGCCGCGTACTCGCCGCCGATGCCGAAGCCCGTGAAGAACCGGAAGACGAAGAACCACCAGGTGGAGAAGGAGAACGCGGTGAGGGCCGTCGCCGCCAGATAGACGGCCAGGGTCAGCAGGAACAGCTTCTTCCGGCCGAACCGGTCGGTGAGCCAGCCGAAGAACAGCGCTCCGACGCAGGCGCCCGCCACATACAGCGCGGCGGCCATGCCGGTGACTTGCGCGGAGGAGATCGGCAGCCCGCTGCCGGGCTCGGACAGGCGGCCCGCGATGTTGCCGACCACCGTGACTTCGAGGCCGTCCAGGATCCAGACGGTGCCGAGTCCGATCACCACCATCCAGTGCCAGCGCGACCAGGGCAGCCGGTCGAGGCGGGCGGGGACGGCGGTGCGGGTGGTTCCGGGGGCCGGCGGGCGGTGCTTCTCGTGCTCCAGGGACATGTACGCCCTCCTCGTTGAGGGTATGGACGTCGTACGTGTGCCCCGAAAGCGGATCCGGCACCACCTTCACCGCCACGGGGCTCCGCCCCGGACCCCGCCCCTCGGGCGCCGGAGGGGCTGAAAGGCGGAGAGGCTGACGACAGCTACGCCCCGAAGCCCCGCGACACCGTGTAGATGAGCAGCCCGACCAGCGAGCCGACCACCGTGCCGTTGATCCGGATGAACTGGAGGTCCCGGCCGATGTGCGCCTCGATCTTGCGGGAGGTGTGCTCAGCGTCCCAGCCCGCGACGGTGTCCGTGATGAGGGAGGTGATCTCGGCACGGTACGTCGTCACGACGTACACCGCCGCGCCCTCCACCCAGCCGTCCACCTTGGCCTGCACCTTGGGGTCGGTCGCCATCCGCCGGCCGAGGGAGAGCAGCGACGCCCGTACGCGCATGCGCAGCTCGCTGCGCTCGTCCTCGGCGGCGGCCACGATCATCGAGCGGACCGCGGACCAGGTGGAGGCGATCAGGTCCTGCACCT
Source organism: Streptomyces sp. NPDC030991 (assembly GCF_055571235.1). Taxonomy (NCBI): domain Bacteria; kingdom Bacillati; phylum Actinomycetota; class Actinomycetes; order Kitasatosporales; family Streptomycetaceae; genus Streptomyces; species Streptomyces sp. NPDC030991. The sequence continues at coordinate 67,368 of NZ_JBVIFR010000008.1, forward strand.
CGGAGCGGCCGATCACCTCCGACTTCAGGCGCTCCACGCGGGCCCGGGTGTCGGTGTCGGACTGGAGGTCGCCCGCGAAGTCCTTCAGGAAGCGGTCGACGGCGCCGCGCGCCGGGTGCTCCGGCATGTCCCGCATCTCGGTGACGAAGCGGAGCAGTTCCTTGTAGACGCGCTCGCCGACCCGCTTGTCGACGAAGCGGGGGGTCCAGCCGGGGGCGCCGCCCTGCACCGCGTCCATGACGGAGTCGGAGTGCAGGACCAGCCAGTCGTGGGCGCGCGTGCACACCAGGTCGACGACGCGCTTGTGGCCGCCGTCGGCGACGACCTTCTCCAGCATCTTGCCGATGCCGGGGGCGATCTCGGCGTTGTCGGCGCGGCGCGTGATGGCCTCGCCGACCACGGCCTGGACGTCGGAGTCGCGCAGGACGGTCAGCGCGCCCCTGAGCGCCGTCGCCAGCTCCGCGGTGACCCGGTCCGCGTGCTCGGGCTCGGCGAGCCAGGCGCCGAGCCGGGAGCCGATGCCGACGGCGTGCAGCCGGTCGCGTACGACATCCCCGGAGAGGAAGTTCTCGCCGACGAACTCGCCGAGCGAGACGCCGAGCTGGTCCTTCTTCGTCGGGATGATCGCGGTGTGCGGGATGGGCAGGCCGAGCGGCCGACGGAAGAGGGCCGTGACGGCGAACCAGTCCGCCATCGCGCCGACCATGCCGGCCTCCGCGGCCGCCGCGACGTATCCGGCCCAGGCGCCCGCGCCGGAGTGGCCGGCCCAGGTCGTCAGTACGTAGACGAGCGCGACGAACACCAGAAGGCCGGTCGCCGTCAGCTTCATGCGGCGCACGCCGCGCTGCTTCTCCTCGTCAGCGGGGCTGAATTCACCCGTGAAGCGGCGGGCGGGGCGGGGCGGCGCCTGCGGTTGTGACGGAGCCGAACGGGCATACTGCCCTATGCCCGATTGGCCCGCTTTATCCGCCCGGAAGCCACCTGGACCCTTCGCCCCGGAACCGCCCGCCCTGTCCCCAACGCCGTCCCCGTCTCCGTCCCCATCACCTTGTCCCACGCCGTTCCCTACGCCGTTCCCTACGCCACCGGCCATCCGGCCCGCTCCGTCCCGGTCGTCGTCCGCTCCGCGTCCGTACCTCGTCGTACGTCCGTCATCTGTCATTCCCCTCACACATTGTCCCTTTCTGACCTACTCCCGGAACGAACCGCAAGTTCCCGGCGTCTGAACGAGCGGAGGGGGGCAGTGTCGGCCTCATCCCGCCCCATGACGCATCATGGGTTCATCACATCGGAGCCTCGGGCTCCCACTTCCCGAGGAGACACACACCGCATGGCCAGGCGTCACGGTTATGCCTTGCTGGCCGCGCTCGTCGCGGTCGTCGTAGTGATCTCGGCCGCGATCTACGTCGGTTTCTCCGGTGTCCTGCGCGGCGACGAAGGCTCCGTCCAGGCGGGCGGCGCCCATCCGCACGGCTCCGCCGCCCCCGCGTCCACCGGCACCTGGGCGGCCAGCTGGTCCGCCTCCCCCGCGGGCGCCGAGCCCGGCACGGAGACCGGGGCCACCTCCGGGACGAAGTCCGGGGGAGGGTTCTTCGGCCGCTCCATCCGCAACATCGTGCACACCAGCATCGGCGGCACCGGTGCCCGCATCACCCTCTCCAATCTGTACGGGCAGCAGCCCCTCAGCGTCACCCACGCCTCCGTCGCCGTCGCCTCCGCGCCCAACACCCCGACGGCGCTGGCCGGGACGGTGCGCAGGCTGACGTTCTCCGGGAACACCTCGGTCGTCATCCCGGCCGGCCAGCAGGTCGTCAGCGACGCCGCGCGCCTCCCGGTGCCGCGCGACGCGGACATGCTCGTCACCACGTACTCACCGACCCCGTCCGGCCCGGTCACCTACCACCCGCAGGCACGGCAGATGTCGTACATGGCCCCGGGCGACCGCACCGAGGACCCGAGCGGCACGTCGTACACGGAGCAGAGCCCCTACTGGCGCTACGTCACCGCGCTCGACGTGCTGAGCCACGAGGCCGAGGGGACCGTCGTCGTCATCGGCGACTCGCTCACCGACGGCATCACCTCCACGATGGGCGCCAACCTGCGGTGGCCGGACGTCTTGGCCGACCGGCTGCGCACGGAGTCGGGTGCCCCGCGCTACGGCGTCGTGAACCAGGGCATCAGCGGCAACCGCATCCTGTCCGACGGGCTCGGCCGCCCCGCGAACAACCCGAGCGGCCTGTCCCGCTTCGACCGTGACGTGCTCAGCCGCTCCGGGGTCCGGGCCGTCATCATCGACCTCGGCATCAACGACATCCTGCGCAACCCGCAGCAGACCGACCCCGACAAGATCGTCGAAGGGCTGCGGGAGCTGGCCCGGCAGGCCCACACGCGCGGGCTGCGGGTGATCGGGGCGACGCTCATGCCGTTCCAGGGGCACCGGGGCTACGAACCGCACCTGGAGTCCGTCCGCCAGGGCGTGAACGCGGCGATCCGCGGCGGCAAGGTCTACGACAGCTACGTCGACTTCGACAAGGCGCTCCGCGACCCGTACAACCCGCGCAAGCTGCTCCCGCGCTACGACTCGGGCGACCACCTGCACCCCAGCGACGCGGGGTACGAGCGGATGGCGCGCTCCTTCGACCTCACCTCGCTGAAGGGCTCCACGGGCGCGGAGCTCTAGGACCCAGGGAGCCTACTCAGCAGTCCCCGGCCGGGAACTCTCAGTCCCGGTCGCGGCGGCGGTCCCGGTGCCGGTCGAGGTGGTCCTCGACGCGCTCCCGGTGCCGGTCCAGACGGTCCGCGTGCAGCTCGTGGGGGTGGGCGCGGCGGCCCTCGATCCGCGCCCGGCGCTTCTCGCCGCGGCGCTCCTCCCGCAGCCGCTGCCGCTCCGCCCGCGTGACCTTCCGCTCCACGCCGACCCCGCCCCAGAACGCGAACCCGGTCACCACCACCCGGGGCGCCCCGGGGTCCCCCGGCACGCCCTCCTCGCTCTGGTCGAAGCCGCCCATGATGCCGATGCCCCGCACCACGACCTCGACGCCGGGCGGCACCACCACGTTCATCCCGCCCATGACGGCGACGCAGTTGACGACGATCTCCCGGTCCTCGAAGTTCGCCTCGCGCAGATCGATCTCGCCGCCGCCCCAGAACGCGAAGCAGTTGAACCGGCGCGGCGCCGTCCACCGCCCCTTGCGCTGGAACCCGGAGAGGACACCGACACCCCACGTGGTGGTGGCCGTCCGGCCGCCGATCCGCGCCGACCAGTCCACCGCCCCCTCGGGCAGCGGCCCCTTCACCAGGTTCACCGGCGCGGCCACCCCGGCGCCGGGCAGGTCCCGGGTGAGCGGCGCCAGCTCCCGGTACGTACGCGCCTTGTACGTCGCCTCCAGCCGCTCCTCGAACTCCGCCATGTCGAGCCGGCCCTCGGCGAGCCCGTCCCGCAACCGCTCGGCGACCTGCTCGCGGTCGGCGTCGGAGGCCCGCAGATCGGGGGTGGCGGGAACATCGGAGCGCTCGGGCAGCGATTCGTCCGTCATACGTGCCAGCCTACGGGCGCAGGACCCCGGGGGAAGTGCCTCCGGCGTACATCCGCGCGATCACCGCCTCGATGTCCGGCTCCCGCACGGAGAGGTCGACCAGCGGGCAGCGCCGGGCGATCGCGGCGACGAGCGGCGCCGCCGACCGGTCCGCCGGGAACGCCAGCCACTGCCGGGCCCCCTCCACCTTCACGACCCGCGCGAACTCGATGTCCAGCGGCGGCAGTTCACGCTCCAGGTCGACGACGAGGGTGCGCTCCACGGTTCCGCCGCCCACCTGGTGGAGCCCGTCCAGCTCCCCGTCGTACATGAGCCGCCCGTGGTCGATGACCATGACCCGGCGGCACAACTGCTCGATGTCGGTGAGGTCGTGCGTCGTCAGCAGCACCGTGGTGCCCTGCTCCGCGTTCAAGTCCCGCAGGAAACCACGCACCTTGACCTTCGAGACGACATCGAGGCCGATCGTCGGCTCGTCCAGATACAGCACCTCGGGGTCGTGCAGCAGCGCCGCCGCGATGTCCCCCCGCATCCGCTGCCCGAGCGACAGCTGACGTACCGGCACCTCCAACAGCTCGGCCAGTTCGAGGAGTTCGACGCACCGGGCGAGGTTCTCCCGGTAACGGGCGCCCGGGATCCGGTACATGCGGCGCATCAGCCGGTAGGAGTCGATCAGCGGCAGGTCCCACCAGAGCGTCGTCCGCTGCCCGAAGACGACACCGATCCGGTGCGCGAGCCGCGACCGCTCCCGCGACGGGTCGATGCCCGCCACCCGGAGCCGCCCCGCGCTCGGCGTCAGAATGCCCGTCAGCATCTTGATCGTCGTCGACTTGCCCGCGCCGTTCGGCCCGATGTAGCCGACCATCTCGCCGCGCGGCACCGTGAAGCTCAGCGAGTCGACGGCCCGTACCGTCCGCCGCTCGCGCCGCATGAAGCCCACTTTGCGCCGCACGTCGAAGACCTTCTCGACGCCGTCCACCTCGATGAACGCCTCGCCCTCGGCCATCCGTCGCCCCTTTCCCGTTCAGCTTCCCGTACTGCGGTACGCGCGCAGCGCCCCCCGCCAGGCGAGGCCCGCCGCGCCCAGGCAGACGGCCGCCACCAGCGGCGGCGCGAACGCCACCCAGGACGGCAGGTCCAGCGGGTAGGGGCGGCCGATGATGTAGAGCGCGGGCAGCCAGTTCACGAAGGCCAGCGGCAGCACGAAGGTCACGCCGCGCAACAGGTTGTCGCCGAAGACGGTCGGCGGGTACGCGAGCATGGCGTTGCCGCCGAACGTCGCCGCGTTCTGCACCTCGGCCGCGTCCTGCGCCACGATCTGGAAGGACGCGCCCGCCATGAACACGGCCGTGAAGATCCCGGCGCCGCTCACCACAAGCACCGGCACGAGCAGCGCCTTCAGCGGGGTCCACGCGATGTCCAGGGCGAGCAGCGACCACACCATGACGATCAGGCCCTGGGTGATCCGGCCGAGGCGGCGCAGCGCGAACCGGTCGGCGCCGACCTGCGCCAGGATCGGCGCGGGCCGCACCAGGAACGCGTCCAGGGTCCCGTCCCGCACCCGGCCCCCGATCCGCCCCAGGGAGCCGGCGAACAGGTCCGCAAGACCGAAGGCGGCGCCCGAGGTCCCGTAGAGGAAGGCGACCTCGGGGAGCGAGTAGCCGCCGAGCCGGTCCACCTGCGAGAACATCAGCAGGATGCCGACGAACTCCAGGCCGGTCAGGGCGAAGTTGCCGAAGGCCGTCATCAGGAAGGACGCGCGGTAGGCGAGCGTGGAGCGAATCCACATCGCGCTGATCATGCCGAACGCCCGCACCCCGACGCGGACCTGCCCGCCGCGCTCGCCCCGGACGCGCTCGCCCTCGCCGCGCTCACCCCCGACGCCCTCGCCCCCGGCCCGCCCGGACCCGGCTGCCGCGACCCGTTCCGCCGGCTGTTCAGCCACCCTGCACCACCACCCGCCGCGTCGCCGTCGCCTGGAGGAGGCGGCCCACGACGAGCAGCGCCGCGGCCCAGGCCGCCTGGAAGAGGCAGCTGCCCAGCGCCCCGCGGCTCCGGTCCGTGCCCATCAGCACGTCGGCGGGCACCTGGAGCAGCGCCGACCACGGCAGCACGCGGGCCACGTCACCGATGGCGCCCGGGAAGACGTTCAGCGGCAGCAGCATCCCGCAGAAGAACGTGGCCGTGATCCCGTACATCTGCGCGACGCCGCTCACGTCCATCAGCCAGAACGCGGACAGGGCCACCAGATAGCGCAGCGCGAAGCTGACGAGCAGCCCGAGCAGCACCGAGAAGAGGAAGAGGAGCCACCGCAACGGGTCGGCGGGCAGCGCCAGCCGGAAGACCAGCGCCCCGACCGCCATCGGTACGACACCCCGCCCGAGCAGCTGGAAGACCGCCCGCCCCAGGTCCTGCGCCAGCCACCAACTCTGCAGATCGGCCGGCCGGTACAGGTCGACGGCGATGTCGCCGCTGCGGATCCGCTCCGCGAGCTCGGCCTCGAACCCGGAGGGCACGCCGAGCATCATCACCGAGAACAGCGCCTGGCCGACCCAGACGAAGGTGAGCGCCTGCGCCTGGTCGTACCCGCCCAGACGGGGCCGCTCGTCCCAGAGCGCGATGTACGTGCACGCGATGATCAGGCCGAAGACGGTGTTGGTGAAGATGCCCGCGAAGGTCGCCCCGCGATAGGTGGAGTAACGCCGGAAGGCCCCGGCGGAGACGGCCGCGTACAGCCGTACTACGTGCACGTACGCCCCCTCGAATCGACCGCGAGCGCAGGAGCCTAGTCAGTGCGGGCTCCGCCTGCCATGCATTTTCGTGGTGATGTAGGAGGCTTATGTGTCATACGAGGCGTTCGTGACGTACGACGCGAATCAGGAGTTCCCCAGGACATGAGCAGCGACGAGCAGCCCGCGCAGCCCGGGCCCACGCCCGGAGCGACGGGAAAGAAAGCCAGGCCCAGGCGCCCCCGGCGCAAGGGGTGGCGGCGGCTGATCCCGACCTGGCGGATGCTGCTCGGCTCCCTGATCGCCTTCGTCCTGCTCTGCGTCGGCCTGTTCGCGCTCGGCTACTTCCTCGTGCACATCCCGCCCGCCAAGTCGGCGGCGACCGCGCAGTCCAACGTGTACCTGTACGCCGACGGCACCCAGATCGCCCGCGACGGCGAGGTCAACCGGGAGAACGTGCGGCTCGCCCAGGTCCCGAAGACCACCCAGCGCGCGGTGCTCGCCGCCGAGGACCGCGACTTCTACAGCGAGTCCGCTGTCGACCCGAAGGCCATGCTGCGCGCCGCCTGGAACATGGTCACCGGCAAGGGCAAGCAGTCCGGTTCGACGATCACGCAGCAGTACGTGAAGAACTACTACCTCGGCCAGGAGCAGACGGTCACACGGAAGGTGAAGGAGTTCTTCATCTCCATCAAGCTCGACTGGGAGGAGTCCAAGAACGACATCCTGGAGGGCTACCTCAACACCAGCTACTTCGGCCGCAACGCGTACGGCATCCAGGCCGCCGCCCAGGCCTACTACGGAGTCGACGCCGAGGACCTGACCACCCCTCAGAGCGCTTACCTGGCAGCCCTGTTGAACGCCCCGAGCGCGTACGACGTGATCGCGCACCCGGAGAACAAGAGCCGGGCCCTGGCCCGCTGGAACTACGTCCTGGACGGCATGGTCAAGGAGAAGTGGCTCGGCGCCGCGGACCGCGCCGCGATGAGGTTCCCCGTACCCGACGAGGCCAAGGGCGCCGCCGGACTGTCCGGCCAGCGCGGCTACCTCGTACAGGCCGTGAAGGACGCCATCACCAGCGCGGACATCCTCGACGAGGACACCCTCGCCACCGGCGGCTACCGCATCACCACCACCCTGCAGAAGAAGAAGCAGGACGCCTTCGTGGACGCCGTCGACGACCAGCTGATGTCCCACCTCGACAAGGACACCCGCAAGGCCGACCGCAACGTCCGCGCGGGCGGCGCCGCCATCGACCCCGCCACCGGCAAGGTCCTCGCGATGTACGGCGGCATCGACTACACGAAGCAGTACGTCAACAACGCCACCCGCCGCGACTACCAGGTCGGCTCCACCTTCAAGCCGTTCGTGTTCACCTCCGCCGTCCAGAACGGCTCGACCACCCAGGACGGCCGCCCCATCACCCCCGACACCGTCTACGACGGCACCAACAAGCGGCCCGTACAGGGCTGGGACGGCGGCTACTACGCCCCCGAGAACGAGGACGACGTCTCCTACGGCCCCATCACCGTGGGCACCGCCACCGACAAGTCCGTGAACTCGGTGTACGCGCAGATGGCCGTCGACGTCGGCCCGGCGAAGGTGAAGCGGACCGCCGTCGGCCTCGGCCTGCCCGCCGACACCCCGGACCTGACCGCGTCCCCCTCGATCGCGCTCGGCCCGGCCACCGCCAGCGTCCTCGACATGACCGAGGCGTACGCCACCCTCGCCAACCACGGCAGGCACGGCACGTACACGCTCCTCGCCTCCCTCAGCAAGGACGGCACGGCCATCGACCTGCCCGGGCGGAACATCCGGCGGGCCATCAGCCGCGAGGCCGCCGACACCACCACCACCGTCCTGCGCTCCGTCGTCGAGGGCGGCACCGGCACCGCGGCCCAGGCCGCGGGCCGCCCCGCCGCCGGCAAGACCGGCACCGCCGAGGAGGACCAGGCAGCCTGGTTCGCGGGGTACACCCCGGACCTGGTGACCGTCGTCTCCGTCATGGGCCAGGACCCGGTCACCGGCGCCCACACCTCCCTGTACGGCGCGGCGGGACAGCCCCGCGTCAACGGCGGCGGGTTCCCCGCGCAGATCTGGGCCCAGTTCACCAGGAAAGCCCTGGCCGGCACCAAGGCCACCGACTTCGACCTCGAAGGGGAGGAGAGCTCGGGGCAGACATCGACCCCCTCCACCACCCCGCCCTCGGCCACCGGCTCCGCGTCCTCCTCCCCCGAGGAGCCCGGCACCGACACCGACTCCCCCGGCACCGGCGCGAGTACCGGTGCCACGGACGAGGGCGGCGACCAGGGAACGACCGAGGGCGGCGACACCGAAGGCCCGACCGAGGACGGGACGGACGGCGGCGGGACGACCACCGACGGCGGCAGCACGGACGGCACCACCGACGGCGGAACGGACCCGGACGGCACGGAGTTCGGCGGCGACTCCGGCGCCCCGGGCCCCGGCGGCACCTTCGGCCCGCTCAATGGCCTGACGTCGCCTTCAGGCCGACGATCGCCACCAGCAGCAGAGCGATGAAGAAGACCCGCGCGGCCGTCGCCGGCTCCCCCAGCACCAGCATCCCCACGATCGCCGCGCCCGCGGCCCCGATCCCCACCCATACGCCGTACGCCGTACCGATGGGCAGCGACTTGGCCGCGTAGGACAGCAACAGCATGCTGGCGACGATCCCGGCCCCGGTGCCCAGACTGGGCCACAGCCGGGTGAAGCCGTCCGTGTACTTCATGCCGATCGACCAGGCGACTTCGAGAAGTCCGGCGATCACGATCAGAATCCAGGCCACGACTGGCACCTCCGTCAGTGGTTCTCAACAGGGGTGCGTCGTCTTTTCAGGTCCCGGTACGGCGCGTCTCGTCGGGGTTCTTCCACGGTAGCAAAGGCCCGCTGGGGAGAGACGAAAAGGGCTGGTGACCATGGCCACCAGCCCCGCGAACCCTGGAAACACAAGAACTCTGGAGATACAAGAACCCGCCCACCGGCTCCCACCGGCGCACCCGCGCGCGCCAGCGGGAGCAGCTACAGGTAAAGACCCGTCGAGTCCTCCGAGCCCTCGAACCGGTCGGCGGCCACCGCGTGCAGATCCCGCTCGCGCATCAGCACGTACGCGACCCCGCGCACCTCGACCTCCGCCCGGTCCTCCGGGTCGTACAGCACCCGGTCGCCCGGCTCCACGGCCCGCACGTTCTGCCCGACCGCGACGACTTCCGCCCAGGCCAGACGGCGGCCGACCGCCGCCGTCGCGGGGATCAGGATGCCGCCGCCGCTGCGCCGCTCGCCCTCCGCGGTGTCCTGCCGGACCAGCACACGGTCGTGCAGCATGCGGATGGGCAACTTGTCGTCGTGACGGTTCTTCTGGCTCACGCCGACGAACCTACCTGCCCTGCCCGCATCCGTACGCCCCCGGGTCAGCCCTTGCGGCGGCGGGACGTCACCGCGAGGAGTCCGACGACACCGACCACGACGAGCGCGGCCGGCACGATCCGCTCCAGGCGCGGCGCGCCCTCCTCGGAGACGAACCGTCCCTTCACCTCGGAGACGAGCCGGTTCGCACCGACGTACGCCCGTCCGAGGGTGTGGTCGACATTCGAGACGATTTTGGCCTTCGCGTCGCCGACGATCGTCTTCGGGTGCACGCGCACCCCGATCTCGTCGAGCGTCTCGGCGAGGGTCTCGCGGCGGCGCTTGATGTCCGCCTCGATCTGCGCCGTCGTCCGCGTATCCGGCGAATCCGACGTACTGGACGTGTCCGACACCGCGCTGCCTCCGTGGTCGCTTCGTACCGCTTACCGGTCCTGTTACCGATCCTGCTGCTGATCCTGCGTTACGACTGAGGACAGTCTGTCAGCTCAGCGCCGTACTCACCCCACGGCACCCCTATTACTCTCGTCCGGAGTTCACCCACCCCGCGAGGAGACATCAGCGACATGAGCGAGCGACTCCAGCCCGGCGACATCGCCCCGGCCTTCACCCTGCCCGACGCCGACGGCCACGAGGTCTCCCTCGCCGACCACAAGGGCCGCAAGACCATCGTCTACTTCTACCCCGCCGCACTTACCCCCGGTTGCACCAAGCAGGCCTGCGACTTCACCGACAACCTCGACGTGCTCGCCGCCGCCGGATACGACGTCATCGGCGTCTCCCCCGACAAGCCGGAGAAGCTCGCCAAGTTCCGCGAGCAGGAGAACCTCAAGGTCACGCTGGTCGGCGACCCGGAGAAGAAGGCGCTCGAGGCGTACGGCGCCTTCGGCGAGAAGAAGCTGTACGGGAAGGTCGTCACCGGGGTCATCCGCTCCACGGTGGTCGTCGACGCCGACGGCAAGGTCGAGCACGCCTTCTACAACGTGAAGGCCACCGGCCACGTAGCGAAGATCATCAAGGACCTCGGCATCTGACCCCCGCGAGAGCGCGCGGACAGCTGCCCGGGCGGGTACCCGTCCGGGCAGCCCGGTCGGGTACCCCACAGTTGTGACGAAAATCCCCTCTCCCGGGGACTTCCGTTTGCGACCGCCACCATCGAGCAAGTGATCCCTTCGGAAGTTCCTGTCCAGAGAAGGGATCAACCGCCATGTCCACCGACACCGCGGAAGGGCCGCAGGCGCCCGACCCGGAGGCGGTCAAGCGTCACCGGGCGCTGTTCCGCGCCGTCAGACGGCGCAAGAACCCGCCCCTGCGCCGCACCGACATCACCGTCACCGACGACGCGGCGGTGAAGCGGGCGGTCAAGGCGGCCTCGCTCGGCAACGCCATGGAGTGGTTCGACTTCGGCATCTACTCCTACCTCGCGGTGACCATCGGACACGTCTTCTTCCCTTCCGGGAACGACACGGTCCAGCTGATCTCGTCATTCGCGACCTTCGCCGTGTCGTTCCTCGTCCGGCCGATCGGCGGCATGGTCTTCGGCCCGATGGGTGACAAGATCGGCCGCAAGAAGGTCCTGGCGATGACCATGATCCTGATGGCGGTCGGCACCTTCGCCATCGGCCTGATCCCGTCGTACGCCACGATCGGGTTCTGGGCACCGGTCCTGCTGATCCTCTTCCGCCTCGTCCAGGGCTTCTCCACCGGCGGCGAGTACGGCGGCGCGTCCACCTTCATCGCCGAGTACGCGCCGGACAAGCGCCGCGGCTACTTCGGCAGCTTCCTGGAGTTCGGCACACTCGCCGGATACGTCGGCGCGGCCGGCCTCGTCACCATCCTGACCTCCGTGCTCGGCAGCGACGGCATGGACTCCTGGGGCTGGCGCATCCCGTTCCTGGTCGCGGGCCCGATCGGCCTCGTCGGCCTCTACCTGCGGCTCAAGCTGGACGAGACCCCGGCCTTCCAGAAGCTGGCGGACGAGTCGGCCCACAAGGCGTCGGAGGCCGCGTCCACCGTGGAGACGACGGCGAAGGGCGACCTCGCCAAGATCTTCCGCGGCTACTGGCCGACGCTGGTCCTCTGCATCTGCCTGGTCGGCGCGTACAACATCACCGACTACATGCTCCTCTCCTACATGCCGACCTACCTGTCGGACGAGATGGGCTACTCGGAGACCCACGGCCTCCTCATCCTCATCGCGACGATGATCGTCCTGATGTGCATCATCAGCCAGGTCGGCAAACTCTCCGACCACTTCGGCCGCAAGCCGCTCCTCATGACCGGCATGCTCGGCTTCTTCGTCACCTCGATCCCCTCGTTCCTGCTGGTGAAGAACGGCGCCCTGTGGGCCGTCTCGCTCGGCATGCTGATGCTGGGCCTCTCCCTGGTCTGCCTGCTCGGCACCATGTCGGCGGCGCTCCCGGCCCTCTTCCCGACCCAGGTCCGCTACGGCTCCCTCTCGGTCGGCTACAACCTCTCCGCGTCGATCTTCGGCGGCACGACCCCGCTGGTGGTCACGGCCCTGATCTCCGTGACGGGCACCGACATGATGCCCGCGTACTACGCCATGGCCGCGGCCCTCGTCGGCGTCATCGCGGTCGCCTGCATGAAGGAGACGGCCCAGAAGCCGCTGGCCGGCTCCCCGCCCTCGGTGGAGACCCACGAGGAAGCCGCGGAAATGGTCGAATCCCAGGCCCCAGCCCCGAGGTTCTGACACCCGCCCCTCGTTCGGGTAACACCCCTCCCCCGCTTCCCGGATCGGGCCGTCACGCAGGTCGTGCGTGACGGTCCGATTTTCGGTTCGTTACTCCGTACGAGAAGACGAACTGAGGGTCGACTGGGCCCATTGAGAGCCGATGGAGGGGACAGCGATGCCGGAACGACGGTACACGCGGAAGCGGCTGGAGGAAGCGGCTCGGGAGACGGGAGGCTGGGACGAGGCGGTTCGGTGGTTGGGGGGTGAGCCGACGCCGTACAGGAAGCGGTACCTGCGGCAGAAGATGGTCGAGGCCGGTATCGACGTCTCACACTTCCAGCACGGGGCGGAGCGACACACGGCCGAGGTGTTGCGGGTCGCCGTCGCCGAATCCTCCTGCTTGAGGGACGTGGTGCGACGCCTGGGCATCAGCAATGTCGGCGGCAATCAGGCCCACATCAGCCGCCGCATCAGGGCACTCGGGATCGACACCGCACACTTCGAGCGGCCGGCACAGAGGTCCACCGGAACCCGGCCGCATCCGCTGACCCTGAGATCTCCGGACGAGGGCCGGGCGCACGGGGTCCGGCTCCGCCGGGAACTCTTGCGGCTCGGTGTCCGGGAACAGTGCGCGATGTGCGGGCACTCCGAGTGGCAAGGACAGCCGATCCGGCTGGAGGTCGATCACGTGAGCGGCGAGTGGTGGGACAACCGGCCGGAGAACCTGCGCCTCCTCTGCCCGAACTGCCATGCGGTGACCGATACCTACCGCGGGCGAAAGAGGCGGTCGGCATGAGCAGGTATCCGCGCGAAGTCCTGGAAGAGACCGCGCCGGCCGCCGGCAGCCTGGTGGACCTCATGCGTCGGATCGGTGCCCCCTTGAACAGCGGGACTCTGGGCTACCTGCGCAAGCGCCTCGACCACTACGGGATCGACACCTTGCACTTCCGGGCGGAGCCGCTGCCCGAACGTCCGAAGCGGTCGTACGCGAAGGAGATCCTGGCAGAGGCGGCGGCCTGCTCCACCAGCATTCGCGAGATGTTCCTGCACATGGGCATCCCGCCAGAGGACGGGCCGTATTCGCTGGTGAAATCGAAGCTCGCTCGGTTCGGCATCGACACCAGCCATTTCACCGGCGGCCGGGGCAGCAACTCCCTCTTTCCCGAGGAGGAGTTCACACGGGCGGTCGCCGCATCGGGTGGAGTGGCCGACGTGCTGCGCAGGCTCGGACTGTCACCGTCGAACGGGACGGCCCGCGTAAGGGCAAAGCGCAGCATCGATGAGTACGGCCTCTCGACCGAACACTTCACCGGGCAGGGACACCGCGCCGGAATCCCCGCGCGCACACGCAGGTCCGCCCAGGACATCCTCGTACGTCGGCCGTCATCCGCCCAGCGCACCCGCACGGCCCTGCTGCGCCGGGCACTCGACGAGATCGGCGTTGTGCGCGCCTGCGTCGAGTGCGGTCTCGGCGAGCTGTGGCAGGGACGGAGGCTGGTCCTTGAGGTCGATCACATCAACGGCGACCCGCTGGACAACCGTCAGGACAACCTTCGCTACCTGTGCCCCAACTGTCACGCGAACACCGAAACCTGGTGCCGCGGACAAGGCCGGGCCCGGTAGCATGGCCGCCGAGCGGCGGTGGCGCAGAGGCGACGCAGCGGACTTAGGATCCGTGGCCCTTGAACGGGCTTGAGGGTTCGAATCCCTTCCGCCGCACGGCAAGCGGCCTGCGTTTCGAAGGTATGAGACGCAGGCCGTTGTGTTGCCTCAGCCCACCAACTCGCGCACCACCGGCACCAGCGCCCGAAACGCCTCCCCCCGGTGGGAGATCGCGTTCTTCTCGGCCGGGGTCAGCTCCGCGCACGTACGCGTGTCGCCCTCCACCTGGAGGATCGGGTCGTAGCCGAAGCCGTTCGTGCCGGAGGGGGCGTGGCGCAGGACGCCGCGGAGCTGGCCCTCGACGACGCGCTCCGTGCCGTCGGGGAGGGCGAGCGCCGCCGCGCAGGCGAAGTGGGCCGTGCGGTGGCGGTCCTCGTCGATGTCGCCGAGCTGGGCCAGCAGGAGGTCGAGGTTGGCCTGGTCGTCGCCGTGCTTGCCTGCCCAGCGTGCGGAGAAGATGCCGGGGGCGCCGCCGAGGACGTCGACGCAGAGGCCGGAGTCGTCGGCGACGGCGGGCAGGCCGGTGGCCCGGGCGAGGGCGTGCGCCTTGAGCAGGGCGTTCTCGGCGAAGGTGACACCGGTCTCGCGGACGTCGGGGATGTCGGGGTAGGCGTCCGCGCCGACGAGTTCGTGGGGCAGACCGGCGTCGGCGAGGATCGAGCGGAGTTCGACGATCTTGCCGTTGTTGCGGGTGGCGAGGATGAGGCGGGTCATGGGTCCAGTATCGCGGCCCCGTCAGGGGGTGCAGACCTTGGTGAGTTCGCCCGCCGCGTCGGTGACCGGGGTGACGTCCGGTGTCTCGTCGCCGTTCTTGATGGCCGTGCGGACGTTGCCGACAGCCTTGTCGAGGTCGCCGACCGCCTTCGACACATCGGCGTTGTCGGTCTTGTCGCCGATCTTGTCGAGGTTCGTGTCGATGGAGGCGAGCGCCTCGTCGGCCTGGCCGGGGTCGTTCGCCGCGTTCTCGACGGCCTGCTGGAGGTCGGTGACGCTGTCGGCGATGGCGTCGGCGGTCTGGACGCAGTCGAGCGCCTTGTCGACGGCGGAGCAGCCGACGGCGGCCGGCAGTGCTGTCAGTGCGACGGCTGCCGCGAGTACGGCGATGCGGCGGTGGCGGCGCGCGGCCATGGAACGGTCCTCCCCTGGAGTGCGGACGGGTGGCGGCGGTTGCTTGCGCGTGCCGCCCACCCATCCGTAGTGACGCAGCCGGTGGCCGCGTGGTTGCCCTCTGCTTGGGGAGCTCTTTACCTACGCGACTTACGCGAGGTCCGTTCCGAGTGTGGCCTCAAGTGCCTTGCGCTGTGCGGCGGCGAGTTCGTCGCAGCCGGAGACGGCGAGGTCCAGGAGGGAGTTGAGTTCGTCGCGGGCGAACGGTTCGGCCTCGGCGGTGCCTTGGACCTCGACGAAGCGGCCGTCGCCGGTGCAGACGACGTTCATGTCGGTGTCGGCCCGCACGTCCTCCTCGTAGCAGAGGTCGAGGAGGGGGACGCCGCCGACGATGCCGACGGAGACGGCGCTGACGGTGCCGGTGAGGGGGCGGCGGCCGGCCTTGACGATCTTCTTGCCCTGGGCCCAGGAGATGGCGTCGGCGAGGGCGACGTAGGCGCCGGTGATGGCGGCGGTGCGGGTGCCGCCGTCGGCCTGGAGGACGTCGCAGTCGAGGACGACGGTGTTCTCGCCGAGGGCCTTGTAGTCGATGACGGCGCGCAGGGAGCGGCCGATGAGGCGGCTGATCTCGTGGGTGCGGCCGCCGATCTTGCCGCGGACGGATTCGCGGTCGCCGCGGGTGTTGGTGGCGCGGGGCAGCATCGAGTACTCGGCGGTGACCCAGCCCTCGCCGCTGCCCTTGCGCCAGCGGGGGACGCCTTCGGTGAAGGAGGCGGTGCAGAAGACCTTGGTGTCGCCGAAGGAGACGAGGACGGAGCCTTCGGCGTGCTTGCTCCAGCCGCGTTCGATGGTGATGGGGCGGAGCTGTTCGGGCGTGCGGCCGTCGATGCGTGACATAGGCACGAGCCTAGAGCCTGTGCGGGGTGCTCCGGGTCGGGCGGGGTCGGGGGCGCGGGTGGGGTGCGGCGCCGGGTGTGCGGCGGGGAACGTGCGAACGGCCGCCGTGCCCTGCGTGACAGGGTCGGCGGCCGTTCTCGTGCGGGCCGTTCAGTGGTGTCGGCTCACATCATGTCTTCGATGTCGGCGGCGATGGGGTCGGCGTCGGTGCCGATGACGACCTGGATCGCGGTGCCCATCTTCACGACGCCGTGGGCGCCGGCGGCCTTCAGGGCGGCCTCGTCGACCAGCGACGCGTCCTTGACCTCGGTGCGCAGGCGGGTGATGCAGCCTTCGACCTCTTCGATGTTGTCGACGCCGCCGAGCCCGGCAACGATCTTCTCAGCCTTGGTGGCCATGTGGTTCTCCCTGTTGTTCACTGGCCCGCCGTGTGGGCCGCTTTGTCACGGTAACCCACGGTTGGCCCATCTTCGCGAGCGGTGGCATCACCCGTGCCGAAAGATGACGAGCGATGACCAGCACGTGGACCGGTCCGTCCCGCGACTGGTCTACACCAGTTTCCAACGACCGCCAAACGTGGCTTGTTCCGGGAGGACGCCCATGAGCGCGAACGCCGCCGCCACACCTCGGCCGAGTCCCTGGGGGAACTTCTTCCAGGGGCTCCAGAAGATGGGGCGCAGCCTTCAGCTGCCCATCGCCGTGCTTCCCGCCGCGGGCATCGTCAACCGGCTCGGCCAGCCCGACGTCTTCGGTGACGACGGGCTCGGCTGGACCAAGGTGGCGAAGGTCTTCGCCGGTGCGGGCGGGGCTCTGCTCGACGCCGACCTGGGGCTGCCGCTGCTGTTCTGCATCGGCGTCGCCATCGGGATGGCCAAGAAGGCGGACGGTTCGACGGCGCTCGCGGCGGTGGCGGGCTTCCTCGTCTACCGGGGCGTGCTGCGCCAGTTCCCGATCGACTGCGCCGACGGGGCGAAGGCGGTGGCGGCGGGGTGCCAGGCGGCGGACAACACGGTCTCCGTCTTCGAGTACCAGAACCCGGGTGTGTTCGGCGGCATCATCATGGGCCTGCTGGCCTCGTTCTTCTGGGTCCGCTTCCACCGCACCAGGCTGGTCTCCTGGCTGGGCTTCTTCAACGGCCGCCGGCTCGTCCCGATCATCATGGCGTTCATCGGCATCCTCTTCGCGGTGCTCTGCCTGTGGATCTGGCCGCCGATCGGTGACGCGCTGGAGAGCTTCTCCAACTGGCTGGAGGGTCTCGGCGCGGTCGGCTCCGGCATCTTCGGTGTCACCAACCGGGCGCTGCTGGTGATCGGCCTGCACCAGTTCCTGAACGTGCCGCTGTGGTTCCAGTTCGGCTCGTACACCAAGCCGGACGGCACGACCGTGCACGGTGACATCAACATGTTCCTCAGCGGTGACCCGAGCGCGGGCATCTACCAGTCGGGCTTCTTCCCCATCATGATGTTCGCCCTCCCCGCGGCCTGTCTGGCGATGGTCCACTGTGCGCGTCCCGACCGGCGCAAGGCGGTCGGCGGCATGATGCTGTCGCTGGCCCTGACCTCGTTCGTCACCGGTATCACCGAGCCGATCGAGTACTCCTTCGTCTTCATCGCGCCGGCGCTGTACGCGGTGCACGCGGTGCTGACCGGTGTCTCGATGGCGGTGACGTGGGCGCTCGGTGTGAAGGACGGCTTCAGTTTCTCGGCGGGGCTCATCGACTACCTGATCAACTGGAGCCTGGCGACGAAGCCGTGGCTGATCATTCCGATCGGGCTGTGCTTCGCTGTCGTCTATTACGTGGTCTTCCGGTTCGCGATCACGAAGTTCGATCTGAAGACGCCGGGGCGTGAGCCCGAGGAGGAGGTCGAGGACGTCACCAAGGCCTGAGAGCCTGTCGGCCTGCTCGTTCCTCCCCCGCGAAGGGCTCCCGGACCACTGGTCTGGGGGCCCTTTGTCACGTATGAGCCCGGCGGGCCGCATATGTTCCAGACCACAGAAAACGCGGGTTCCTTATCTCACCTTCACCGTGCTACAACAGGTCTACACCACTGAGTGGTGTAGACCATCTGGCTGCTGCCCACCCCCTCTTTCCCTTCCGTCCCCGGCAGCACCCCAGCACATGGAGGAAGTTGATGAGCACCGCCAGCGCTACGGCGGCTCCCGCAAAGAAGCGGGGATCCGGCCTGTTCCAGGGCCTCCAGAAGGTGGGCCGCAGCCTTCAGCTGCCGATCGCGGTGCTGCCGGCCGCGGGCATCATGGTGCGGCTCGGCCAGAATGACATCTTCGGCAAGGACGGCCTCGGCTGGGACAAGGTCGCCGCCGTCTTCAACAACGCCGGCGGTGCCATCACCGGCAACCTGCCGCTGCTGTTCTGCATAGGTGTGGCCATCGGCTTCGCCAAGAAGGCCGATGGCTCGACGGCGCTCGCCGCGCTCGTCGGCTTCCTCGTCTACAGCAAGGTCCTCCAGGCCTTCCCCGTCACCGACGCCGTCGTCAACACGACGGCCAACAAGGGTGTCGACGTCGCCGCGACGTACAACGACCCCGGCGTCCTCGGCGGCATCATCATGGGTCTGCTCGCCGCGATCCTGTGGCAGCGGTTCCACCGCACACGGCTCGTCGACTGGCTCGGCTTCTTCAACGGACGCCGGCTCGTCCCGATCCTCATGGCCTTCGTCGGCGTCATCGCCGGTGTCTTCTTCGGTCTGATCTGGGAGCCCATCGGCGAGGGCATCACGAACTTCGGCACCTGGATGACCGAGCTGGGTGCCGGCGGCGCGGCCCTGTTCGGCGGCGTCAACCGCGGGTTGATCCCGGTCGGCATGCACCAGTTCGTGAACACCGTCTCCTGGTTCCAGCTCGGCGACTTCACCGACAGCGCGGGCCAGGTCTGGCACGGCGACATCAACCGCTTCCTGCACGGTGACCCGTCCGCGGGCATGTACCAGTCCGGCTTCTTCCCGATCATGATGTTCGGCCTGCCCGCCGCCGCGATCGCGATGGCCCACTGCGCCCGCCCCGAGCGCCGCAAGGCCGTGATGGGCATGATGGTCTCGCTCGCCCTGACGTCCTTCGTGACCGGTGTGACCGAGCCGATCGAGTTCTCGTTCATGTTCATCGCGCCGGTCCTCTACGTGATCCACGTGCTGCTCACCGCGGCGTCCATGGGCATCACCTGGGCCCTGGGCGTGCACGACGGCTTCAACTTCTCCGCGGGCTTCATCGACTACGCGCTGAACTGGCACCTGGCGACCAAGCCATGGATGATCATTCCGATCGGCCTGGTCTTCGCGGTCATCTACTACGTGCTGTTCCGCTTCGCGATCATCAAGTTCGACCTCAAGACCCCGGGCCGCGAGCCCGAGGAGGAGGTCGAGGACCTCACCAAGGCGTGAGATCCCCCAGCCCGACGACGAGGGCCCCGGAACCGCTTCGGTTCCGGGGCCCTCGTCGTGCGCCGGGTCAGATCTCGTACGCCACCCCGGCCACCGCCAGCTCCACCGGCCCGTCGAAGACACCCCGCGCGTCCGCCAGGTTCACCTGCGGGTCGGTCCAGGGCGGGATGTGGGTGAGGACCAGCTTGCGGGCGCCCGCGCGCTGTGCCGCGTCGCCCGCCTCGCGGCCGTTGAGGTGCAGCTCCGGGATGTTCTCCTTGCCGTGCGTGAACGCCGCCTCGCAGAGGAACAGGTCGCTGTCCGTGGCCAGTTCGTCGAGCGCGGCGCACGGCCCGGTGTCCCCGGAGTAGGTCAGGGAGCGGCCGCCGTGCTCGATGCGGATCGCGTACGACTCGACGGGGTGGCAGACCTTCTCCATGCGTACGGAGAAGGGACCGATGTCGTACGAGCCCGGCTTGACGGTGTGGAAGTCGAAGACCTCGCTGAAGGCGGAGGCCGAGGGCGTGTCGGCGTGCGCGGTGGTCAGCCGCTGCTCGGTGCCCTCGGGTCCGTAGACGGGGATGGGGTCGCAACGGCCGCCGTCGTGGCGGTAGTAGCGGACGACGAAGTACGCGCACATGTCGATGCAGTGATCCGCGTGCAGATGACTGAGGAAGATCGCGTCGAGGTCGTAGAGACCACAGTGGCGCTGCAGCTCGCCAAGGGCGCCATTGCCCATGTCGAGAAGCAGCCGGAAGCCGTCGGCCTCGACGAGGTAGCTCGAACAGGCCGAATCCGCGGACGGGAACGACCCCGAGCAGCCGACGACGGTGAGCTTCATAAGAGCCGGAACCTCCGCGCTGGCGGTCGGAAAGCGGTGTGGGACGGGAGTGAGGAGTCCGTCGAGCGTAAGGCGCAAAAGGGCGGGTCGCTCCTCCGTCGCGGGCCGTTGTGGGCGAACTCACCTGCGCTGTCACCGGTTCGGGGGGCGCTCGTTCGGTGCGGCGGCGCGCGCGCCCCACCGGTACCGTCGTGCCCATGAACACGACATGGTGGCTCGCGCTGGCGGCCGTCGTACTGCTCGCGCTGGTGGCGACGCTGGTCGACGGCTGGGGCCGGGGTTCGCGGCGGCGACGGTTGCGGGACGGCTCCGCGAAGCCGTCCCGGAGGCGGTCCGGAGGGCGGGCCGGAGGGCGCGCCGGGGCGCCTCGGCCCGCCGAGATCTGGTGGGCGCTGGTGCCCTACGAGGACGGGCCCGGCGGCAAGGACCGGCCCTGTCTGGTGCTGACGGTGCGGGGCGACGCGGCCCTGGTCGCGAAGATCACCAGCCGGCACCACGAGGAGCGGCCCGGGGTGATCGCGCTGCCGCCGGGCGCGGTGGGCGACGCGCGGGGACGGCGCAGCTTCCTGGAGACGGACGAGCTGCGCGAGGTGCCCGTACGGGACTTCCGGCGGCGGGCGGGCGCGGTCGAACCCGCGCTGTGGGGCCGGGTGCGGCACCTGGGATAGAACGAGCCCCTCCGCTGCCGGGGCGGAGGGGCCGCGCGGACGGGCTCAGGCCCAGAGCTGGCCGTGCAGGACCTCGATGGCTTCCTCCGTCGTCGCCGCCGTGTAGACGCCGGTCGACAGGTACTTCCAGCCGCCGTCGGCGACGACGAAGACGATGTCCGCCGGCTCCCCCGCCTTGACGGCCTTCCTGCCGACGCCGATCGCGGCGTGGAGCGCGGCGCCGGTGGAGACGCCCGCGAAGATGCCCTCCTGCTGGAGGAGTTCACGGGTGCGGGTCACCGCGTCGGCCGAGCCGACCGAGAAGCGAGTGGTGAGGACGGAGGCGTCGTACAGCTCGGGGACGAAGCCCTCGTCGAGGTTGCGCAGGCCGTACACCAGGTCGTCGTAGCGCGGCTCGGCCGCGACGATCTTGATGTCGGGCTTCTGTTCGCGCAGGAAGCGGCCGACGCCCATGAGCGTGCCGGTGGTGCCGAGGCCCGCCACGAAGTGGGTGACCGAGGGGAGGTCCGCCAGGATCTCCGGGCCGGTCGTGGCGTAGTGCGCGCCCGCGTTGTCCGGGTTGCCGTACTGGTAGAGCATCACCCAGTCCGGGTGCTGGCCTGCCAGTTCCTTGGCGATGCGCACGGCCGTGTTGGAGCCGCCGGCGGCGGGCGAGGGAATGATCTCCGCGCCCCACATGGCGAGCAGGTCGCGCCGCTCCTGCGAGGTGTTCTCCGGCATGACGCAGACGATGCGGTAGCCCTTGAGGCGGGCGGCCATGGCGAGGGAGATGCCGGTGTTGCCCGAGGTGGGTTCGAGGATGGTGCAGCCGGGCGTCAACCGGCCGTCCTTCTCGGCCTGTTCGATCATGTGGAGCGCGGGGCGGTCCTTGACCGAGCCGGTCGGGTTGCGGTCTTCCAGCTTCGCCCAGATCCGTACGTCCTCGGAGGGCGAGAGCCGCGGCAGGCGCACCAGGGGGGTGTTGCCGACCGCGGCCAGGGGGCTGTCGTAACGCATACGTCGCTACGTCCCGCTCAGCGCATGCCGCCGGCCACGGCCGGCAGGATCGTGACGTTGTCGCCGTCGGCGAGCTTGGTCTCGATGCCGTCGAGGAAGCGGACGTCCTCGTCGTTCAGGTAGACGTTCACGAAGCGGCGCAGCTGGCCCCCGTCCATGATGCGGGCGGCGATGCCCGCGTGCCGGGCGTCCAGGTCGGTGAAGAGCTCGGCGAGGTTCTCCCCGTTGCCCTCGACGGCCTTGGCGCCGTCGGTGTAGGTGCGGAGGATGGTCGGGATGCGGACCTCGATGGCCATGCTGGTGCTCCTGTCAGGAGTCGGAAGTCGTGTGGGTGGGCGCGCGGCGGCGCCCTGTACCGGCGGTCGGCCGTACGCAGGAGTGCGGTTCAGCGCGGACAGATGGCGCCGGCGAGGCGGCACAGGTCGACGTGCAGCCGCGCCACGAGCAGCGTGCCCGGCGTCTTTTCGCTCACGTCGTGGGAAACCATGGGCTCATCGTAACGATTCCCGGTCGGGATCCCCGAGTGTGATCTCAGCATGCGGTCGAAATCCGTCCGCTGGGCGAGACCCGTGGCGGTTTACGCCGTGACCTCGACTTCTTCCTCCGTCACCTGGCCGTCGACGATGCGGAAGGAGCGGAACTGGAAGGGGCCCGCGTCGTCGGTGTCGGCGGTGGAGACCAGGACGTAGTGGGCGCCGGGTTCGTTGGCGTAGGTGATGTCGGTGCGGGACGGGTACGCCTCGGTGGCCGTGTGCGAGTGGTAGATGATCACCGGCTCCTCGTCGCGGTCGTCGAGGTCGCGGTAGAGCTTGAGCAGGTCGCCGGAGTCGAACTCGTAGAACGTGGGCGAGCGCGCGGCGTTGAGCATCGGGACGAACCGCTCGGGGCGGCCCTGGCCGGCCGGTCCCGCGACGACGCCGCAGGCCTCGTCGGGGTGGTCGGCGCGGGCGTGGGCCACGATCTGGTCGTACAGGGCCTGGGAAATCGTCAGCATGCGGCCAGGATAAGCAGGAGGGCCGCCCGGTACCGGAGTGCGGTACGGGACGGCCCACCTGGTGAGATGCCGTGCGGTGCGGTGGCTACGGACGCTTGGCGAACGCGGCACTCTGCGGGTTGCGCCTGCGCAGGAAGAAGTACGAGACGCCGAGGACAGCGCCCCACACGGGAGCCGCGTAGAGGGAGACGCGGGCGTCCTTGTCGATGCCCATCATCACGATGACCAGCGCGAGGAACGCCAGCGAGAAGACGCTCGCCCAGATGCCGCCCGGGGCGCGGAACTCGGACTCGGGGAGTTCACCGCGGTCGGACCTGAGGCGGTAGCGGATCTGGCAGATCAGAATGACGATCCAGGCCCACATGCCGGAGATGGTGGCGAAGGAGACGACGTAGTTGAACGCCTCGCCGGGCCACTGGTAGTTGATCCAGACGCCGACCAGCATCATCGCGGCCGAGACCGACGTGCCGATGAGCGGGAGGCCGTTCTTCGTCAGCTTGGTGAAGAAGCCGGGACCCTGGCCGTTGAGCGCGAGGTCGCGCAGCATGCGGCCGGTGGAGTACATGCCCGAGTTGCAGGACGACAGGGCGGCGGTGAGGACGACGAAGTTGACGATGCCCGCGCCCGCGGCCAGGCCCATCTTCTCGAAGGCGTGCACGAACGGCGAGACGCCGGGCTGGAACTCCGTCCACGGCACGACCGAGAGGATCATGATGAGGGCGCCGACGTAGAAGACGGCGATGCGCCACGGCACGGTGTTGATGGCCTTCGGCAGGACCTTCTTCGGGTCCTTGGACTCGCCTGCGGTGACGCCGACCAGCTCGACGGCGAGGAAGGCGAACATGACCATCTGCAGGGTCATCAGGGTGTCGCCGATGCCGTGCGGGAAGAAGCCGCCCTGGTCCCACAGGTGGGTCACGGAGGCGGTGTCGCCGGCGTCGGAGAAGCCGAGGGTGAGGATGCCGGCGCAGATGAGGATCATGCCGACGATGGCGGTGACCTTGACCATGGAGAACCAGAACTCCAGCTCACCGAAGAGCTTCACGGAGATCAGGTTGGCGCCGTACAGGATGAACGTGAAGACGAGCGCGGAGACCCATTGCGGGATGTTCCACCAGTACGTCATGTAGGTGGCGGCCGCGGTGACCTCGGTCATGCCGGTGATGACCCAGAACAGCCAGTACGTCCAGCCGGTCACGAAGCCCGCGAAGGGGCCGATGAACTCGCGCGCGTACTCCGCGAAGGAGCCGGAGACGGGGCGGTACATGAGGAGCTCGCCGAGCGCCCGCATGATGAAGAAGATGACGAGGCCCGCGATGGCGTACGCGAGGATCAGGCTGGGCCCCGCCTTGGAGATGCCCTTGCCCGCGCCGAGGAAGAGGCCGGTCCCGATGGCGCCGCCGATGGCGATCATCTGGATCTGCCGGGAGCCGAGGCCCCGCTTGTAGCCCTCACCGCCCTCGCCGGCGGTGTCGCTCACGGCCTCATTGCCGGCGTTGTGCTTGTCGACCTGCACTGAGGTCATGATGCTGCGCCTTTCTCCATGCCGATC
This sequence comes from Streptomyces sp. NPDC030991, assembly GCF_055571235.1. Lineage (NCBI taxonomy): Bacteria > Bacillati > Actinomycetota > Actinomycetes > Kitasatosporales > Streptomycetaceae > Streptomyces > Streptomyces sp. NPDC030991. The sequence continues at coordinate 91,797 of NZ_JBVIFR010000008.1, forward strand.
CGTGCCGTCGGTGGCCCGGATCGACTGTGACGATCCTTGGGGGCTGGGCCCCTGGATGGATGGAGCTGTGCCTACCGGCGGTCGGCCGGTAAGGGCGCCCCCGGCGGACAAGGGTGGCGTCCGCCAGGTGGTCGTGAAGATTTATCACGGCGTTCACGGTGCCCCAAGCGGGCACCTGTGACACGGACCACTGGAAAAAGGGGACAAATGGCGCGCACGACCGCAAGGGGGGTCGGCCCGGTGACGCGATCGTTATACGGATTTGAGTGACCGCTGAGCGAACGGCATCACGGCATGAGGGTGTCGACCAGCGTCTCCTGGAGGCCGCCCAGCCACAGGTACGCCATCACCATCGGCTTGCGCGGGTCCTCGTCGGGGAGGCGGTAGAGGAGGTCCGTGTCCTCCTCGTCGGTGATGTCGAGCCGGGTGCCGATGGCGAGGCGCAGATCGTTCAGGGCCCGCATCCAGCGGACCGACTCGTCCGGGGTGAGCTTGAGGACCGCGCCACCGCCGCCACCGCCCGGGCTGAGCGCGTCCAGCGAGCGGATCACCGCGAGGGCGTCCTCGCGCTTGCCGGCCCGCAGGTCGTTCTCGGTGAAGCGGCGGAACTCCGAGGAGAACGCGCGCAGTTCGTCCTCGTCCGCGCCGGAGGGCCCGCCCGGGCCGCCGTACGCGTCCGGGAGCAGCCGGCGCAGCACCGCGTCGGTGGGCGGTTCGCTGGGGCCGTCGGCGAAGAGTTCGGCGAGCGGGTCGTCCGAGATCTCACCGCCTGGCCCGGGTCCGATCAGCTCCAGGAGCTGCACGGCGAGCGAGCGGATGATGGAGATCTCGACGTCGTCGAGGGCGACGGCCGCGCCGCCGCCGGGGACCGGTTCGAAGTGCCCGGGCATCAGAGCGCTGTACCCCTCATCTACTTCCGATCCTGTTGCAGCGTGGCCCACAGGCCGTAGCCGTGCATGGCCTGGACGTCCCGCTCCATCTCCTCGCGGCTGCCCGAGGAGACCACCGCGCGCCCCTTCTGGTGGACGTCCATCATCAGCTTCGTGGCCTTCTCCTTGGAGTAGCCGAAGTAGCTCTGGAAGACGTACGTCACGTAGCTCATCAGGTTGACCGGGTCATTGTGGACGAGCGTGATCCAGGGGACGTCCGGCTCGGGGACCACGGAGAGATCCTCCGTCGTCTCCGGGTTTTCGATCTCAAGGGGTGCTGGAGCCGTCACACGGCCCATGCTGCCACCACCGGGCCTGAACCGCACAAACGGGCCGCTCGCGCCGGTTCGCGCGAACGGACCCAGAAATCGTCACCTTGACGCTAATCGGGGGTAGCATCCAGCCTATGAACACAGCGGACCTTGGCCTGCCGGTGGACGTTCCGTCGACAGCGCTCTTCACCGATCACTACGAGCTGACGATGGTGCAGGCCGCCCTGCACGGGGGCGCGGCCGACCGGCACTCGGTCTTCGAGGTCTTCACCCGCCGCCTGCCGGAGGGCCGCCGCTACGGCGTCGTCGCGGGCACCGGGCGCGTCCTGGACGCAGTGGAGAACTTCCGCTTCGACGCGGGCGTGCTCGGCTTCCTCCGCGAGCGCGGCGTCGTGGACGAGCCGACACTCCAGTGGCTCGCGCAGTATCGATTCTCCGGGGACATCTGGGGTTACCCCGAGGGCGAGGTCTACTTCCCCGGCTCGCCGATCCTGCGCGTCGAGGGCTCCTTCGCCGAGTGCGTGCTCCTGGAGACGGTGATCCTCTCCATCCTCAACCACGACTCGGCGATCGCCGCGGCCGCCTCCCGGATGGCCTCGGCCGCCGGGGACCGGCCGCTGATCGAGATGGGCGCGCGCCGCACGCACGAGCTGGCCGCCGTCGCCGCCTCGCGCGCCGCGTACGTCGGCGGCTTCGCGACCACGTCGGACCTGGCGGCCGGGTTCCGCTACGGCATCCCGACCGTCGGCACCAGCGCCCACGCCTTCACCCTGCTGCACGACTGCGAGCGCGACGCCTTCCGCGCCCAGGTCGACTCCCTCGGCGAGGGCACGACGCTGCTCGTGGACACGTACGACGTACAGGAAGCGGTCCGTACGGCCGTCGAGATCGCCGGGCCCGAGCTCGGCGCCGTCCGCATCGACTCCGGCGACCTGCTGCTCGTCGCGCACCGGGTGCGTCAGCAGCTGGACGAGCTCGGCGCGAAGGACACCAAGATCGTGGTCACCTCCGACCTCGACGAGTACGCCATCGCCTCCCTGGCGGCCGCGCCGGTGGACGCGTACGGCGTCGGTACGCAGCTGGTGACCGGCTCCGGGCACCCGACGGCCTCGATGGTCTACAAGCTGGTCGCGCGCGCCGAGTCCGCCGACCCGAAGGCGCCGCTGGTGCCGGTCGCGAAGAAGTCGGCGGGCGGCAAGACGTCCGTCGGCGGCCGCAAGTGGGCCGCGCGCCGCCTCGACCGGGACGGCGCGGCGGAGGCCGAGGTCGTGGGCGTCGGCCCGGTGCCGGACGAGCTCGCCGACCGCCAGCTCCTGGTCGAGCTGGTCAAGGGCGGCGAGGTGCTCTCCCGCGAGCCGCTGGACGCGGTGCGCGAGCGGCACATCGCGGCGCGCGACGGGCTGCCGCTGTCGGCGACGCAGCTCTCCCGGGGCGAGGCCGTCATCCCCACCGAGTACGTCTGAGCGCGCGGGGTGCGCCGGGTACCCCGGTTGCCCCCTCCCGCTCCGCACCCGGAGCTTCTACGCTCGTACTCTCCGAGCCGACCACGGCAGACCTCAGTAAGGACACCGACCATGCGCCGCGCCCTGATCGTCGTAGACGTGCAGAACGATTTCTGCGAGGGCGGCAGCCTCGCGGTGGCGGGGGGTGCCGATGTCGCTGCCGCTGTCACCGATCTCATCGGGCAGACGGCCGGCAGTGGCTACCAACACGTCGTCGCCACCCGCGACCACCATGTCGACCCCGGTGACCACTTCGCCGTGCCGCCGCGCTCCCCCGACTACGTCCGCAGCTGGCCCCCGCACTGTGTCGCCGGGACGGAGGGCGTGGGGTTCCACCCGAACTTCGCACCCGCCGTCGCCTCCGGCGCGATCGACGCGGTCTTCGACAAGGGCGCGTACGCCGCCGCCTACAGCGGGTTCGAGGGGGCCGACGAGAACGGGGTGTCGCTGGCGGACTGGCTGCGGGCCCGGGACATCCGCGAGGTCGACGTGGTCGGGATCGCGACGGACCACTGTGTGCGGGCCACCGCGCTGGACTCCGTCCGGGCCGGGTTCCGTACGCAGGTGCTGCTCGACCTGACCGCGGGGGTCGCCGCCGGTACGACCGAGGCCGCGCTGGAGGAGCTGCGGGAGGCCGGGGTCGAGCTCAGCGGGAAGCCGGTCGTGGCCTAGCCTGCGGGGCGCCGAGCAGGGCCCGTATCGGGTGCCACAGCTCGCCCGCCGACGCGTCCGGGGCCTGGCGCCAGAGCAGGCCGTCCGGATGGTGCAGGACCGCCGTGATCTCGTCCGGGGTCGGCGGGTGCGCGTTGCCGCGGAGGTAGACCGCGCGCAGGCCCAGGTTGCGCAGCCGGGTCAGGGCCCGGGCCCGGTTCGCGGCGTGGACCAGGACGCGGACCGCGCCCTGGCCGGTGCCCGGCGCGGGCAGGGTCATGGCGACCACCACACTGCCGCCCGGCAGCTTGCAGAACCCTCCTGCGGACATGCGGTCACTCCCCCGTAAGACGCGGTGTCAATAAGGAACTCACAGGACGCACTCAAACACGATCGGCCGCGACCCGCCAGGGGGTCGCGGCCGATACGTTTGTGACCTGCGGCTTTACCGACTACTTCGCCGAGGGGCCGACCTTGATCGTCATGGACGAGCCGTCGAGCGGCTGGCCCACGATGGAGATCCGGGTGTTGGTGTCAGTTGTCTGGACACTGCCCGTCGGGTTCTCCTTGTACCAGTAGGTGCCCCGGTGGTCGTCGAAGACCGGGACGCCGAGCTGCGCCGGGATCTTCGTCTCGACGCCCAGCCTGTGGAGCTGCATGCCCGGCACCGGGTACCAGCCGAAGGCGGCGTCGTACGGCGTGATCTTGTTGCTGATCAGCTTGCCGTCCGCCCACTTCAGCGGCTTCGCGTGCGCGTCGACCGGGAGGACCAGACCCTTGCCGGGGTGCTGGCCGACGTTGTTGTTGCGCTGCGAGGTGTCCCACTGCCAGACGACCAGGCCGGGGCGGTACTGGTAGTGCTCGACCCAGTCGTTCTTCGCGCCGCCGTCGCGCCAGCCGAAGTTGTACGGGCCGACCTTGAGGGTCTTGTCGTAGCTCACGTACTGGCGGTTCTCGGCGAGGTAGAACTGCGGGTAGTCGCCGCTGATCGAGGCGCCGACGCGGGAGAAGCCGCGCGCGGTCCAGCCGTTGTCGTCGCCCTCGGCGTCGTCCGTGAACAGGGCCGCGCCGTCCGCCTTCACCGTGAGGTTGTCGGCGGTGAAGCCGAGGCCGCCCGCGCCGCCGTCGGTCTTGTAGCGGAACCGGATGTCGATCTTGCTGCCCGCGTACGCGTCGAGCGGGAAGACCAGGTGCTGGAACGTGGTGGAGTCACCGGTCAGCGCCGGCTTGTCGCCGCCGTCGCGGGTGATCGGGGCGCCGTTCGCGGTGCCGTCGATCGACTTCCAGCTCGCGCCGCCGTCGGTGGAGACCTGCGTGTACAGGTAGTCGTAGTCCTTCTCGATGTTCCACCAGCCGTCGAGCTCCAGCTGCGCCTTCGCCCTGCCGGTCAGGTCGACCGGGCGCGCGAGGGTGTTGTCGAGGTCGTCGCCGTAATCCGACCACCACTGCTTGGCGCCCTGGGCGGGCTGCACGATGTCGGTGGTGACGTGCTTCTCGGGCAGTTCGACGACGAGCGCCTGCTTCAGCTTGGTGTTGTACTCCGACACACCCAGCTTGTGCGTCGACTTCGTCGCCGCCTTCGCCTTGTCGTAGTTGAGCCAGCCGAGTTGCAGCTTGTCCCAGGCGGTCATGTCGCCGGGCATGTCACCGATCTCGTTCTTGCCGGTGCCGAGCCAGGAGCCGGCCGACATCAGCGACCAGAAACCGACCGAGTTCTCGGCCGCGTTCGAGGTGTCGTAGAGGTCGGGCAGGCCCAGGTCGTGGGCGTACTCGTGGGCGAAGACGCCGAGGCCGCCGTTCTCCGGCTGCATCGTGTAGTCGCCGACCCAGATGCCGGTGTCGCCGACCGGGGTGCCGCCCGCCTTGAAGCCGCTCGGGCCGGTGTCGCCGTCGTCGCGGCTGTAGGCGTAACCGCGGTGCGCCCAGAGGGAGTCGCCGCCCTGCGCGCCGCCGCCGGCCGATCCGTCCTCGCCCGCGTGGACGATCTGGAAGTGGTCGATGTAGCCGTCGGGCTCGTTGAAGTTGCCGTCGTTGTCGTGGTCCGTGCGGTCCCACTGGTCGTACGACGCCAGGTCGGCCTTGATGTCGGCGTCGGACTTGCCGGCCGCCTTCTGCTGCTCGACCCAGGCGGTGATGCCGTCGCGGACCAGGTCCTCGACGTTCGGGCAGTTGTCGGCGCCGCAGTAGTTGGAGCCGTAACGCGCCTCGTTCCAGGGGACCTTGACCCAGTCGGAGACCTCGCCGTCGACGGAGTAACGGCCCGACGACGTCTTCTCGTAGTACGTCTTGAGGGAGTCGACTCCCTTGCCGGACCCGAAGTAGAGGTCCTTGTAGTGCTGGGAGTTGTAGTCCTTCTTCCAGGCCGTGCTGTTGTTCGTGGCACGGTCCGGCTCGGCTATCCGGTTGTGCAGCGGGCCTGCCGTGCCGCCGTACTTCGGCTTCGGCTCGGGGGTGTTGTCGTCCGCACGGTCCACCAGCGTGGTGTTGTCGATCTTGTCGCCGAACTCGGTCAGGATCGTGAAGATCTTGTCCGTGCGCTCGCGGCCCAGCTCGACGTACTTGCCCTTGCCGAGGTCGACGACCTTGGAGCCGTGCCGCTCCACGACCTTCGACGTGCCCTGCAGGACGTTCTGCAGTGCGGTCTGCCGCTGCTGCTCCTGCTGCTTGCTGAACGGGCCGTCCATGACGTGCCCCTTGCCCCCGTACGTCTTCCCGGAGGTCGTGCTCGTCGCGGCCGGTGTGTCGGCCTGGGCGGTCGTCGCCGCTATGGAACCGGTGGCCGCGGTGGCGGCCACGGTCACGAGTACGGCGGCGGATCGCAACGCCCGTCTCTTGATGGTCACTTGAGTGGTCCCCTCCTCCGTGGCGCGCTGGCCACGTGTCACAAGTGACGCCATTTGACCGGAGGTAGAGGAGAAATAACAGCCCTTGACTGTGACGTTTCCGTTGCACTATCCAGGGGGGCGGATCCGGAATCCGGACAAGCACGGCGATACTCACGGCGCGTCCGGCAGTCCAAGGGGTGGACCGGATGACTCCGTGCGCCCCCCATGCACCTGCACTGTGTGTTAGGTCATGCTTACTGGTCGTTCCGCTCGGGCACAGGTCCGAATAGAGTCGGGCCGACGCGGTGGGACCCACCGGGTTCGCCCTTCTCGCGCTCCCCTGATGTCACGAGGACGGATACCGCCATGCCTCGCCCGACTGTCGCACAGCTCCTCTACGGTTCCGCCACCGTCGTCTGCTCCACCATCGCCATGCTGCTGCTGTCCGAGACGAGTTCGGGCCCCGGCGTGGGCGTGATCGCCGTGTCGGCCCTGATCCTCGGGTTGTTCGTGGCGTTCTCCGTACCCCGTCGCGCACCGGCCGCCACCGCCGTGCGGGAGGCCGGGCCGGAGACGGCCCAGCAGGCCGGGCGGGTGCCCACGCAGCGCATCGCGGCCCCGGCGCCCGCGAGCAAGCCCCGGAGCGTCAGGGAGCGCGAACCAGCGGGCCCGTGAAGCACGGACCCGCCGGGTCGGTCGTACGCCACCGCTGCCGCGGCGCCTCTTCGGTGCCGCGCGCGGTCAGGCGCTGCTGACGACCACCGTCTTCGCGGCCTTGTCGTGCAGGCCCTGCTTGTAGGGCTTGTCGAAAAAGCTCCAGCCGCCGCAGATCGCCGTCCAGATGCAGGCGCAGCAGAAGACGGCGGGGATCCACAGCACGAGCGCGCGGATCAGGTTGGTCTGCACGCTGGGCGTCGCCCCGTTGTCGAGGTTGGCCACGCGCAGCTTCATCAGCTTCTTGCCGAGAGTCTGGCCGGTCTTCGCCGTCATGAAGGTGTCGTAGCCGACGTAGAGCACGGCCGCGAGCAGCGACTGACCGAACTGCCGGCCGTACTCGATCTTGTCGGGGTCCGTCTCGTACTCGGAGGTCCCGAACGCCCAGGACAGCAGGCCCACGACGATCCCGACCAGGATCAGGTCGATGATCCGCGCGAGGACACGCTTGCCGCTGTCGGCCAGCGGCGGCATCCCGGCCAGCGGGTCGGTGCCGCCGTAGCCGCCGCCACCCCCCGGTCCGTACGGGTCACCGCCGTACGGAGGGGGCGCCGAACCGTAGGGGTTCTGCGGGGAGTCGTACGGGTTCTGGCCCGGTGAGCCCTGGGGGTCGCCGGGACCGTCGTACGGGGAGCCGCCGCCCGGCGAGGCCGGGGGCGGCTTACGGAACGGGTCGTCGTCCGGCGCCGGGCCGGATCCGCTGGGCGGCGGTTCGGTACTCATGGCCCGAGTGGACCGCGAACGCCCGCGCGACGCACCCGGCGGGCCGCCGTCCGGATGACCGGGGCGGCGCTCTCCGGCCAACTTCCCGCTCGCTACCCGGCCACGAACGTGCGGGCCGCCTTGTCGTGCAGGCACTGCCGCCACGGCCGGTCGACGGCGCCCCACAGGACGCCGATGATCCCGATGCCGAGCACGCCGGGCACGCTGTAGACGAGCCAGCGGCGCAGGGCCGCGCCGAACGACGGGGAGTCGCTCCCCTCGATCTCCCGCACGCTCAGGCCCATCAGCCTCTTGCCCAGCGTGTGCCCCCACTTGGCGGTCGGCAGCGCCTCGTAGAGGACACCGAAGACGAGCAGCACGGCGAGGACGATGCCGAGGTACGTCGCCGTCGTGCCGTCGAGCAGCCAGACCGTGACCTGCCGGCCCGAGGCCTTCGCCGCGTCGATCTTGCCGTCGATGTGGTCGAGCGCGCGGGTGCCGAGCGGCACGCCCGCGGCCGCGGTGACCGCGCCCAGGACGGCCGAGTCGATGAGCCGCGCCACGAACCGCTTGCCGAGGCCCGCGGGCCGCACGGACGCCTGCGCCTGCGCGGCGGCGAGGAACGGGTCGCTGGCCACCGGCTTGAACGGGGTGACCGGGCCCTCCGCCTCCGCGGCCTGCGGGGTCGCCAGCTGATGCACCTGCTGCGCCCAGGACGGCGAACCGCCACCGGGGCCCTGGGTGACGGGCGACGGCACGGCGGACGCGGGCTGCGGGTAGCCGTACGCGGGCGCGGGCTGGGGGTAGCCGTAGCCGGGCGCGGGCTGGGGGTAGCCGTAGCCGGGCTGGTTCGTGCCCGGCGCCGGGGCCGGCTGGGCGGGCCCCGGGTACCCGTACCCGGGGGCGGGAGCGGGAGCAGGGGCGGCGGGACCGGGTGTCGGCGCGGGCCGGGCGTCGAGGCTCGGGCGGGGCTGGACCGGCATCTGCGGCTGGGCCGGGCCCGGCGCCGCGGGCCGGACCGGGGGCTGCGCCGAGGCCGCCAGGGGTTGGGGCTGGGGCTGGGGCTGAGCCGGGGCCTGCGCCTGGGCCGCCTGTGGCTGAATCGGGGTCCGTGAGGGCGGCTGTGCCTGCGGCTGGCTCTGCGCGGGCGTCGGGCCGGGCGTCGGGCCGGCCGCCGGGCCGGGGGTCGGCTCAGGTGTCGGGCTCGGGGGCCGCACGGGCTCCGCGGCAGCCGCCCGGGCAGGCGTCTGCTGCGGTACCGCCCGGATCGTCATGGTGCCCTCGCGGCGCGGGGCGTCGCCCGCGCCGGGCCGTACGGCACGGATCGCGACGGTGCCGTCCGACCGCTCCGGGGCCGGGACTGGGGCCGGGACGGCGGCGGGCGGCTCGACGGCGGCCGGGGCCTCTGCGCCCTCCTCCGCCTCCGCGCCGGAGGCGTCCGCGCCCCAGGAGACCCGGCGGTCCTGCTCACCGCCGAAGCCGGTCTGGTGGGAGGTGTCGGCCGCCCAGGCGGAGGCGGGCTCGGGCGACACCGCCTCGTCGGGGCCCGTCTCCGTACGCACGGAGGGCTCCTCGTCGAGGAAGACGGGGCCGGTCTCCTCCGCCGGGGCGGGCTCCGGCGACGAGCCCTGCGGGGTCGGCAGGGTCTCGCCCTCCGACGGGGCGGGGCGGCTGGTACCGGGGACCCAGGCGGCTCCGTTCCAGTACCGGACATATCCGGGAATGGACGGGTCGGGGTAGTAGCCTTCGCGGGGCCTGTCGTCACCGGGGGCCGGGGTTGGGGCGCTCATGTCCGTCGTCCCGTATCTGCTCGGGGGTCTTGTTGTGGCCTCCACATCTATCAGACGGCCGCACCCGCCCGTGCCGGTCCGCCGGTACGCCCCACTTTCCGGGCAACGAACCGGGAACGTACCGGGGGACGCGGGCCGCCGGAAATTCTTTCCCGAACTCGCGTAATGCTGACGGGACATCGCGCTCTCCCCCAGCACGGGCCCGCTCCCGGGCCCCGTACAGAGGAAAGGAAGCGCCCGACATGCACACCGTTGTGGAACGCGAACTCGAGCTGAAACTGGTGCTGTCGCCCGAGCGGAGCATCCCCGTGCCGGCCCGCCTCACCTACCGGACCGACGACCCGTACGCCGTCCACATCATGTTCCATCTCGGCTCGGACCACCCGGTCCACTGGACGTTCGCCCGCGAGCTGCTCGTGGAGGGGGTGTTCCGGCCCAGCGGGCACGGGGACGTGCGGGTGTGGCCGGCGAAGACGGACGGGCGCAATGTCGTCCTGATGGCGCTGACCTCGCCGGACGGCGACGCGCTCCTCGAAGCGCCCGCCGCGCCCGTCTCGGCCTGGCTGGAGCGGACGCTGCGGAAGGTTCCGCCGGGCTCTGAGGGCGAGCAGCTCGGCATCGACGACGGCCTCGCCGAGCTGCTCGCCACGTCCCCGGCCGACGGCCTCTACCCGCGCGACCCGTGGCCGTCGGACGAGTCGTCGTCCGACGAGCGGTGAGGCCCCGGCGGTCGCGGGGGCACGGTCAGAAGAGTTTGCCCGGGTTGAGCAGGCCGAGCGGGTCGAAGGTCGCCTTGACCGCCCGCTGTACGTCGACGCCGACCGGGCCGAGCTCGCGCGCCAGCCACTCCTTCTTCAGGACGCCCACGCCGTGCTCGCCGGTGATGGTGCCGCCGAGCTCCAGGCCGAGCGCCATGATCTCGTCGAAGGACTCGCGGGCGCGGCGGCCCTCGTCGGCGTCCTGGGCGTCGAAGCAGACGGTGGGGTGCGTGTTGCCGTCGCCGGCGTGTGCGCAGACCCCGATGGTGAGGGCGTACTTCTGGGCGATCCGTTCGACGCCTTCCAGGAGTTCGCCGAGTCTCGAACGCGGCACGCACACGTCGTCGATCATCGTGGTGCCCTTGACCGCTTCGAGCGCGGTGAGGGACAACCGCCGTGCCTGGAGCAGCAGTTCGGACTCGGCGGCGTCCTCGGCGGGCACGACCTGGGTGGCGCCCGCGGCCTCGCACAGGGCGCCGACCGCGGCGAGGTCCTGGGCCGGGTCCGGGGTGTCGAAGGCGGCGAGGAGGAGAGCCTCCGTGGTCTCGGGCAGACCCATGTGCGCCATGGCGTTGACCGCCTTGACGGTCGTACGGTCCATCAGCTCCAGGAGCGAGGGGACGTGGCCGTCCTCCATGATCCGGCAGACGGCGTCGCAGGCCGCCGCGGAGGACTCGAACTCGGCTGCCAGGACGAGCTGTCGGGGCGGTTTCGGCTTCAGGGCGAGCGTCGCCCGGACCACGATGCCGAGACTGCCCTCCGAACCGACGAAGAGACGGGTCAGGTCGTAGCCCGCGACGCCCTTCGCGGTGCGCCGCCCGGTGGACAGCAGGCGGCCGTCGGCGAGGACGACGTCGAGGCCGAGCACGTACTCCGCGGTGACCCCGTACTTCACGCAGCACAGGCCGCCGGATGCGGTGCCGATGTTGCCGCCGATGGTGCACATCTCCCAACTCGACGGGTCCGGCGGGTAGTACAGGCCGTGGTCGTCGACGGCGCGGGAGAGGGTGGCGTTGATGACGCCCGGTTCGACGACGGCGATCCGGTCGACCGGGCTGATCTCCAGGATGCCGTCCATCTTGACGAGCGAGAGCACGATGCAGCCGTCGGTGGCGTTGGCGGCGCCCGACAGTCCCGTGCGGGCGCCCTGGGGGACGACGGGGACGCGCAGCGCCGTGGCGGTGCGCATGACGTGCTGGACCTGTTCGACGGTGCGGGGCAGCACGACGACGGCGGGGCTGCCCGCGTCGCAGAAGCTCGCCATGTCGTGGGCGTAGGAGGCGGTGACGTCAGGGTCGGTGACGAGCGCCTCGGCGGGCAGCCCGTCGCCCAGCAGATCGATGAGAGTGCGGCTCATGATCACAGCCTGGCACCCGGGGCCATCGGTGTGAACCCGCCGGCGGGGTCGGACCCGGGCCGGAATGGCGCCCGGATGCGTACTTCGCACGGCCGCACAGTGAGCGTCATGGAGCACTCCATGGCGTTCCCGGAGCCGCCCGAATTCTCTGAGGACGCGGCGTGGCCCGGCATGCCGCCCGCCTTCACCGCGCCGCGCCGCCGCTCCCGCGCTCTGCGGCGGGCGTTCGTCGTGGTGGTCACCGGGTGCGTGCTCCTCGGCGGCGTGCTCCTCCTGCGGCCGGACGACCGCGCCGCGCAGGGTCCGCCCGCGCCGCCGGGGCCCGCCGGGCGGGCGGCGATCGCGGCCGCCGCCGGGGCGCCCGCCGCGCTGCCCGATCTGACCGTGCTGATCGGCGAGCGGGAGGCCGCACTGCGCCGGGCCCCTCGGTCGGGCCGGGCGGACCGGACGTGGGCGGCGCTCGGAGCCGCCTACGTGGAGCGCGGTACGCGTACCGCCGACTCGGCGTACTACCTCAAGGCCGAGCGGGCCCTGCGCAGTTCGCTGGAGGTACGCCCGCGGGGGAACGTGGCGGCGCTGGACGGCCTCGCCGGGCTGGCCGCCGCGCGGGGCGACTGGCGCGGCGCCCGCGGCTGGGGCAAGGCCGCGGTGCGGCTGGCGCCACGGCGCTGGCCCGCGTATGCCGCGCTGGTCGACGCCTACCTGGGGCTCGGCGACCCCAAGGCGGCCGCGCGGAACCTGGAGAAGCTGTCCGGGCTCGCGTCAGGGACGGCGGTGTCGCTGCGCACCGCGGCCGTGTACCGGGACCGGGGTCGGCGGGAGGACGCCGCCGCGGTGCTCGCCGACGCGGCCGCCCGGGCCGGCACACCCACCGAGCGGGCCGCGCTGCTGCACCGCGCGGGTGAACTGGCCTGGGAGCGCGGCGAACCGGCCGACGCCCTGCGCCACTTCGACGCGGCGCTCGCCGCTGACCCCCGCTTCCCCGCCGCGCTCGCGGGCCGGGGCCGGGCCCTCGCCTCGCTGGGCCGGGCGCCGGAGGCGTCGCTGGCGTACCACCGGGCCCTCGCCGAGCGTCCTGCCCCCGAATACGCCCTGGAATTGGGCGAGTTGTACGAGTCGATGCGCCGGGCGGGGGCGGCCCGCGCGCAGTACGCCGCGGTGCGGGCCCGCGCGGCGGCGCAGGGGGCGCACGGGGTGGACGACGCGCTCGTGCTCGGCCGGTACGAGGCCGATCACGGGGACCCGGCGGCCGCGGTACGGCGGCTCCGCACGGAGTGGCAGCGGGCGCCCGGCGTCGAGGCGGCGGACGCGCTGGGCTGGGCGCTGCACCGGGCCGGCGACGACACCGGGGCGATCGGGCTGCTGCGGCGGGCCACGGACCGGCAGGGAGGCGGGACGCTGCGCAGCGCCCTGACGATGTATCACCGGGGCGCGGCGGAGCGCCGGTTGGGGCTGTACGGGGCGGCGCGGCGGCACCTCGGCGAGGCTCTGCGCATCAACCCGGCGTTCTCCCCGCTGCTCGCTCCACGGGCCCGGCAGGCACTGGCCTCGCTCGGGGAGCCGCCCGGGGGCGGGCCCGCGCAGATGTGGCCACCCCGCCCGAAGCCGCCCGCCCCGGCGCCCAAGCCGACAGCGCCCGCCCAGGCGGCCAAGCCGCCGGTACCCGCCCCGACGGCCAAGCCTGCGGCGCGGGTCCCGGCGGCTGAGCGGCGTTGAGCTCGCGCGGGTCCCGCGCCCCTAGGGCGTGTCTGACAATTCGCGTCTGCCCCGCGGCGCCTGGCACGCCCTAGGTCAGCGCCGTGCCGATCATCCCGTTCCGTGTGACCAGCGCGGCCAGTTCCGGCTCGGTCAGCGCCTCCGTGCCCTCGGGGCGCCGCGGCAGGACCATGTACCGGGTCTCGGCGCTGGAGTCCCACACGGTGACGCGTACATCCTTCGGCAGCGTCACTCCGAACTCGGCCAGCACGCTGCGCGGATCCCGCACCACGCGCGAGCGGTACGCCTCGCTCTTGTACCAGCCCGGCGAAGGGCCGAGCAGCCGCAGCGGGTAGCAGGAGCACAGGGTGCACACGATGACGTTGTGCACGGACTCCGTGTTCTCGGCGACCCGCAGGCGCTGGTGCTGGACTCCCCCGGCGGCGAACCCGAGTTCGCCGACGGCGGCCGTGCCGTCGGCGAGCAGCCGCGCCTTGAAGGCGGGGTCGGTCCAGGCCCGCGCCACCACCTTCGCGCCGTTCACCGGGGAGGCGTCGGCCAGGAACCCGTCGATGACCTCGTCGACGGTGTCCCCGCCGACGATGCCCTTGTCCTCCAACATCGTTTCCAGCAGGCGTACTTGGCGGGAGATCACCGCGTCGTCGTGGTCACCGGACATCGTGCGCGTCAGCCTTCCGCAGGTAACTCTCGGACAGGTCGAGGACCACTTCGTGATCGCCCTCGCCCCACAACTCCCGCGCCGCGAACCGCACCGCGTAGATCATGACGAGGGGCGCGTCGTCGCGGCCCCCCGCGCGTACGTCGGCGAGCGGCGTCTCGCCCTCCGGCTCGACGACGACGCCGAGCTTGCCGCGGGCGTAGCGCGGCAGCCGGGTGTGGTGCGGCGGGTCGTGGCGGTAGGTGCGGACCAGGTCCCCTGGCGCGTAGGCGGGTTCAGGCATCGTTCAGCGCCCCTTCCGCGATCACGCCTTTGCGCTCCAGGAGCGTACGGATCGCATGGAACCAGCGCTCGTAGTACGAAGCCGCGAGGTACTCGGCCGGCGGCATCGTCTCGATGGCGTCCCGGAACTCGTCGAGGTTGAAGACCTTCTTGACGAGCAGCGCGCGCTGGAGGGCGAAGACGCGCGCCTCCCAGTCCGCGTGGAAGGGTTCGGCGTCATCGCTGGTGTCGATGGCACCGAACCCTGTCGTGCCGCCTACGTCGTTCATCCTGGCCATGCGGTCAGATTAAGTGACGGGCGACCGTCCGCCTAAAGGTTTCCGCGCTTCTCCTGCTCCCGCTCGATCGCCTCGAAGAGGGCCTTGAAGTTGCCCTTGCCGAAGCCCATCGAGCCGTGCCGTTCGATCATCTCGAAGAAGACCGTCGGCCGGTCCTGGACCGGCTTGGTGAAGATCTGCAGCAGATAGCCGTCCTCGTCGCGGTCGACGAGGATCTTCAGCTCGCGCAGGGTCTCGACGGGGACACGGGTCTCCCCGGCCCACTCGCCGAGCGTGTCGTAGTAGGAGTCCGGGGTGGAGAGGAACTGGACGCCGGCCGCGCGCATGGCGCGTACGGAGGCGACGATGTCGTTCGTGGCGAGCGCGATGTGCTGGACGCCCGCGCCGCCGTAGAACTCCAGGTACTCGTCGATCTGGGACTTCTTCTTGGCGACGGCCGGCTCGTTGATCGGGAACTTGACCTTCAGCGTGCCGTCCGCGACGACCTTCGACATCAGCGCGCTGTACTCGGTCGCGATGTCGTCGCCGACGAACTCCTTCATGTTCGTGAAGCCCATGACCTTGTTGTAGAACGCCACCCACTCGTTCATCCGGCCGAGTTCGACGTTGCCGACGCAGTGGTCGATGGCCTGGAAGGTGCGCTTGGCGGGCGGCTCGACGATCGGGTCCGCGGGCGCGAAGCCGGGCAGGTACGGGCCGTCGTAACCGGAGCGCTCGACCAGGGTGTGGCGGGTCCTGCCGTACGTCGCGATGGCCGCGAGCACGACCGTGCCGTGCTCGTCCTTCACCTCGTACGGCTCCTGGACGCCGCGGGCGCCGTGCTCGACGGCGTACGCGTACGCGGCGCGCGCGTCCGGCACCTCGATGGCGAGGTCGACGACGCCGTCACCGTGCGCGGCGACGTGGTCGGCGAGGAAGTGGCCCCACTCGGAGGACGCCTTGATGACGGAGGTGAACACGAAACGGGCGGAGCCGTTGGTCAGGACGTACGAAGCGGTCTCGCGGCTGCCGTTCTCCGGTCCGGAGTAGGCGACGAGCTTCATGCCGAAGGCGGTGGAGTAGAAGTGCGCGGCCTGTTTGGCGTTGCCCACGGCGAAGACGACCGCGTCCATTCCCTTCACCGGGAAGGGGTCGGCCTGCCGGGCGGTGTCGGGAGCGTTCTGCGAGGACGAGTGTGTGGTCTGCGTCATGTGGGGAGGCTCCCGCCGTTCGGCAAGGTGCGCAACAGTTCGCGTATCGGCTGGGCAATCTGTTCAGGGAGCCGCCGGTTCCGGCAGACTGATTGCACAGGATGACCACCCCGGAGGCGCACATGCCGATCGATCATCTCGACGGGCGGCTGATCGTCCTGCTCGCCCGGGAGCCGCGGATCGGGGTGCTGGAGATGTCACGGCGGCTCGGGGTCGCGCGCGGCACCGTGCAGGCCCGCCTGGACCGGCTCACCTCCAGCGGGGTCATCCGCGGTTTCGGCCCGCAGGTGGACCCGGCGGCGCTCGGCTATCCGGTCACGGCGTTCGCCACGCTGCAGATCCGGCAGGGGCAGGGAGCCGACGTCAGAGCGCATCTGGACGGTGTCCCCGAGGTCCTGGAGCTGCACACGACGACCGGAAGCGGCGACATGCTGTGCCGGCTCGTGGCCCGCTCGAACGCGGATCTCCAGCGGGTGATCGACCTGGTCGTCGGCTTCGACGGCATCGTCCGGGCCTCCACGGCGATCGTCATGGAGAACCCCGTTCCGCTGCGGATCATCCCGCTGGTGGAACAGGCGTCGGGAGATACCTGATCGGCCGCATCCGCCGGGGCGCGGGGCTCGGCCCCGGCGGCCGGGGCGCGGGCTCAGCTCTGCCCGCCGGGGCGCGGGCTCAGCAGGACGGTACGGAGCCGGAATCCTTCTCCAGGTCCGTCAGCGCGGTGACCGCGCCCTTGAGCGTGGAGACCGGGATCAGCCGCATCGACTTCGGCGCCGACGCCTTGGCGTCCGCGCACTCCGCCTTCGGTACGAGGAAGACGGTGGCGCCGTCCCGGTCGGCGGCCTGCACCTTGAGCGAGACCCCGCCGACCGCGCCGACCTTGCCGTCGTCGTCGATGGTGCCGGTACCCGCGATCGACTTCCCGCCGGTCAGCTCCCCGCCGCTGCCGTCGCCGTCGAGCAGGTCGATGATGCCGAGCGAGAAGAGCAGGCCCGCGCTGGGCCCGCCGACATCGCCGAGCTGCAAGGTGACCCTGACGCCGTCCGTCTCCCGGCCCTCGTCGCCGAGGTAGCCCAGGGCGGCCTCGGTGGCGGCGTCCTGGGACCCCTTCATCTCCTTCTTGTTGTGCCGCTCGATCTCCTTGGTGGAGTCCCCCGCCGGGTAGACGGAGTCGCGCGGCATGATCGCGCGGTCATCGGCGAACCACCCGTCGAGCACGTCACCGAAGTGCACAGGGGCGTCGGGCCCGGTCGCCACGATGGTCACCGCCCGGAGCTTCCCGCTCGTGTCCCGGGTGGGAGCACCGGAGACCTCGATGACGGGCTTGCCGTCGTCGTCGCCGAGAACGTTCGTGGTGGGCCCTGGCTGCGCCACCGAGAACGGCAACGGGGCGAACCCCGCCACAGCGAGCAGCGCGACGACCGGAAGCGCGCACAGGATGAGGGCAGCGGGGCGGCTGAGGCGGTTGAACACGGGTTCAATCTAACGCGCCCGGGGTCCAGGGCGTGGGCCGCGTCTTCGCCCCGGGGGCCGAGCCAGCGAGGACCGCCGCCTGAGACGGCGCACGAAGTGCGCCTCTCAAGGGGCGCGGGGAACTGCGCGACCAGCCCCCACGGCCCCGCAGCCGCGGACGACGCAACGGCGATACGGCGCTACGGCGCTACGGGCACACCGGATGCGACGACAGGCCGATATACCCCGGGCCCGCCCAAAACCGGCCCCGCGCGGCTAGCGCAACGCGTCGGCGACCTCCCGCGCCGCATCCATCACCCGAGGCCCGACCCGCTCCGGCACGGCATCGGCCAGCATCACGACCCCGACGCTCCCCTCAAGACCGGTCACCCCGAGCAGCGGCGCCGCCGCGCCACTCGCCCCCGCCTCCAGCTCGCCGTGCGTCAGCGTGTACCCGGGCTCGGGCAGCACGCCCCGCCGCGAGGCGAGGATGGCGCGGCCCGCGGCCCCCCTGTCGAGGGGGTGCCGGAACCCGGTGCGGTACGCGACGTGGTAATCCGTCCAGGTCGGCTCGACGACGGCCACGGCCAGCGCCTCGGAACCGTCCACGAGCGTCAGATGCGCGGTCGCCCCGATGTCCTCGGCGAGCGAGCGCAGCGCGGGCAGCGCGGCCTCACGCACCAGCGGATGGACCTGCCGGCCGAGGCGCAGCACCCCGAGCCCGACCCGGGCGCGGCCACCCAGGTCACGGCGTACGAGCGCGTGCTGCTCCAGCGTGGCGAGCAGTCGGTAGACGACGGTGCGGTTGACGCCGAGCTTGTTGGAGAGCTCGGTCACGGTCAGCCCGTGGTCGGTGTCGGCGAGCAGTTTGAGGACGCGCAGTCCCCGGTCGAGCGTCTGGGAGGTCTCCGCGGTCACGACGCCCACTCCTTATTAGTGAGGGTCGGCGGTCTCCTACGCGGCGGTTGTCGCCGCCTGTCCCTTGGGCGACGCGCGTCAGAGCCGCCGGTCGGTGATCAGGCGCTGGGCTGCATACGACTGTCTTCGTGCGTACCGGCTGCGCTCCGCGGCGGCGCTGCCACGGGGCGTGTGCGTTGCCGGGAATGTAGCGAGGTCGTCCCGCTGAGCGGAAGACTCCGTCCAGAATCCGGGCAGCCCGAAGCCTGAGTTATTCGCGATTGCCCGCACTTGATCCCCATGTCACTTCATGCGGGTGGCCCACTCCTGCACCTTGGCGATGCGCTGCCGCAACTGCCCCGCGGTCGCCTCGGCGCTCGGCGGCCCGCCGCACACGCGCCGCAGTTCGGTGTGGAGCACACCGTGCGGCTTGCCGCTCTGATGGACGTACGCGCCGACCAGGGTGTTGAGCTGCTTGCGCAGTTCCATCATCTCCTTGTGGGAGACGACGGGCCGCCGCTCGGCGGGCAGTTCGAGCAGATCGGCCTCGTTGTCGGGCTTCTTGCGGCTGTGGGCGATCTGCCGCGCCTGCCGCTTCTGGAGGAGCAGCTGCACCTGGTCGGGTTCGAGGAGGCCCGGGATGCCGAGGTAGTCCTGCTCCTCCTCGCTCCCCGGGCGGGCCTGCATACCGAACTCGGCGCCGTCGTAGAGGACCCGGTCGAAGACGGCCTCGGACTCCAGCGCCTCGAAGGAGAACTGCTCCTGCTCGCCGGTGTCCTCGTCCTCCTGCTTGTTCGCCTCGTCCATCTCCTTCTCGGACTCGGCGTAGGGGTCCTCCTCCCCTTCCTTCTTCGGCTTGTCGAGCACGTGGTCGCGCTCGACCTCCATCTCGTTGGCGAAGCCGAGCAGGTCGGGGACGGTGGGCAGGAAGACGGAGGCGGTCTCGCCGCGCCGCCGGGACCGTACGAAACGCCCTACGGCCTGCGCGAAGAACAGCGGCGTCGAGATCGTGGTGGCGTACACGCCCACGGCGAGGCGGGGGACGTCGACGCCCTCGGACACCATCCGCACGGCGACCATCCAGCGGTCGTCGCTCGCCGCGAAGTCGTCGATCCGCTTGGAGGCGCCGGTGTCGTCGGAGAGTACGAGCGTCGCCTTGCTGCCGGTGATCTCCCGGATCAGCTTCGCGTACGCGCGCGCCGAGTCCTGGTCGGAGGCGATGACGAGGGCGCCCGCGTCCGGGATGCCCTTCCTGACCTCGGTCAGCCGGGCGTCGGCGGCGCGCAGCACGCTGGGCATCCACTCGCCGCGCGGGTCGAGGGCGGTCCGCCAGGCCTGGCTGACGGCGTCCTTGGTCATCGGTTCGCCGAGCCGCGCGGCGATCTCGTCACCGGCCTTGGTCCGCCAGCGCATGTTGCCGCTGTAGGAGAGGAAGATGACGGGCCGCACGACGCCGTCGCCGAGCGCGCTCCCGTAGCCGTACGTGTAGTCGGCGGAGGACCGCCGGATGCCGTCCCGCCCCTCCTCGTACTGGACGAAGGGGATCGGGTTGGTGTCGGAGCGGAACGGCGTACCGGTGAGGGCGAGCCGGCGGGTGGCCGGCTCGAACGCCTCCAGGCATGCCTCGCCCCAGGACTTGCTGTCACCGGCGTGGTGGATCTCGTCGAGGATGACGAGGGTCTTGCGCTGCTCGCTGCGGTTGCGGTGCAGCATGGGCCGCACGCCGACACCGGCGTACGTCACGGCGACGCCGTGGTACTCCCTGCTGAGCGGCCCCGCGCTGTACTCCGGGTCCAGCTTGATCCCTATGCGGGCGGCCGCCTCGGCCCACTGCTTCTTCAGGTGCTCGGTCGGCGCGACCACGGTCACCTGCTGCACGACGTGATGGTGCAGCAGCCACGACGCGAGGGTGAGCGCGAAGGTGGTCTTCCCGGCCCCCGGGGTGGCGACCGCGAGGAAGTCGCGCGGCTGCTCCTGGAGGTACCTCTCCATCGCCCCTTCCTGCCAGGCCCGCAGCTTGTTGGCGGTGCCCCAGGGGGCGCGGCCGGGGAAGGCGGGGGAAAGGTGGTGGGACGAGGAGTTGGTGGCGGCGGTGGTAGTCACGGTCTCCGGTTACTTGAGATCGACGGCACGGCTACGTATGACGACACGGCTACGTATGACAACCGGGCCACCCTACCGGTGCCGAGGTTGACCGACCCGACGGACGAGGCCGGGTGAGCGCCGGGTGGGACGCGCGTCACAGATCAACTGGCGTCGGCTCACGGGGAGTCGCGGGGAGGTCACTCGCGGAGGCCATGCCTCGGGTGTCCCGTAGGCCCCCCGGGTGCCCGGGCGGCCGCGCCTCGGGTGTTCCGGATGCCGCGCGCCTCGGGTGTCCCGGATGCCGAGCCTCGGCGTCCCGCCCGCACCCGGTCGGCCGGAGCTCACTCCCCGACGGCCGGCTGAGCTCACTCCCCGACGGCCTGCTGAGCCGGTTCCCCGGAGGGCCCGCGCAGCCGTGTCCCCACCCAGGCCCCGACGAGGGCGACCGCCGCCATCGGCAGGAACACGGCGACGAAGGCGGCGGGGTGCGAGCCGCCCGCCCCGTCGGAGACCCCGTGCCCCACCGCTCCCCCGCCGAGGGCGGCGAAGGCGGCCCCGCCGGCGGCGAGCAGGACGACGTTCGCGAGCCCGTCGGAGATCTGCAGGGCGGCGGAGTTCGTCCCGGCCTCCTCGGGAGCGGAGAGCTGGAGGAGGAGCACGCTGGTGGAGGAGATGACGAGCCCCATCCCCAGGCACCCGAACCCCCACGCGACGGCCACCGTCCACACCGGCACGGCCTCGATCAGTACGCTCGGGGCGGCCGCGATGGCGGCGGCGACGAGCACCATGCCTGCGGCGACGAGCCGCTCCCGGTGCGGTTCGAACCGGGGCCGGGACTGCATCCACGACCCGAGCGCCCACGTGGCACCACCCCCGGCCAGCGAGAACCCGGCGAGCGTCGGCGACAGTCCGCGCTGGGTGACCAGCATCAGCGGCACGAACGACTCGGCCGCGATGAACGACCCCGCCGCGACCCCGCGCAGCAACACCACCGACGGCAGCCCGCGTACGGCCCGGTACGTGCCGCGGGGCAGCAGCCCGAGCACGGACGGCACGAGCAGTGCGGCGCCCACGGCCCCGGGCACGAGGGCGAGGGGCCGCAGGTCCTGGGCGGCGTACTGGAGCAGCCCGGCGCCGAGCGAGATCCCGAACGCGAGGCGGATCCGGCGTCGGTCGAGGGCCCCGCCGGTGGCGCCCGGGACGGGCCCGGCGGCCCGCCGCCGGATCTGCGGCAGCGCGAGTCCCAACGGGAGCAGGACGAGCACCGGTATCCCCAGGAACACCCAGCGCCATCCGAGGTGCTCGGTCACGGCGCCGGCCGCGAGCGGCCCCACGATCGACGGCACGACCCAGCTCGCCGCGAACGCCGCCATGATGGCGGGCCGCAGCCGCGGCGGATAGGCCCGGCTGACGACGACGTACAACGCCACGATGACCAGCCCCCCGCCGAGCCCCTGCACAGCCCGCCCGGCGACGAAGAGCCACATGGACCCCGCGGTCCCGGCGACCAGCAGCCCGGCGGCGAAGGCCCCGATCCCGGCCCCGAGCGCCCCGAGCGGTCCTCGCCGGTCGGCCCACTGCCCGGCGAGGACCATGCCGAAGAGGCTGGTGGTGAAGTACCCGGAGAAGGCGAAGGCGTACAGCGAGACCCCGTCCAACTCCCGCGCGGCGACGGGCATCGCGGTCCCTACGGCGGTGGCCTCGAAGGCGATCAGCAGAACAACGGTGACGACGCCGACGCTGAGCGCGCGATAGGTACGCCCGAGGACGCCTTCGATGTCGGCGAGCGCGGCGAGTCCCGGACCGGAAACCACGCCCGGCCCGGCTTCTATGTCGTCTTCGAGGGCGGCCATGCGGATCAGAGTAAGGGGCGTAGGGCGACCTGGCCCCTGTCGGGAGACGGGGGCCGACTGGTCCCTTGGTCGTACGCCCGCGCGCGACCGACCCGACCCGACCCGACCCGCCCGACCCGGATCATGAACGCCGTATGGCAGTCGCGTTGCGGAGGCCCCGAAACCCTTGAGGGGCGCGGGACGGCCCCCTACGGTCGTCACAACAGCAAGCAAGAACAAGCTTGGCCGTGTGCCCGAGTGGTTTAGGGATTCGCCTGCAAAGCGAAGCACACCGGTTCGATTCCGGTCACGGCCTCTGGCAGCCCAACGGCGCTGGGCTGCACGTTCACGAAGGGGCGTCCCGCCAGCGCGGAACGCCCCTTCGGCGTTGTCATCAGCCGGCCAGGATTACGCCCCCGCCGATAACAATCACGGCGAACACAACAAACGCCAGCCCGAAGACCAGCAACTTCCCGACGGAGGGGGCGGGCTGGTACGTGCCGGTCGGCAACCCGGACTCTCGCGTCTTCGCAGACTCAGGTACGCCCACGCCCGGTTTCCTCTCTCGCTACGGCACATGCCGCTTCACCGTACGTCTCAGGCCGACCGGCAACCCGTTCGCCCCCTCCACGGGCGGCTCCGCCCAATCCTGCGGCTGCACTGCGACTGACGCCCGGACGGACTCTGTGTGGCCGCGTCAACGAGGGCCATCGGGAGCGCCCGTCCCGGCACCGCGTCGAACTCGCCCTGGCAACCCGCCTGTCCGCCCGGAATCTGACGGGCTCAGACCTATGAGATCGCCACCTCACGCTGTGATCTTGGTAGTGCGATTGCTAGCTTGATCCGGCATCAAAAGGTCGCGAAAGCAACCGGACACACGGGGACGCGCGGGGGAAGGTACTCATCCATGGCATGGGACGAGTGGGAACAGCTGAAGACCGAAGCCGCCGGACGCCAGTCAACTCGGATGAGGCTGAACCAGGCCGACGGCGGGAGCTCGCAGAACGGCGCTCCGACACTCCCTGGCAAGACGGGTGACCTCGAGGTCAGTGACGCCGACCTGTCCAAGATCGGCAGTCACGCCAACACGCTCTACGACAACCTGTGGGATCAGGCCCGCGTCGCCGACGCCAGCAGTAGCAAAGCGGCCGGCAACCTGCTGGGCCAAGGTTTCTCTCTGGGTTCCGGCCTGCAGCACGTAGCAGATCGATGGGAAGAGCAACTGAAGTCCCTGATGGACGCCTGCGCCCACATCTCGAACCACATGCAGGTCACGAAGAAGGTTCACGCCGGGGACGAGCACTACATCCAGCGTCAGATGAGCAGCATCGACACCCTCGACCAAGGCTTCGACGAGCGCGTAGGAGCGCCGGGCAAACCGAACCCCGTGTACTACGGGAAGCCGGACGAGAAGAAGAAGGACCACTGATGAACTTCGACGATCTCCTCGGCGCCGATTTCAAGCCGCTGGACGACGCCGTCGAGGACTGGGGCACCCTCGTCGGCAATCTGGCGAAGCTCAAGAAGAGTGCCGAAGACGGACTGCACCAGGCTGCCAACAAGGCTGACTGGTCGGGGCTCAACTCCCAGGTGTCCAAGGAGTTCGTCGGTAAGACCGCGGGGGAGTTCGTCGACGCCCACACCCAGTCCAGGACGATCCACAGCATCCTCGACGACACCCGGGGCGAGCTGAAGAGCTACCAGAAGCAACTCGAGGAGGCCGTGGAACGCGGCCGGAAGAAGCACATCAAGGTCATCGGTCACGAAGGCGGCTTCACGGTCACCACGGACATCCCACCGGAGGCCCGCGCTCACGCGGACAAGGACAACCAGGGCGACATCAACGCCCTGCGCGACGACATCCAGAAGATCCTGGAAAAAGCCTCCGAAAGCGACAGCTCCGCGAGCAAGGTCCTCAAGGCGCTCGTCGACCAGACCGAGATGGGCTTCTCGGACGCGACGTACAAGAACCGGGACGACGCGGCCGCGGCCATCAAGGAAGCCGAGGACCTGGCCGAGCTTGCCAGGAAGAACCCCGAGGACCTCACGGTCAAGGACTTCGACCGCATCAATGCCGGGCTGAAGAAGTACAAGAACGACGACCTGTTCTCGGAACGGTTCGCGACCGCCCTCGGCCCGAAGAAGACCATGGAGTTCTGGGCCGGGATCAACAATCCCGGCGTGAACTGGGATATCGGACACGACCGTCGCGACCAACTCGACGACCTCCAGCGCAACTTGGGCATGACGCTCGCCCGTGCCTCCCAGAGCGACACGACCGCGATGGACAACTGGCGGCGCAACGTCATCGACCTGGGGGACAAGCCTTTTTACGGCGCCAAGGGCGGCCCTATGGGCTTCCAAGTCATGAGCAACCTGATGCGGACTGGTGACTACGAGGACCAGTTCATGAAGGACTACGGCACCAAGCTGATGGCCACAGAGCGCAAGCTCACAAGCAATGCGTGGCAGCACATGGGTGGTGATCAATATCTGAACAGGATCGGGGACGACAGCGGGTCAGACCCGCTCACGGGGTACTTGAAGGGTCTGTCCAACAGCCCCGCTGCGGCCACAGATTTCTTCGACGAGACCTACGTTTCCAAGAACGATCCCGACAACCCGTACGAATGGGATTCCGACGACGAGAACACATACAAAGGGAAGAAGGAACTGTCCAACTTTCAGTACCTCTTCGAGGAGCGGGACTGGCCCAAGGAGATCGATTCCCACGGGGATGAGATTTATACCGGTAAGAACAATATGGCCTTGGCTCTGGAGGCCGCGGCGACCGGTCACCCAGCTGGCGAGTTCCCCACCCTCGACACACCCGCCCACACCAGGGCCCAGGCACGACTGGTAGAGAGCCTCGTCTCATCCATTTCCGAGGATCCGGAACGGCTCAGCAAGAACAGCTACATGTCGGACAGCATGGGGCAGATCTCCGCCGAATACATGCCGGACATTCACCGCGGCCTGCATGCAGGCAGTAGCGGTGAAGAGGAACTGTTCCCCAATGCTGGTAGCACAGCAGACCTGCGTGAGAAAGATATCTCCAGATTCCTCTACACAGTGGGTCGAAACCCCGAGGGATATGCGGCGGTGAACCTGGGGCAAGCCAGCTATACGACTCAACTAATGCAGTACCGTTTCCAGCATCCGGAAGCCTACGCCGCCGACTCTCACTACCCGGCCGAACAGCGTTTGCAGCAAGGCGCCAACGACATTGCCCGGACGGCCGGCAACATTGAAGGATTGATCGGCGGGGGGCGCGCATTCGAGGGTGAGCTGGAAGGTGGCGCCAAGGATGCTGATTACAATGCAGCTATCAAAAGCGCCGGAACCTGGGGCGGCAGCATTGTCGGAATCGGGGTCGGCCTAGGAACCGCGCCGATCGGCGGGCCCGGCGCCGCCGTGGCAGGGGGACTTGCCGGAACAGCAGCCAGTGAAATTATCGGCTCGATCACCGAGGGGTCCATGAAAGACAGTTCCGGCGATGTTATCTATAGCAACGGAACGAACATCGAAGGCACCAGGGACTCTGCTTACAGCATGGTCGAAGAGGCCGCAAAGAAAGCTGGCCAGAACTCCGGCCACAGGTACCCCTTGATCGAGGCCTCGGTGGCCGAGAATGCGAAAACAGGGTTTGATGACGCCGGCCAGAATGTGCATGACTACATCGACGGCGAAGGAAAAGCCAAGGAACTCGACACGGAAGACTAGGCGTTGAAGCCCACCCGAACCAAGATCCTGACCACTGCCGGCGTTTCCCTTGTAGTCATCGTCGCGGCGCTCATGTACACGTTTGACCTGCCCCCCTTCGAAGAGAAGGCAGGCGAGATCAAGTCAGCCGATGTCTGCACATCGCTGGGATCTCCCTCACATGCGACTACCCTACTGAGCAAAGTCCTGCCGGAGAAATCCACGTATGAGTTTGATGATTCCGTTTCCGGGGGCGTAAACAGCTCCGGCCTGAGCTACAGAGCCTCCTGCCTGGTCAAAGGCGACAGCGAAAAGATCGCTCTCGCGACAAGTTCGCGGTCGATGCCGTACGAACCGCCTGCGGGTTGGCTGACGTGGGTGAAGTCAACGGCACTGAGCGACTCCTCCGTCCACTCGCTGTCCCCTTTTTCTGCAGGCGATAAATCCGTGGCCTCCGACCATTATGCGGCTATGTTCATCCCATGTCTGTCCAAGACGAAGGGCCACCCGCAGTACAACATCAGCCTCACCGTTGAACTTGGGCGGAAGGCCGATAATTCAACACGCGCAGACCTCATTGATCTGGCTCAGAGCGCGGCCTCATACGCGCATGAAAAAGCTGCGTGCGACATCCCTTTGCGACTCGCCCAAGCCTGATCGTCACCCAGGGCTGAGTATTGAGCCCTTCAGATCAGCCGATAGATGGGTTGCCGTCGTCCCCGCGGAGGCGCCTCGTACGCGCCGTGCTGCACTTCTTCAGGTCGGCCTCGGTATCGGCGCGGTCACCGTGGTGGCTGCGGCCGCGCCCGGGGCCGCCAGATCCACCTGCGCGCCATGCTGCGATTCCGGAACGGGTCGGCTCGGCTGAGCCGGCGCTGCGGCAGCACCCGCCAACACGCGTCCTACGGAGCCAACCACCCATATCAGCGTGGCCGTCGACCTCAGGGTTGCGGGTAGCGCCAGCCGCGCCAAGTCACGCGCCGACCTGATCGGTCTCGCGAAGAACGCCTCCAAATTCGCCCACCCTAAGGCCCGTCACCGCGGCGCCTTGCCGACGCTCGTAATCAGCCCCGTCGGCCGTGTCAGACCTCGTAGTCAGGCCAATTGGCCTTGGTAACCGGGGGGATCGAACCCGGAAGATTGGTGTCATTCTCGCAGCCCGCCTGCTTGGCCACATCGGCGGCAAGCTGAAGGAGGGCATCCAGCCCCACTTCACGCGCCTCAAGTGCTGAGAGTTCGGTCCCCTTCATCGGGCGCGCCAGAACATCGACCTTGACGTACTTGTCCCGCTTCATATATGCGGGCGTGCCTGTCGGGAAATTCGGCAGGCATTCAAAGAAAACAGTACCCTGCTTCGGAAATCCGTTCCAGCACGGCTCGACAGGGGCCCTGAGTGCAGCGTCCTCGCCCTCACCTGAGCGCGCCGACCACAGATAAACACCCGCCCCCATGAGCGCAAGTATGACGATGACGCTCAGCACTGTCGCCCTGTTAGACATTCTTCCGACGCTCATGTCTTCCCTGCACGATCACGACAGGCCGCACATGCACCATCGCCATCCATCACTTAAACCTATAACGCGGGAGGCCCGGCTGGAAAGTACGCGACTCCTTGCACTCCCCTTCCCTATAAGCGTATTTGGTAAGTTCATACGCGAAATCAGTGAGGGCCTCGCGCAACTCAGTCCCTTGAACTCGGCTCTTACCGACGACCCGAGCTTCGGTCACCACCGCGTAAGACTGACTCGCGGTCCCCACACCACGAGGCGTGCACGGGACGTACACCGACGCGAACCCGGGAAGCGAGAGCGCGCGGATATCGCCGGCGGAAACTTCACTGATGTTGCCTTCGCGCTTCTTCTCGTAGTAATCAATCCAACTCGTCGGTATTGAATCACGCAACCGCGCTTCTCCGGACACGATCGAGTCACCGCTCGTGTTCACCCGGCAACCAACGAAGAGCTGTTCGCCAGTCCCGCTCGCAGTCAGCTGATCGTCTGCAGACCGCACATCGGGGAGGACGCGCGAAGCTACATACCGACTCACCGCTCCTTTACAAACCTGCTCCGGAAGTCGCTCAAGTCCTCGCGTAAAAACCTGTTGATAACCAAATATGCCGCCGCCGACCAGCACGCAGGCAAGCGCACATATCGAGAGGATTTTTACGCTTCTATTCATCCCGAATCTTCTGTGATCCTGCTATGCACTGGGGCGTTTCTTGACGTCTTCCATGATTCCGTCGCTGTCACGCCATCCCCGATTTACCTCTTGGCTGACAAAATTCTTCGTCGCATCTTTGGGCATATCGACATGATGACGCTTCAGTGCCTCAGCGTCTAAACAGTCGGTCCTCAGTCCCTCGGCGCCCGCGGATCGTTCGTGGGTTGCCAACTGTCGTACGTCGGTTGCTGATATGCGGCGTTGGGCTGCTGTCCGGCGTGCGGCTGCTGCCCCGCATAGGGTGAGGAGCTCACCGGGTGAGCGAAGGCATTCGTGGCGTGCCGACGGCGTCCGGCGATCACGACAGCGACAACCCCAGCGATGACGACGACAGCGACGCCGATGCCAAGCCACAGCAGCATGTTGCTGTTGTCGCCCTTATCGGCAACGGCCGATGTGGCTGGGCTCGCATCATCCGTGGACTCGGCACCCGCACCCTTCGAAACGTCTGGAGTCGGCGCCTTGGCGGCGGCCGGGAAGTCCGACATGGGGAACTTATCGGCCGGGCCGGGGTCCCCCGGGTCGGTCAGGGCGATGCGTGGGCGGACAGCCCCATAGCCGATGAAGTCACTGCGTTTGCCGTCGTCGTCCTTGACGCCGCCGATGGTGTTGAGGATGACCCGGAGTACTTGGTTATTGGTCCAGTCGGGGTGCTTGGACCAGATCAAGGCCGCGCTTGCTGAGGCCAGCGCGGTGGCGTCACTGGTGCCGTGGCTCTTGCAGTAGCCGGTTTTGCCGCCGCAGGCATGGACGATGTCCTTGCCCGGCGCTGCGATGTCGACCTGCGGACCGAATTCGGACTCGCTCGTGCGGCGTCCGTTCTTGTCGATGGCCGCTACTCCTACGACACCCGGCGTCGCCGCGGGATACTGGACGAGGTTGGTTGTGTTGCCGTCATTGCCCACGCCGGCGAAGATCAACGAACCTTTTTCCAACGCGTATTTCACAGCAGTCGTCAACTCCGGCGTGCCCTCCGGTGCCGCCTGGGAGATATTGATGACCTTCGCGTCATGATCGGCTGCGAACTTGATGGCCTTCGCCATGGCCCTGAACAGGTTCGCGTCGGCCGCGGCCTGGTTATTGGCCTTCTCCGCATCGGGCAAGCGGATCGGGAGTACCTTCACGCCCGGGGCGAGTCCGTAGGCTCCCTGGCCCGCGTTGCCGGTGCCGGTTCCTGCGATCATTCCGGCGATACCGGTGCCATGGCCGTCGTAGTCCGTGTGTTCGTCACCGCTGAGCCCCGTGGAGAGATCCTCTCCGGGCAGTACCTGCCCTTGCAGGTCCGGGTGATCGGCTTTGACACCGGTGTCGATCACGGCAACCGTGACACCTTTGCCGGTGCTCGTCCTCCACATCTGGTCCGCCTTCATGGCGTCCAGATGCCACTGCTGGGCACGGAACGATTCGGCGTACGCGGGCCCCACGGCTGCCGTACCCACCAACAGCAGGCCGATGGCTGCCGAGGCTGCCGCGCCGAAGGTTCCGCGGCGGATGCTGTTGGTGGGCATGGGTTACCTCTCGCCGTTCTTGGTCTCGTCCGCCACGACGGGGGGCACATTACGGTGTTCGCCCGGCTGCCATGTCGCTTCGTCTTCTGTCACATAATCAGGGCGCTCGCCCGCCGGGTCCTCTTCTCGCCTGCCGGGTCGCGAGCTGGTGGGTGCCGCCCCGCCACGACCCGCTGCCCCCGTCCCGGGGCCGCGTTCCTCGCCCGCCGCACCAGGTGCCCCCGCGGCACGGACCAGTCCTGACCCGCCGGGGCTGAATGACCGGGTATTGGCTCGCTGCTGTTGGCTCGGCTTGCCGCCCACCACTCCCTTGTCACCCGTAGCACCGGCGGAGATCCGTCCGGACGCGGTTCCGCGCGGAGTGGAACCCGTCGTGGCCGGTCTGCCGCCGACCCCACCCTGGATCGGGCTCGACGAACTGCGGGCACCCGACGTACCACGTGCAGCGCCCGCCCCCTCGCCCCCCATGACAGTGCCGCGCGGCACGCCGGTCGCGGCTTTCCCCGTCACCGGCTGCGGGCGCCCTCCCGTCACGCCGCTCTGGGAGGGTGTGCGGCCCGTTGCCTGGTTACCTGCCCTGCCTGCACCTGGCGTTGAGCCGCCCGAGCGGCCCGTGCCCGTCGCAGACTGGCCAGGCATGCCGTTGTTGATGGGACGGCCCGCTGGGCTTGCGGTGGACGGGCCGGAGGGGCGAGCCGCGGTTCCGTTCGACACGGGTCCGGCTCCGGGCCGTCCTGTTACGGGACTGGTACCTCGTGCCGTAGGAGAGGGAGTACCGGTGATGCCGTACGCCAGTGGCGGCACCCCTGGAGCCGAGGGCCCCGTCCCCGCAGGGCCGGTCGGACCGGTGGCGCTCGGCGAGGTGCCGGTCGTTGTCTGCGTCGCCGGGGGGAGAGTGCCGACCGAGTCGACGTCCATCCGTGCAGGCATGTCGGACACGACAGAGCCGACAGGGGTGGCAGGGGTGGCAGGGCTGTCGGGAGCTACGACGCCCGGGCGCTCGACTACAGACGGCCGCGACTCTTCCGCTCCAGAGCGAGCAACACCTGTGTCCGTGGTGCCAGCTCGGGACGAAGTCGCGTTGCGGGGGGCCGCACTGCTCGCCGTCCAAACTGTCCCACCGCTCCGGCCGGTGCTCAGATCCTCGCTGCCGTAGACCTCCCGGGCGTTCGGGTCCTGGATAGCAGTCGGTGGGGGCGGAAACTTCAGCAGGTCCGGCTTCCGCGCCGCCGCCATTTGGGAGGAAGTAAGGGAGTAGGCCTGACCCAGTTTGTCCATCGCGTCGGCGGTCTGCTGCCGGACCGCCATGTTCTTGGACAGGATCGACTGCGCATCCGGGTCATTGTGAGCGGAGCGAGCGGCGTCGATGTTGGCGTCGACATTCTTGTTGCGCGGGACCGAGGTCTTCGCCGTGCTGATCGCCTGTGCCGCGTGGCCGAGCCACTTCGACGAGTCCTGGCTGTAGTCGCCCAAGGCCACGGTCGCGTTGGCCAGCTTGCCTGCCCATTGCCGGAAGGAGTCGGCGCCCTCACCCTTCCATTTGACCCACTGCGGACGGATTTTGAGCTCGTCGGCAATGCTGTGGATCTCCTTGGCCACGGCCGCGAGCTTGTCCGCTGCCGCCTGTACCGTGCCGGCGTCCGCGGCATCGAGCCACGCCAGCATCTGCTCGTGCGTCATACCGTCGAAAGTCGTCTTCTTCTGCCCGGCCATCAGTACCCAGACTCCTGTCCGCCGCCGCCCTCTGCCGTCCCGGACCCGTGCGCACCGGAGGTTGCGGACGCCTTGGTCTGGGGGTGCTCCGGCACGTAGTCACCCCCGTAATGGTGCTTGGTCTCCGCGCTGATCGCCGCCATGCGCCGACGCACGTCCATGTCCACGTTCTCGTAGCCCTTGTGCGACGCCATGACAGCGATGCCCATGGCCTCTATCGAGTCCGAGAGGAGCTTGGAGAGGTTCTCCAAGTCTGCGATGACCGTGTCGTACTGGGAGAACACGCCGTGCGCCTCGTGCCAGCCCTGGTGGCCGCCGCCGAACTTTGTGCGCTCCAGGGCCTCTTGGCCCACCTTCGCCGGTCCGGCCGGTGATCCCTGCAAGTCCTTGATCAGCTGATCCACCCGCTGCTGGAACTTCGTGAACGATTCCAGCTCCGTGACGATGTCTCCGGCCGCGTCCTTCGCCGCCTCGACCACGTTGAACGCCCAGCCGCCGAGGCCCCCCGAGCCGTTCTTGTCGTCCGCCATCGCGTGCGTCCCTCCCGTTCCCCCGTGAGCATGCCTTTACAGCACGTAAGTCGAATGACAACTTTAGCCACCCGCACTGACAGTTCACAGGCGCCTCAGTGCAGAGGCGATTCACATCACGTCACAGGTTGACACGGTTCGGTCGCAGCTCCGAAGCTCACCGGGGCCCGAAGGTCCGGGGCCTGGGGTCGCCCGAACCGGGGCCCTTGTCCGAGACGTTGACGAGAATCAGGGGACGACGCGTGACCGTCATGGCGTACATGCTGCTGGGCGCTGCCGTGGTGTTCGGTGTGCTGGGTGCAGTGAACCAGGAGTGGCTTCGGGGGCGGTTTCCCGGTGGGCGGGGGCGGTCCGCGGGGGCTTCCTCGGGCTGGCGGCGGGTGTTGTTCCTGATCATCGCCGTGGTCGCCGCCTATCAGGGATACAAGGGGCTCCGGCTCGTGGACGAGACGTCCTGGAGCGCCGGCGAACTCCGGCAGTCCGTGCGGCAGGCCGCCTCCGCGTTGGAGGAGGAGTCGCGCCCCGGCGATCCCGACGACGACTATTCGCTGCTGATCAGGGATGAAGTGGTCGAGGCGGGTGAGGGGCTGGGGCCGGCCCTCCATGTCGACGTCGAAGCAGTCGGCGGGAGTTCCTACCAGGTGACGGCCACCGGTGCCGGGGACGGCTACTGCATGCACGTATCGCAGTCCGAAGCCGAGCAGGGCGGCTTCCTGGTGCCCGGCGCGGGCGATCAGGGGCCGACCCGCGTTCCCGAGTACAAGCTCTCCGCCCGAGTCGGCCAGGGCGCGTGCTGAAAGCAGGGCTCGGGTGTATGGGACGGGGAGCCACAACTGGGCCGCACCTTTAGCCGGTTGGCTCCGGTGGCGCCCCGGTGACGGTCGCGGGCGGGTCCGTGACCACCGCCGCCTGCGGGCGGATCGGGAGCCTGTTCACCGGGCGGCCCGTCGCCGCTCGGACCGCTGAGGCGACCGCTGCCGGGGACGCGACCACCGGTACCGCGCTGGCCGCCTTCGCGCCGAAGGGGGCCACCACGTCGCGTTCCTCGACCAGCTTCACGATGCGGATGTCCGGCGCGTCCAACGCCGTGGGCAGGGCGTAACCGGTGAGGTCCGGACGGCGGAGTACGCCCTTGGGCGTGCGCAGGTTCTCCGTGAGGGCCGCGCCGACGCCCTGCGTGACGCCTGCTTCGATCCGGGCCTTCAACTGTCCTGGGTTCAGGATGCGGCCGACGTCCTGGGCCACCGCCAATTCGACGACGCGTACCGAGCCGATCTCGATGTCCACGTCGACGACCGCGCGGATCGCGCAGAAGGCCAGGCCGACGAAGGCGTCCCCCTGGCCGGAGGCGTCCAGCGGCTCCGTGGGGTGGGGGCGGCACTGGGCCGTTGCCCACAACTCCTTGCCGTCCATCGCCTCTTCGACCGTCGTGGAGAGGACTCCGTCGTACGACGTGATCTTGCCGTCGGCGATCTGGAGCAGCTCCGTGGACATGCCGAACTTGTGGGCCAGCGGCTGGAGGAGTTGCGTGCGGACCATTTTGGCCGCTCGTTCGACCGCTCCGCCGGAGACCCACGTGTGGCGGCCCCGGCAGCCGGGTCCTGCCGGCGGCTGGTCCGTGTCGACCGGGGCCACGTGGACCTCGTCGATGCCCAGCGTCTCCTGGACGATCTGGCGGGCGAGGGTGGTGAAGCCCTGGCCCGTCTCGACCGCCGCGCAGATGACCGTGGCCACGCCGTCGTGCACCTTGACCGTGGCCGTCGATACCTCGTCCGCGCCCTCCGCGCCCAGCATGTGCACCATGCCGATGCCGTAGCCGACGCCGCGGCGCACCGCGTCGGGCTCGCCCGCGCCCTCGGGGCCGCCGGGCAGCAGCCAGTCCGCCTCCGGGGTGTCCTTGGGGAGCGGCGGGAGCGGGAAGTCCCGTACGGCGTCGAGGAGTTCGGCCACCGGGGCCGGGCAGGTCACCGTCTGGCCGGTCGGGAGCACGTCGCCCGTCGCGAGGACGTTGCGCATCCGCAACTCCGCCGGGTCGACACCCAGCTTCTTCGCCAGCTTGTCCATCTGGGCCTCGTAGGCCGCGCAGACCTGGAGCGCGCCCTCGCCCCGTACGTGGCCCGACGGCGGGTTGTTCGTGCGCACCGCCCAGCCTTCGATCGAGGCGTGGGGGACGACGTACGGGCCGCACGCGAAGGCGACGGCCGCCGCGAGCGCGTCCGAGGACGTGTCCGCGTAGGCGCCGGAGTCGAGGAGGATCTGCGCCTCCACCTTCACCAGCCGACCGTCCGCGTCGGCGTGGTGGCGGTAGCGCAGCAGCGTCGGATGGCGGTGGGGGTGGCCCAGGAAGGATTCCTCCCGGGTCGCCGTCAGTTTCACCGGGCAGCCGGTGCGCAGCGCCAGCAGGCCGAGCGGGAGGTGGAAGCTCGGGTCCTCACGGTCCGCTGTCGCGCCCGGCACACCGGTGACCACGACCTTCACCCGGTCCGCGTCCAGACCGTAGCGGGCCGCCGCCAGATCGCGGTCGCCGTGGGGGTCGGTCGAGGCGATGTACAGCTCCACGCCGCCGTCGGGGCGCGGCACCGCGAGACCGGCCTCCGCGCCGATGGGCGCCGGGTCCTGGCGGCCGATGCGGTAGAGGCCCTCGACGATCACCTCGCCGGTCGCGTCGAGGTCGCCGTGGCGCAGCGGGATGTGGCGGACGAGGTTGCCGTCGGGGTGCAGGGGCTCGGCCGCGAACGCCTTCTCCGGGTCGGTGACGGGTTCGAGGACCTCGTACTCGACGATGATCGCCGCGGCCGCCATGCGGGCGGTGTCCGGGTGGTCGGCGGCGACCGCCGCGAGGGGCTCGCCGTGGTGGCGTACGACGTCGGAGGCGAACACCGGGCGGTCGGCCGTGCGGTGTCCGGACAGTGGGCCACCGGGGACGTCCTCGTGCGTGACGACCGCGCGGACGCCGGGCATCTCACGCGCGTGGGTGGTGTCGATGGAGACCACGCGTGCGTGCGCGTGCGGGGAGCGCAGGATCGCCGCCCACAGGAGCCCCTCGGCCCACAGGTCGGAGGCGTAGGGGAACGTCCCCTCCGCCTTCGCCGCTGCCTCCACCGAGGGCAGGGTCGTACCGATCCCGTGCGGGATCTCTTCCGTCGCGGGGGCCGCGGGTGCCTCCGTCGTCTCGTTGGTCACGCTCGGCCTCCGTCCCGAGTGTTCCGGCTGTCCTGGCCGGCGTCGCCATAGTTGCCTTGGTCGCCGTCGCCATAACTGCCTTGGTCGCCGTCGCCATCGCCATAGCTGTCCTGGCCGCCATGGATGTCACGGCTGTCATAGCCGTCGTGGCCGCCGTAGCCGGCTTGGGCGTCGTAGCCGTCATGGGCGTCGTGGGCGCCGCGGATGTCCTCGGTCGAGACCGGGCCCGCCTGATGCGGGATGCGCGGGCCGAAGTCGGCCGCCGCCCCCACTGCCTCCGACGCCTCCGCCGGCTCCACCGTTTCCGCCGACGTCCGCCGCCCGTCGGCGACCTGGCGCACCGCGTCGAGTACGCCGCGGTAACCGGAGCAGCGGCAGAGATTGCCGCACAGCGCCTGGCGGGCTTCGAGGTCGGTGGGGTTCGGGTTGCCCTCCAGCAGGTCGTGGACCGTCATCGCCATGCCGGGGACGCAGAAGCCGCACTGGACCGCGCCGCAGGCGGCCAGCGCGCGCTGCACATCGGAGGCGTGCCCGTCGACCGCGAGGCCCTCGACCGTACGGACCTCGCTGCCCGCGGTGGTCGCGGCGGGCACCAGGCAGGAGGCGACGAGGCGGCCGTCCACCTGGACGTTGCACGCGCCGCACTCTCCCTGCGAGCAGCCGTCCTTGGCACCGGCCAGGCCCAGGCGCTCGCGCAGTACGTACAGGAGCGACTCGCCGATCCAGGCGTCGGTGACGGGGCGGTCGGTGCCGTTGACCCGCAGGACGTAGCTGGCCACGGGGTGCTCGTCGTGGAGCGGGGCGGGGGCCCCGGGGGCGTCCTCCTCGTCCTGCGGCTCCGGCTCAGGCGCCGATTCCGGGTCCGGCTCCGGCTCCGGGCTGCCTGCCTCGTGTTCCGGCACCGTCGGCTCGGACTCCGCGACGGGTTCCGGGTCCGGGGCCAGGCCCGAGTCCGGCTCCGAGTCCACGTCCGAGTCCGGCTCGGGCGCAGGCTCCGGCAGATCCGCCTCAGGCCCCGACACCACCTCGTACCCGGGCTCGGGCAGGGGCGCCGCCTCCGCCACACCCGCGTCCGCCGCCTCAGCCGCGACCTCGGCCTCAGCCGCAACTCCAGCCTCAACCGCACCCGCCACCTCAGGCGCCACCTCGACCTCAGGCGCCACCTCGACCGGCGGCTCCGGAGCCAGCACCGACTCCACCTCAGCCACCGATACCGGTACCGACTCCCCCGTACCCGTACCCGTCCGCGCCCCCGCCTGCGCCCAAGGCTCCGAAGCCCAGGGCGCGGGCGCGCCGCCGGGCAGCGTCGCGGGCGGCGTGCGGTCGCCCCACTGCGCGGCCAGCGCCGAGGTGGTGAACTCACCCGAGTCCTCCGGGAGTTCACCGCCCGCGACCGGGATGGACCACTGCCCCGTATCGCCCGGCGCCGCACCGTACGACGCCGTCCCCCGCACCGGGTGCGGCGGCTCGGCGTGCGGGTGCGGCTCGGGCTCCTGGTGGGCCGTGGGCCAGTTGACCTGGGGCGGCCCGGACTGCGGATGGCCCGCGCCGTCCGCCACGCCCGTCAGGTCCGCCGGCAGCACCCATACCCCGGTCGCGGCGGGGTCGGTCGCGGCGGCGCCCGTGGCCGGGCTCACCGTTATCTGCGGCGGTACGTAACCGTGGCCGGGCGCGGCGAGCGGCGCGTCCGGGAAGCCGTCGGGGGGCAGCTGCACGAACGCCGTGGCGTCGGAGTCGTACTCGCCCTTGGGCAGCGGCTGCCAGCCGTCCGTCTCCGGTGCGGCGCCCGAATCGGGTCCGTTGTACTCGTTCGTCACGACAGCGCCCTCCCAAGTGCACGTCGGGCCAGGGCGGCGACGGTGCGCCGCAGATGCAGTACGGCCGCGGGCAGCGCCTGCTGGGTGCCGTCGGGGGCCGGGGGCAGGTCCGGGACGCAGGCCGCGGCGACGTACTCGCCGAACGCCTGCACGGCCTCGGGCACGAGCGCGCCGCGGTCACCGTCCCAGTCGATGAGCGAGGCCACCCACTGCTCGGCCTCCAGGGGGCGCAGCGGCATCGGCGCGATGGCTCCGACGGCGCAGCGCACGGTGCGCCGGGCGGGGTCGAGGACGAGGGCGACGGAGGCCGTGGCGCGCCCGGGGCCCGTACGGCCGGTCGCCTTGAGGAAGACCTGCGGCGCGTGCAGCAGCGGCACGCGTACGAAGCCGATGAGTTCGCCCGGGCGCAGCATCTCCATGCCGGCCAGCAGGTGCGAGACGGGCACCTCGCGGCGGGCTCCCTGGGGCCCGGCGATGATCAGCGTGGCTTCGAGGGCGGCCAGCACGGGCAGCGCGTCGTTGGTCGGGGCGGCCGAGGCGATGTTGCCGCCGAGGGTGCCGGCGTTGCGGATCTGGGGCGGGCCCGCCGCGCGCGCGGCGGCGGCGAGGGCCGGGATGAGGGCGGCGAAGTCGGGGCGGCCGATGCGGGCATGAGTGAGACCGGCGCCGAGCAGCGCGTGGCCGTCCTGGTACTGCCAGCCGCGGATCTCGCTGATGCGGTTCAGGCCGACGAGGGCGGCGGGACGGAGTTGACCCGCGTTGACCTGCGCCATCAGGTCGGTGCCGCCGGCCACGGGCACGGCGGCGGGCATGGCCGCGAGTGCCGCGACCGCCTCGTCCAGCGAACTCGGAAGTACCGCGGCCTGTGTCGTCTGCGGTGCGTGCGTGGTCAAACCGGCTGCCCCTTCCCGATGTCCGGCCGTGCGCCCGGTGGCCGCGGTGGTCGTCACGTGGGCTGCTGCCGCTCGCGTGACCGCCGCTCCCGCCGTTACGCCTGTTCCGCCGTACGGTACGTGCTGACAGGCCGGACGTGGCAACTCTGGCACATCTTCCCCGGCACCCGGATATGGGGTCCGGTAGGAGGCATTCGCCCCTTCCACCTGGGAGATGACCGATATGGCAGCCGATCGCCGGTGAGGGCGAATTGACCCTCTTCGGTGACCTATGGGGCGGCATGGAGACCGAGTGGCCCCTGCAGGGGAACGCGGCCGCGCGGACCCGCTCCCCCACAGGCGACGCACAGGCGTCCTCACACGTTCGGGGGCGCCCCTTCGATCGGGCGTCCGAGCAGCCCGGGTCGACGCTGCCACGGCAACGGGCCCTGGGGCCCCCGGTAGTCGACGCCCAGGGCGTCAAGGCGCCGGTAGTGGGCGGTCATTCGGCGCTCGAAGTCCGCGAAGTCGCGCTCGTCGGGGGCGGGCAGTTCGCTCCACGCCACTTCGCAGAACGCGGACAGGCGCGGGAACGCCTGGTAGTCGACGCGCTGCTGGTTCTCCATCACCTCGGTCCACAGGTTGGCCTGGGCGCCGAGGACGTGCCGCGCCTCCTCCTCGGTCAGCTGCGGCGGCACCGGCTCGAAGCGGTAGACGTCCTCCAGGGTGCGTACGAAGCCGATCGGGACCGGCTCGTCCTCGCCGGGCGCCTGCCGGTGGTCCAGGTAGACCTGCTGCTCGGGGCACATGACGACGTCGTGGCCCGCCCGGGCGGCGGTGATGCCACCCCGGTAGCCGCGCCAGGAGGAGACCGCGGCGCCGGGTGCGAGGCCGCCTTCGAGGATCTCGTCCCAGCCGATGAGACGCCGGCCGCGTTCGCTCAGCCAGGTGTCGAAGTGCCGGATGAACCAGGACTGCAGCTCGTCCTCGTCCTTGAGGCCGAGCTCCTGGATGCGGGCCTGGGCGGCCGGTGACTGGCGCCACTGGTCCTTGGGGCACTCGTCGCCGCCCACGTGGACGAAGGTCGACGGGAAGAGGTCGAGCAGCTCCTCGAAGACGCCTTCGTAGAAGCGCAGGGTGTGGTCGGTGGGGGCGAGCACGTTCGGATTGACGCCCCAGGTGTCCCAGACGGTGAGGGCGGACGTGTCGATGACGTCGGCGTTGCC
Source organism: Streptomyces sp. NPDC030991 (assembly GCF_055571235.1). Classification (NCBI taxonomy): domain Bacteria; kingdom Bacillati; phylum Actinomycetota; class Actinomycetes; order Kitasatosporales; family Streptomycetaceae; genus Streptomyces; species Streptomyces sp. NPDC030991. Next base: position 130,458 of record NZ_JBVIFR010000008.1, read on the forward strand.
CAGTTCCGGGTACGCGGCTATGGCGGCCTGCGAGTGGCCCGGCAGGTCGATCTCGGGGACGACCGTGATGTGGCGGGCGTCGGCGTAGGCGACGATCTCCCGGATGTCCTCCTGGGTGTAGAAGCCGCCGTGCGGCCGGTCCTCCCACAGGGGGGAGGCGCGGTGGCCGAGTTTCGTGCGGGCGCGCCACGCCCCGGTCTCCGTCAGCTTCGGGTGGCGCTTGATCTCGACGCGCCAGCCCTGGTCGTCGCTGAGGTGGAGGTGGAGGACGTTGAGTTTGTGCGCGGCGAGCAGGTCGATGAAGCGCAACACGCCGTCCTTCGGCATGAAGTGCCGGGCGACGTCGAGCATCGTGCCGCGCCAGGGGAAGCGGGGGGTGTCCTCGACGGTGACGTGCGGTACGGCCCACTGTCGTCCGGTGGCGAGCGGGGCCCGGCGGAAGGCGTCGGGGCCGAGGAGTTGACGCAGCGTCTGGGCGCCCCAGAAGACTCCGGCGGCGCCGCCGCCCTCGATGCCGACGCCGGTTCCGGTGACGCGGAGCCGGTAGCCCTCCGGTGCCAGGGACGGGTCGATCGCCAGGCGTACGGCGCCGCCCTCGTCCGCCGGGGGCAGGGCGAGGCCGGTGACCGCGCCGAGTGTGGCCCGCAGCCAGCGCGCGGTGGACTCGGTCCCCTCGCCCGCCGTGAGGCCCGTACCGCTGTCGAACACATAGGAGGCGTCGCTGTCCCGCGTCAGCCTGCGGGGCGCCGGGACGAGACCCGGGAGGGCGTCATGAACGTCGGATGCTTCAGACAAGTTCAGTCCTTGACCGCGCCGCCGAGCCCGGACACCAGGCGCCGCTGTACGAGTACGAAGAAGACCAGTACCGGAATGGTCATCACGGTCGAGGCTGCCATGATTCCGCCCCAGTCGTTCTCGTCGGGTTTGAAGAAGACGAGCAGGGCCATCGGCAGCGTCGACTGAGACGTGTCGCTGATGATGAAGGACTTCGCGAACAGGAAGTCGTTCCAGGTGGAGATGAAGGAGAAGACGCTCGTCGCCACGAGGCCGGGCAGGACGAGTGGGAAGAGGATCTGCCAGAGAAATCGGGAGCGGCTGGCACCGTCCAGATACGCCGCTTCCTCCAGCGCTTCCGGAACGGCTTTCACGAAGCCGCGCAGCATCCAGATCGCGAACGGCAGCGAGAAGGCGAGGTGCGGCAGGATCAGCGCGCCGAGCGTGTTGAGCTGCCCGAAGTCCCGCATCAGGAAGAACAGCGGGATGGTGAGCGCTTCCACGGGCACCATCTGCGCGACGAGGAACATGATGAGCAGCGTCGTGCGGAACCGGAAGCGGAAGCGTGTCACGGCGGTCGCCGCGAGGAAGGCGACGAGCGCCGAGAGGATCACGACGGTGCCCGCCACGATGAGGCTGTTGAGGAAGTACCGGCCGAATTCCTGTTGTTGGAATACGCGGCGGAAAGAGTCGAGCGACGGGGAAAGGGTCCAGGGCCGCGGCTCGGACGATTCGATCTCGCCCGCCGGTTTGAGCGCGCTGAGCACCATCCAGTAAAGGGGAAAGGCGACCACCAGGGCGATCAGCAGTGCGGACGCCTCCGCGGCGAGCCGCCAGGGCCGGCGGATCCGCAGGGCGCGCAGTACGCGTACGCCGGAAAGGCCGACGGCACTCATAGTTCCCTGCCCTCTCTGCGCATCAGCCGCAGATAGACGAGCGTGACGGCGAGCAGGATGACGAGCATGACGACGCCGATCGCCGAGCCGAGGCTGTACTCGCTGCCCGCGAAGGCCTTCTGGTAGGCGTAGACGTTGAGGACGAGGTTCTGGCCCGCGATGCCGCCGCCGTTCGTCATGACGTAGATCTGGGTGAAGACCTTGAAGTCCCAGATGATCGACTGGATGGTGACGACGACGAGGATCGGGCGGAGCATCGGCGCCATGACCGAGCGCCAGGTCCGCCACTGCGAGGCGCCGTCCAGCGACGCCGCTTCGAGCACCTCGCCCGGGATCGCGCGGATGCCCGCGTACACGGTGACCATGACGAACGGGAAGGAGCACCAGACCACTTCGAGCAGGACGAGCGCGAAGGCGCTGTACCTGCCGTACGTCCACGAGAAGTCGCCGAGGCGCAGCACCTTGTTGACCGGGCCGAAGTCCGGGTCGAAGAGGAAGACCCAGACGGTGGACCCGGTGATCGCCGGGGTGGCCCAGGCGCCGAGCGCGGCCAGCATCAGGGCAAGGCGCGGCAGGGCCCGTACGCGGGTGAGCAGCACGGCGAGGGCGCAGCCCACCAGGAGCGTGCTGACGACGCAGGCCGCCGCGAACAGCACCGTGGCGCAGAGCACCTGCCAGAACTGGCTGTCGGCGAAGAGGCGCTGGTAGTTGCCGAGCCCCTGGAAGGTGGTCGGTTCGCCGCCGCTGACCTGGGCCTGGGTGTACTCCAGGAAGGAGATCAGGCCGAGTTGGTAGATCGGGTAGACGAGCAGACCGGCGAGGAGGACGAGGGCCGGGGCGAGATACAGCCAGGGTGTCCGGCCCCCGCCCCGCGCTTGTACGGAGCTCACCCGGCCGCCCCGAACGCGTCGTCCATCTTCTTCGCGGCGTCACCGGAGGCCGCCCGCACGTCCTTGCGGCCGCTGACGACCTCCTGGAACATCGTCGGCAGGACGAGCGAGGCGTCGATCTTGGCCCAGGCGGGCGAGGCGGGCACGAACTTGGCTCCGGCGCCGAGCGTCTTCACGAAGGGCGCGACGAAGGGCTCCTCGCGGGCGACGTCCGCACGCACGTCGGTGTAGGTCGGCAGGAACCCCATCCCGGAGAAGAGGGCGCGCTGGGCGTCCTTTCCGGCGAGCCGCTTCATCAGGTCCACGGCCAGCGTCCGGTGCGAGGTGCTCTTGAGCACGCCGATGTTGTTGCCTCCGGCGAACGCGGGCGCGATCTGCCCGGACTTGACGCCGGGCAGCGGGACGACGGCGTATTTCCCCTTGACCTTGCCGTCCTCCATGGCCTGGTGGCTGAAGTCGCCGCCGATCGCCATGGCGGCCTTGCCGGAGGCGAAGGCGGTGACGGTGTCGTTGCCGCCCATGCCGGCGCACTTGGCGGCGGGGCAGTTGGTGTCGCCGAACAGCGAGGTGTAGGCGGTGATGCCCTTGCGCGCGGCGGGGCTGTCGAGGGCGGAGACGTACGACTCGCCCTTCTTCTCGGCGAGTTCGCCGCCGTTGGCCCAGATGAACGGCATCGCGCCGTAGGTGTACGCGCCGCCGACGGCCAGCCCGTACAGCTCGGGCCGCGCCTTGTGGATCTTCTTGGCGGTGGCGGCGAGTTCGTCCTGCGTCCTGGGTACGTCGATGCCCAGGTCCTCGAAGACGTCGGTGCGGTAGTAGAGGGCGCGTACGCCGACGAAGTACGGGGCGCCGTAGATCTTTCCGCCGACGGTCACGGACTCCTTGGCGGTCGGGTCGGTGTCCTTGGCGTCGGCCCAGGCGCCGAACTCCGCGCTCACATCGGCGAGTCCGCCGTCCTTCACGTATCCGGCGGTGTCGGTGTTCCCGTACTCGATGACGTCGGGCGCGCTCTTCGGGTCGTTGAACGCGGCCTTGATCTTCTCGGCGCGGGTGTCGACGGGGATGTACTCGACCTGGACCTCGGAGTCCTTGTGCGCTCTCCGGAAGCCGTCGAGGGCGGCGTCGACGGCCTTCTTCTTGGGCGCGTTGTTGACCTCCTGGAAGAGCCAGACGCGCAGTGTGCCGCTCCGTTCGTCCTTGGCGGAGCCACTGTTGTCGGAGGTGCCGGGGGCGCAGGCGGTGGCGGCGAGGACAAGTGCCGCGAGGGGGACGGCAGTTCGTACGGAGAGCCGCACAGGGAGCTTCATCGGGAACGCCTCCGAAGTGTCGTTGCAACATACGCAATGGTGGTTTCGCTGTGCACAACAGGAGGGAGGCTAGAAGGACTGGACCACTGAGCGCAATGGGTGACGAGTGACGGAAGAGACCGAAGGTGCGGACGCACAGAGGCCCCCGGCGTGTGTCACCACACACCGGGGGCCTCGCGAGAGCGGGAGAGGACGCGCCTACTTGCCGCCGTCCTTGCCGTTGTCCTTGTCGCCGCCGGCGCCCATGGACTCGTAGATCTCCTTGCACATCGGACAGACGGGATACTTCTTCGGGTCGCGGCCCGGTACCCACACCTTGCCGCAGAGCGCGACGACCGGCGTACCGTCGAGAGCGCTCGCCATGATCTTGTCCTTCTGGACATAGTGGGCGAAGCGCTCGTGATCGCCGTCACCGTGCGACGTCTGCGGCGTCGGCTCTACGAGGGTCCCCGTACCTGTCCCGCGCTCGGGCTCAAGAGTGCTCATAAGCGCCAAGGGTACTGAAGGCCGCCCACTGGGCGAAGTGCCGCCGGGGCCATCAGTTGAGCGAGGGATCGTCCGGGTACGTCGCCACCATCGCCAGCTCGCTGCGCTGGCGCCGCAGCACCGCGCGCCACAGGCCCTCGGGGCGAGGGGCGGAGACGTCCCCGGGCTCCGACTCGACGACGTACCAGGCGCCCTCGGTCAGCTCGTTCTGCAGCTGGCCGGGGCCCCAGCCCGAGTAGCCGGCGAAGATGCGCAGCGAGCCGAGCGCCGCCGCGAGCAGCTCCGGCGGCGCCTCCAGGTCGACGAGGCCGATCGCGCCGTGCACCCGGCGCCAGCCGAGCGGGCCCTCCTCGCCGGGGATGACCGCGATGCCGAGCGCCGAGTCGAGGGAGACCGGGCCGCCCTGGAAGACGACGCCCGGCTCACCCGCGAGGTCGCCCCAGCCCTCCAGGATGTCGCCGACGTCCACCGGGGTCGGCCGGTTGAGGACGACGCCGAGCGAGCCCTTCTCGTCGTGGTCGAGGAGGAGCACCACCGCGCGGGCGAAATTCGGGTCGGCGAGGGCGGGTGTGGCCACGAGCAGCCGCCCTGTGAGCGAGGACACCTCGGTCATGCCAGACATGATCCCGCACATTCCCCGCGCGGGGGGAGGCAAGCGCGAGAACGGTAAGAACGCAGCTCAGCGCAGATCGCGGCACCGCGCGCGGGCGCATGGTTCCATGGCACCCCCGTCACCCCATGTGCCACGTTCGTGACGGTTCGTGTTGTAGCGAAGTCATGACGGTCCCGGGCGTACTCGGGCTTACGGAACAGGGGGAGGCGGCCTTTACCCTTGTCCCTTGGCCCCCTGCCCCCCTCTTCGGAACGCGAGATCCATGACCGTCACCGGCATTGACGACGTACTGCTTGTCCACGGCGGAACCCCGCTGGAGGGCGAGATCCGTGTCCGAGGCGCCAAGAACCTGGTGCCCAAGGCCATGGTCGCCGCGCTGCTCGGCAGCGCTCCGAGCCGGCTGCGCAATGTCCCGGACATCCGCGACGTCCGGGTCGTACGCGGCCTGCTGCAGCTGCACGGTGTGACGGTCCGCCCCGGTGAGGAACCGGGCGAGCTGGTGATGGACCCCTCGCACGTGGAGTCGGCGAACGTCGCGGACATCGACGCCCACGCGGGCTCCTCCCGCATCCCGATCCTGCTGTGCGGCCCGCTGCTGCACCGCCTCGGACACGCGTTCATCCCGGGTCTCGGCGGCTGCGACATCGGCGGCCGGCCGATCGACTTCCACTTCGAGGTGCTCCGCCAGTTCGGCGCGACGATCGAGAAGCGCGCCGACGGCCAGTACCTGGAGGCCCCGCAGCGGCTGCGCGGCACCAAGATCCGGCTGCCCTACCCCTCGGTCGGCGCCACCGAGCAGGTGCTGCTCACCGCCGTGCTCGCCGAGGGCGTGACGGAACTCTCGAACGCGGCCGTCGAGCCGGAGATCGAGGACCTGATCTGCGTCCTGCAGAAAATGGGCGCCATCATCGCGATGGACACCGACCGCACCATCCGCGTCACCGGTGTCGACACGCTCGGCGGCTACACGCACCGCGCGCTCTCCGACCGCCTGGAGGCGGCCTCCTGGGCGTCGGCCGCGCTCGCCACCGAGGGCAACATCTACGTGCGCGGCGCCCAGCAGCGTTCGATGATGACGTTCCTCAACACGTACCGGAAGGTCGGCGGCGCCTTCGAGATCGACGACGAGGGCATCCGCTTCTGGCACCCCGGCGGCCAGTTGAAGTCGATCGCGCTGGAGACGGACGTCCACCCGGGCTTCCAGACGGACTGGCAGCAGCCGCTCGTCGTCGCGCTCACGCAGGCCACGGGCCTGTCGATCGTCCACGAGACGGTGTACGAGTCGCGCCTCGGCTTCACCTCCGCGCTCAACCAGATGGGCGCGCACATCCAGCTCTACCGCGAGTGCCTCGGCAGCTCCGCCTGCCGCTTCGGCCAGCGCAACTTCCTGCACTCGGCGGTCGTTTCGGGCCCGACCAAGCTGGAGGGCGCCGACCTGGTCATCCCCGACCTGCGCGGCGGCTTCTCGTACCTGATCGCGGCGCTCGCCGCACAGGGCACGTCCCGGGTGCACGGCATCGACCTGATCAACCGCGGCTACGAGAACTTCATGGAGAAGCTCACCGAGCTCGGGGCGAAGGTCGAGCTGCCTGGGAAGGCGCTCGGCTAGCCGCCTGGTTCTCCTGCTCTACGGCCATGGGGCCCACCTGGATCTTCCGGGTGGGCCCCATGGCCGTACGGGCGGCTCACGGGCTGCCTCTGGGGCTCTCACGGCCGTCCGCGGGTGCTCTGTGGCTGGTCGCGGGGGGGGGGGGGGGGGGGGGGGGGGGGCGGGGGGGGGGGGGGGGGGGGGGGGGGGGGGGGGGGGGAGGGAGAGGAGAAGCGACAACAAAGAGGCAACAAA
>NZ_JBVIFR010000008.1:137276-373321 GCF_055571235.1 Streptomyces sp. NPDC030991
CTTCTTTGGGGTCCCTCACTCCCGTCGGGGGTGTCTTGGTGGTTGTTCACGCATTCCCCCTCCCCCTGGGGGGAACAGGGGGTTCCCTTTTAAGGGGCGCGGGGAACTGCGCGAGAAGCCCCACCGGCCGTCGGACGGCGACGAGACGCCGACCCGGCAGACGCACCCCGCAAAGCCCGACGGGCGGCCCCCCGGAACCCCGGGTGACCGCCCGCCGAAAAAGAGCCGAAGGCTACTTGCCCTTGGCGGCTTCCTTGAGCTTCGAGCCCGCGGAGACCTTCACGCTGTAACCGGCCGGGATGTTGATCGGCTCGCCGGTCTGCGGGTTACGAGCGGTGCGAGCGGCACGGTGCGTGCGCTCGAAGGTCAGGAAGCCGGGGATCGTGACCTTCTCGTCGCCCTTGGCAACGATCTCGCCGACGGTCTCGGCGAAAGCGGCCAGCACGGCGTCGGCGTCCTTGCGAGTCACCTCGGCGCGGTCGGCCAGCGCGGCCACCAGCTCACTGCGGTTCATGTTTGTACTCCCGTGTTCTTCTTGCCGTTGAGGCGTGCCATACGGCTGAGCCGCATGTTGGGCAACAGCGAAGCCGATGCTGCCAGGGTCTCGGTCAGGCCCAGTACCCGGGGTCCGTTGTCCGGACCCTCGCGCCCGTGGGGGCGCCCCCTGGACGCAGTCCTTGGGAAAGCATCCTGCCCCCACCAGCGGCGGTAAAGCCAATCCGGCACCCGTCGGGGTCACACGGAAAAGCCTTACCCCCCAGGGAGCGGGGGCGGGCCAGGGGCCTGCTTCCCGGCCACCCTAGAGGGCCCGGAGGGGCCCCACGTTCCGCGACGCGCCGGACCTCAGGCCGTCGTGGCGCCCGTCACAACGGTTCCGGCGGCCTTCGCGGCATCGCGTACGGCACCGGCGACGGCACCCGCGACCTTGTCGTTGAAGACGCTCGGAATGATGTAGTTCGGGTTGAGCTCGTCCTCGCTCACCACGTCGGCCAGGGCCGTGGCGGCCGCCAGCATCATCTCCGTGTTGACCGTACGCGACTGGGCGTCGAGCAGGCCACGGAAGACCCCGGGGAAGACCAGGACGTTGTTGATCTGGTTGGGGAAGTCGGAGCGGCCGGTGGCCACGACCGCGGCCGTCTGGCGGGCGATCGCCGGGTCGACCTCGGGGTCGGGGTTCGCGAGCGCGAACACGATGGCGCCCTCGGCCATGGCGGCGACGTCGTCGCCGTTCAGGACGTTCGGCGCGGAGACACCGATGAAGACGTCGGCATCGACGACGGCCTCCTTCAGGGTGCCCGTCAGGCCTTCGGGGTTGGTGTTGTCCGCGATCCAGCGCAGCGGCGAGTCGCTGTCGGCGCCCTTGAGGTCCTCGCGGTCGGCGTGCACGACGCCGTGGATGTCGGCCACGACCGCGTTCTTCACGCCTGCCGCGAGCAGCAGCTTGAGGATGGCGGTACCGGCGGCGCCCGCGCCGGACATCACGACCCGGATGTCGCCCATGCCCTTGCCCGCGACGCGCAGCGCGTTGGTCAGGGCGGCGAGCACGACGATGGCGGTGCCGTGCTGGTCGTCGTGGAAGACGGGGATGTCCAGGGCCTCGCGCAGGCGGGCCTCGATCTCGAAGCAGCGCGGCGCGGAGATGTCCTCGAGGTTGATGCCGGCGAAGCCCGGGGCGATCGCCTTGACGATCTCGACGATGGCGTCGGTGTCCTGGGTGTCCAGGCAGATCGGCCAGGCGTCGATGTCGGCGAAGCGCTTGAAGAGGGCCGCCTTGCCCTCCATGACCGGCATGGCGGCCATCGGGCCGATGTTGCCGAGGCCGAGCACCGCGGAGCCGTCCGTCACGACCGCGACGGTGTTGCGCTTGATGGTCAGGCGCCGGGCGTCCTCGGGGTTCTCCGCGATCGCCATGCAGACGCGGGCCACACCCGGGGTGTAGATCATGGAGAGGTCGTCACGGTTGCGGATGGGGTGCTTGGACTGCATCTCGATCTTGCCGCCGAGGTGCATCAGGAACGTACGGTCGGAGACCTTCCCGAGCGTGACGCCCTCGATGCCGCGCAGCTCCTCCACGATCTCGTCCGCGTGGGACGTGGAGCTCGCCGCGATCGTGACGTCGATCCGGAGCTTCTCGTGGCCGGAGGCGGTGACGTCGAGGCCGGTCACCGAACCGCCGGAGGACTCCACCACGGTGGTGAGCTGCGAGACAGCCGTACCGCTCGCGGGCACCTCCAACCGGACCGTCATCGAGTAGGAGACGCTGGGCGCCGTTGCCATGGCCGACTTCCTCTGCTTTCACCGTGTAGCTGTTGCCGTCCGATGGTCGCACCTACCGCCGAGTACGTGGTAGCCGCATCGGATTGTGAACGTTACGTTCACCGCGCTTTCGGAAACTAGTTTCCACCATACGAGAAGTGCCGGAGAACAGGAAGAGGCTCCGGAACGAGAAGAGGCTCACGTCACCTGGGGTGACGTGAGCCTCTCTCTACGTTCATGACACCGGCCCGCCATGCTCGCCTCGCGGCAAGTGGTCCCTCTGAGGGACGAAGGTTGGGCCCGGGGGCTTGGATCGAGCCGGTGCCGTCTTCAACGGTACTGCATTCTCCCGAAACACCCCAGACCCCCGTGGCCCTTCGCCGCCACGTCAGTCGCGCAGCAGGTCCGGCACCCCCGACGCGTCGGGCGCGTCGCGCTCGCCGGAGACCACCGTGAGCTGCTGCGTGGCCCGCGTCAGCGCCACATACAGCACCCGCAGACCGGCCGGGGACTCGTCGGCGATCTCGGCCGGGGAGACCACGACCGTGGCGTCGTACTCCAGCCCCTTGGCCTCCAGCGAGCCGAGCGCGACGACCCGCTCCCCCAGTCCGGCGAGCCAGCGGGCCGCCTCCGCGCGGCGGTTCATCGCCACGACGACACCGACCGTGCCGTCGACCCGGTCGAGCAGCCGCGCGGCCTCCTCCCTGACCGTGGCACCGAGCCGGTCCCGCACGACGGCGAAGCGCGGCTCGACGCCGGTGGAGCGGACCGCGGACGGGGACTCGGAGCCCGGCATCGCGAGCGCCAGGACCCGCGCGGCCAGCTCCGCGATCTCGGACGGATTGCGGTAGTTGACGGTGAGCGTGAAGCGGCGGCGCGGTCGCGAGCCCAGCGCCTCGTCCCGGGCGGCCGCCGCCTCGTCGGGGTCGGACCAGGACGACTGGGCCGGGTCGCCGACCACGGTCCACGTGGCGTGCCGGCCGCGGCGGCCGACCATGCGCCACTGCATCGGCGTGAGGTCCTGCGCCTCGTCGACGATGACGTGCGCGTACTCGGTACGTTCCTGCGCCAGCCGCTCGGCGCGCTCGCGCTGGGTCTCCTCGCGCTGCGGCATCAGCTCCTCGAGACCCGTGAGCTGGTCCAGCGGGTCGTACTCGCGTTTCCTCTTCGGGCGCGCCGGGGTGCCGAGGATGGCGGTCAGCTCGTCGAGGAGGGCCACGTCGTGCACCGACAGCGCGTCGCGCCGCAGCGAGCGGGCGACCTTGCGGACCTCGCCCGGGTTCAGGATGCGGCGGGCCCAACGGCCCAGGCGCCGCTCGTCGGACATCGCGGCCAGGACGGCGCGGGGCGTCAGCTCCGGCCACCAGGCGTCCAGGAAGCGCAGGAAGTCGTCCTCGCCCGTGATGTCCTCGTCGAAGGAGGAACGCAGCTCGGCCGCGAGCTCGGGGTCGGTGTGCCGGCCGCCCGCGCCGGACTGCTCCCACAGGGCGTCGAGCAGGAGTCTGCGGGCGCGGGGGCGCAGGTGGTTGACGGGCGCCGTGCCGCTCAGCGCGGCCTGGCGGATGCGGTGGAGCCGGCCGGCCTCCAGCTCCAGGCGGCGGCCGAAGGCGACGACGCGCAGGCGCGTGGGCGTACCGGTCGGCGCGGCCGGTGTCTCCTCCTCGCCACCGAGGTCACCGAAGTCGCCGAGGGCCAGCTGTTCGGCGGGGGCCACGGCCGGGCGGCCCGACTCCAGCGCGCCGCGCGCCGCGTGGCGCAGCACCTTCAGCATCCGCGACGAGCCCTTGACGCGGGCGACGGCCGGGCTGTCGTACTCGGTCGCCTCTGCGCCGTCGACCAGGGAGCCGACCGCGCGGATCGCGACCTGGCCCTCCTCGCCGAGCGAGGGCAGCACGCCCTCGGTGTACGCCACCAGCAGCGGCGTGGGCGAGACGATCAGGATGCCGCCCGCGTACCGGCGCCGGTCCTGGTAGAGGAGGTAGGCGGCCCGGTGCAGGGCCACCGCCGTCTTGCCGGTGCCCGGACCGCCCTCGACGTACGTCACGGAGGCGGCGGGCGCCCGGATGACCTGGTCCTGCTCGGCCTGGATGGAGGCCACGATGTCGCGCATCGAGTGGCTGCGGGCCTGGCCGAGCGCGGCCATCAGGGCGCCGTCGCCGATGACCCGCAGCTGCTCGCCGTCCAGGTGCGCGGTCAGCTCGGGGCGCATCAGGTCGTCCTCGACACCGAGCACCCGGCGCCCCTTGGAGCGGATGACGCGGCGGCGCACGACCCGCCCCGGGTCGACCGGTGTGGAGCGGTAGAACGGCGCGGCGGCCGGCGCCCGCCAGTCGATGACCAGCGGCGAGTAGTCCGCGTCCAGGACACCGATGCGCCCGATGTGCAGGGTCTCGGCGATGTCGGCCGTGTTGTCCGCGCGGACCGCGCCCTCGGCCGGTTCGACGGCCGTGTACGCGCCGTCCGGGCCCTTCGTGCCGTCCTTGCCCTGGAGCAGGTCGATACGGCCGAAGAGGAAGTCCTCGAACTCGTTGTTGAGCCGACTGAGATGGACACCCGCGCGGAAGACCTGCGCGTCCCGTTCGGCGAGCGCGCCGGGCGTGCCGACCTGCCCTCGCTTGGCGGCGTCGTCCATCAGGAACTCCGCCTCGTGGATCTTCTCTTCCAAGCGGCGGTAGACGGCGTCGAGGTGTTTCTGTTCGACGCCGATCTCGCGGTCACGAACGGAGTCCGTATCCGAGTCCACCGCTGGATCCTGTTGAGCCTGAGCGGCCACCGGGCCCCCTTCTGACGTGCTGGGCAGCCGTCAAAGGTACGCGACAGGGGGCCCCGGCGGCTACGTCTGCGAAGGTCGGCTCACCGGGCGGTCACGCGTTCACCTCCACGAGCCGCTTCCCGTCGAGCGTCTCGACCTCGAAATGGTCGATCTGGTTCCGGTCGAAGGCCGCGCCTCCGTGCACGTACAGCGGGTAGTGGGCGCTCTCGTGGGCGCTGCCCTCGATGCCGTAACCCCACTTCGGGACGGACCAGGTGGTGACCGTCTCGCGCTCGCCGTTCCTGCCGACCGCGATCAGTGAGCACTTCAGCGGTCCCTTGACGTTCTTCAGCCGCAGGACGGTGTGGGTCCCCCATGCCTTCTTCTCCATGCCGACCGTCGCGCTGACCTTCGTCGTCGCGTCGGTGGCCGACACCTTCTCGTCCATGTGGTGGAAGAAGGCGTCCTCCGCGGGGCTCGTGGGGTGCGGCTCCGCGACGCTCCCGGTGCCGCCGTCGCCGGTGGCCGCCAGGACCGTGAGCGGGCCGCCGATGATCAGGGCCGCGGCAGCCGCCACCAGGTACATGCCCCGGCGCCGCCGGCGCCCGCGCCCGCGAGCGACCTCGCCGGCCAGGGACGCCGCGAGCCGCGGGCCCGGCACGGCCGCGAGGGACTCCCCGACGCGCCGCACCGTGGGCGCGTCGCGCGTGGCCGGCAGGTCGGCGAGGGCCGCGAGCAACGGCTCCATCCCCGCGAACTCCTCCAGCTGCGCCGCGCACCTCTCGCATCCGGCCAGGTGGGCCTCGAACGCGCTCGCCTCGGCGTCGTCGAGGATGCCGAGCGCGTAGGCGCCGACCGTCTCGTGCACGTCACCCGAGGGCTCGTGCCCGGACGGTCCGTACGAACCGTACGCCGATGTCATGCCGTCACCCCCCGCTCCTCCAGCGCCAGCTTCATGGAACGCAGTGCGTAGAACACGCGGGACCGCACCGTGCCGCTGGGGATGCCGAGCGTCTCGGCCGCCTCATTGACCGTACGTCCTTTGAAGTACGTCTCCACGAGCACTTCCCGGTGCGCGGGGGTCAGGTCCTCCAGGGCATCGGAGAGTGTCATCAGCCACAGCGCCTTGTCGATCTCGTCCTCCGCGGGAATGACCTCCAGCGGTGACGCGTCGACCTCCTGTGGCCGGGCCTGCCGGCTGCGGTGGACGTCGATGACGATCCGTCGGGCGACCGTCACCAGCCAGGGGCGTACCGAGCCGGTCGCCCGGTTGAGCTGACCGGCGTTCTTCCAGGCACGGATGAGCGTTTCCTGCACGACATCCTCCGCCCGCTGCCGATCCCCCGCCACCAGACGGAGCACATAGGCGAGAAGCGGTCGCGCGTGCTCGGCGTAGAGGGCGCGCATCAGCTCCTCGTCCAGCGCAGGGGGCCGGGACGCGCGATGTCGGGCCCGGGGCGGGCGTTCATCGGCCACGGCGGAATCCTTGCGCACGCCTACCTCCGGTGTCCCCAGTTCGACGATCCGACCGTCTTTTCTCGGCTGGGCTCACCGTTGGGATACGTACGCGAACACGCTTGTGTTCAAAGGGAGTTCAGGGACGTCCGAAGTGAGCCGGTCAGGCCCGGGCCAGCGCCGCCCGGCGACGGTGGCGGGCCACCCGCTCACGGTTGCCGCAGATCTCGCTGGAGCACCAGCGGCGTCTGCGCCCGCGCGACGTGTCGAGGTAGATGATCGGGCAGTTGTCGCCCTCGCACTGGCGCAGACAGCCGCGCGCGGCGGGGTCGGTGAGCAGGTCGACGACGTCCCGGGCGACGGCCGCGAGCAGCGCCGGGCAGCCGGGCTCCTCGTGCAGGGCCCGGACGAGGGCGCCGTCGGCGGCTCGGACGGCGCGGGGCGCGGGCGGCGCGGCGCGGGCGAGCAGGTTGACGCGTTCGAGGGCGGCGGGCGCGGGCCGGCCCGCCAGCTCGCCCCGCACCAACTGGCCGGTGTGACCGCGCAGTTCACGGAAGGCGGCGAGCCAGGCCGGAGCGCACGCGGGCAGTCCGACGGGTTCGGGGACGAGACCGGCGCCGATGAGCCAGGCGCGCAGGCGGTCGGTGGAGGTGAGGCGTTCGACGGGGTGTGCGGTGGCGACCAGGTCCAGGCAGAGGCGTCCGGAGTCGAACCGCAACTCATGGAGAGGGGGGAGGGAGGGCCCTGTGGGTACTGCTGCCATGTCCTCTACAGTGCCCGCCGCGACGCCCCGCCGTAACCCCCGCTTCCGCGACGCTACTTGGGGATGTACGCGGGCGGGTCCTCGTGCAACAGCCGCTGGAAGAGGACGTGGTCACGCCATTCCCCGTCGATGTGCAGGTACTTCGGGGCTCGCCCGTACTCGACGAAGCCGCATTTGGTGAGCACCCGCTGCGACGCCTTGTTGTGCGGCACGGTGCCCGCCTCGACGCGGTGCAGGCCGAGTTCGTCGCGGGCGGCGCGGCAGACCTCCTCGACGGCCGCGGGGATCAGGCCGCGTCCCGCGTACTCGGCGTCGACCCAGTAGCCGAGGCTGGCGCTGCACAGCGGGCCGAGCACGATGCTGCTGAGTGCCAGGCGGCCGACGACGCGGCCCCCGGCGGCCCGGTCGAACAGCAGCCACATCGCGCCACCCGGCTCGGTGATCCGGGTGGCCTGCGTCTCGGCGGTGTAGAACTCCTCGCTGCGGTACGGCTCCCAGGGGCGCAGGTGCTCCCGGTTGCGCAGCAGGGCGTCGGCGAGGGCCTGTGCGTCGTCCTGGACGGCGAGACGCAGTGCGATGTCGTCGGTGATCAACATGCCCGTACGGTACGCGCGGCCGCTCGTCGGCGTCCGTCTCCCGTCCGCTCGCCTCGCCCGCCGGGTCACGTCACCCGTCGGCGTACTTCGCGTCGGCCGACGCCGGGTCGAGGGCCAGCCGGTACCCCCGCTTCACCACCGTCTGGATCAGCTTGGGCGCGCCGAGGGCCGACCTGAGCCGGGCCATCGCCGTCTCCACCGCGTGCTCGTCACTGCCCGCGCCCGGCAGCGCGCGCAGCAGCTCCGCGCGAGCCACCACCCAGCCGGGCCGGCGCGCAAGCGACCGCAGCAGCGACATCCCGGCCGGCGGCACCGGCCGCAGCTCCCCGTCGACCAGGACGGCGTGCCCGCGGATCTCCACCCAGTGTCCCGCTATGGGCAACGTACGGGCGCGGGAGGGGAGTTCGCGGCAGAGCAGCTGCACCAGCGGGCCGAGCCTGAACCGCTCCGGCTGCACCGTGTCCACGCCGTGCGCCTGCAGCGGCAGCGCCGTCACGGGGCCCACGCACGCCGGGACGACGTCATGGTGCAGCGCCGCCAGGACCTCGGGGAGCAGGCCGCGCTCCTCCGCCCGGTTCAGGAGCGACGCGGCGGCCGGCGCCGAGGTGAACGTCAGCGCGTCCACGCCCCGCGCCACCGTCGCGTCCAGGAGCCGGTCCACAGGGCCGATGTCCTCCGGCGGCATCCACCGGTACACCGGTACGCCGATCACCTCGGCCCCGGCCTCGCGCAGCGCCTCCACGAAACCGGGCAGCGGTTCGCCGTGCAGCTGGATCGCGACCCGCCTGCCCTGGACGCCTTCGGCGAGGAGCCGCTCCAGGACCTCCGCCATCGACTCCGACGACGGCGACCACTCCTCCGTCAGCCCCGCCGCGCGGATCGCCCCCTTCACCTTCGGGCCGCGCGCGAGGAGTTCCACCCCGCGCAGCCGGGAGATCAGCTCCTCCCCCAGGCCCCAGCCGTCGGCCGCCTCGACCCAGCCGCGGAAGCCGATCGCGGTCGTCGCCACCACGACGTCGGGGCCGTGGTCGATCAGCTCCTTGGTCGCGGAGAGGAGTTCGCTGTCGTCGGAGAGCGGCACGATCCGCAGCGCCGGCGCGTGCAGCACCGTGGCGCCGCGGCGCCCCAGCAGCGCGCCCAGTTCGTCGGCGCGGCGCGCTGCGGTCACCCCCACGGTGAAGCCCGAGAGCGGGCCGTGCGGCTGCGCGGCCCCGGGGGTCTGCTGTTGCTCGTCCATGCTGGTTCTCGTCCCGCTCGACGGTCGTCCCGTGCACTGCTGTGCTGCTGTGCTGCTGTGGTGGTGAGTACTGCTCTGGTGGTGTGTGCCGCTCTGGTCCGTGGTGGTGTGCCGCTGGGTGCGCTCGGCCTCCGCTGTCGTGCCGACGTCCGAGCCTGTCAACCCACCGTGACAGACCCGGATCAGCGTGATTGCGTACGTGTTACGTGCTCGCTCCTCACACCTCGGCGTAGCTGAGCTGCGGCTTTGCCTCGGCGGTCGGTGCGGCGACGGAACGCGCGGCCGTCCGCCGAAGGTATACGGCCCAGGTCACGGCGAAGCACACCGCGTAGAAGACGAGGAAGGACACGAAGGCCCCGGTCCCGGTACCGGCCGTCTGGAAGGACTGGCGGAACGCGAGGTTGATGCCCAGGCCGCCGAGGGCCCCGACCGCCCCGATCAGCCCCATGGAGGCGCCCGAGAGGCGGCGCCCGTACGCGGCGGCGTCCTCGCCCGTCAGGCCGAGGCCGAGCGCCTTGGTGTGGAAGATGCCGGGGATCATCTTGTACGTGGACCCGTTGCCGAGCCCGCTCAGCACGAACACGACGATGAACGCGACCGTGAACAGGGCCAGGGACTTCTGGACCGACGCCAGGATCACCACGGCCGTCGCCGCGGCCATCGCCACGAAGTTCCACAGGGTGATGCGCGCGCCGCCGAACCGGTCCGCGAGCCGGCCGCCGACCGGCCTGATCAGCGAGCCGAGCAGCGGCCCGATGAAGGTGACCCCGGCCGCCTGGAGCGGCGTACGGCCGAACTGGGTCTGCAGGACGAGCCCGAACGCGAACGAGTAGCCGATGAACGAGCCGAACGTGCCCACGTAGAGGAACGCCATGATCCAGGTGTGGGCGTCCTTGGCCGCGTCCCGCGCGGCGCCGGTGTCGTTCTTCACCGTCGCCAGGTTGTCCATGAACAGGCCCGCGCAGAGCGCCGAGACGAGGATCAGCGGGATGTAGATGCCCAGGAGGACGCGCGGGCCGCCGCTCATGCCGATGACGGCGAGGGCGACGAGCTGGATGACGGGGACGCCGATGTTGCCGCCGCCCGCGTTCAGGCCGAGCGCCCAGCCCTTCTTGCGCATGGGGAAAAAGCTGTTGATGTTCGTCATGGAGGAGGCGAAGTTGCCGCCGCCGACGCCGGTGAGCGCCGCGCACACCAGGAACGTGGTGTACGAGGTTCCCGGCTCCATCACGACGAACGCGACGACCGCCGGCACCAGCAGCATGCTCGCCGAGATGACCGTCCAGTTGCGGCCACCGAAGACCGCGACGGCGAAGGTGTAGGGCACCCGCGCGAAGGCGCCGACCAGCGTGGCCATCGAGACGAGGAAGAACTTGCCCGCCGGGTCGATGCCGTACTCGGGCCCCATGAACAGGACCATGACCGACCACAGGGTCCAGATCGAGAACCCGATGTGCTCGGAGAGGATGGAGAAGACGAGGTTGCGCCGGGCGACCTTCGCACCCGTCTCCTCCCAGAACGTCACGTCCTCGGGGTCCCACCGATCGACCCACTCACGGGTCCGGCTCCGGCCTGCCATCTCACGCCTCCAGGGTCACGGTTCCTGCCTTGTGCGACCGAAGGTAGAGAGGCCGGATTTCCGGGCTGTGCCGTGCGATGACCGGTGGGGAACGTTGCTCTCACCCGGGGCGGCGGCGAGCGGTGAGGCCCGGGCGGGGCGCGGCCGGCGGGTCAGCTGGAGCCCGCGCCCGACCAGGGCAGCTTCACCGAACCGCCCTTGTCCCAGGTGAGGGTGGTGACGTCGGAGGACTGGGTGAGGTTGGCGGCGAAGACCTCGTCGCCGGTGTCCTGGCCCACGCAGGAGACGGCGATCCGGAAACCGTCCCCGTTCCGCGTCTGCCCGATGCCGCTGCAGATCCCCTTACCGCCCGAGTCGATGTAGGAGACGCTGTACTTGCCCTTGGCGTTGCCCGACTCGATCTTGGCGCCGACGGTCAGGGTCTGCGCCTTCTCGTTCTGCCACTGCCCCTGGTAGCCGGTGGAGCCCGCCGGGCGCTCGGCCGGCTCGTCGTCGGCGTACGGGTCGTCGGTCGGCGCCTCGCTGTTCGGGTCGTCCGACGGGGGCGAGACGGGGCTCGGGTAGCCCGTCTCGCTCGGGGCCGGTCCTGCGCTGCCCGTCGCGACGACGCTGCTCTGCTTGGCGACCGGTTCGGCGTCACCGTCGTCCTCGCCGCTGGTGGCCAGCAGGACGCCGCCGCCGGCGAGCGCGGCGACGACCACGACCGCGACGGCGATCAGCACGGCCCGCTTCTTGCCGCCGCCACCGCCGCCACCACCGCCGCCGCTGTCCGGGCCCTGCGGGGGCGGGAACTGAGCGTACGGCGGCGGCTGCTGTCCATAGGCGGGCTGCCCATAGGCGGGCTGCTGTCCGTAGGCAGGCGGCTGCCCGTAGGCGGGCTGCTGTCCGGGGCCGGGCTGCTGTGGTGGGCCGGGCTGCTGTGGTGGGGTGGGCGCGCTCGCGTACGGGTTGTCGGCGCCGCCGTACGGGCCGGGTTGCTGCGGCGGGGCGCCGTAGGGACCCTGCGCACCGTAAGGCCCGGCGGGCGGCTGCTGCGGGGGCGGACCGCCGTACCCGTACCCCTGGCCGTCCTGCGGCGGCTGCGTCATGGCTGTCCCCGTCCCCGTGGTCCCGTACGCACCGTGCGGCCCACGCCGCGCAGTGCGCACAAGTCAACCCGGAGGGGCCCTCCGGGCACAACCCCCCGCCCGCGGGCCCCGGGCGCCCTCGCTAGAGCCGTCTCCGCTTTCCTGTCGCGGTCCCCGTCGTGGTCCCCCTCGTGCTCCCCTTCGCGCTTCGGCCCCTGCCGTCCGGCCACAGGCGGGGCGGGCGCTTGGCGGCCAGGTCCTCGATCCAGCCCGTGCCCACGATCGCGAGCGCGATCAGCGGCCAGACGAGGACGAACGCCCAGAACATGTACGTCGTGTCGAGCGCGGAGCTCAGCCCGTCGGTCATGAACGGAAGCGAATAGGCCAGGTCGATCAGCGGGAACGTCGCCATGATCAACAGGTTGTGCCAGAGATAGATGGTGACGGCCCGGTTGTTGGCCAGCGTGATCGGCCGGTCCCAGCGGGCCAGGCGCCCCGGCAACCGCTGCCAGGACGGCGAGTACTGGAGCAGGACGACGACGAACCCGAGGGACCACGCCGCCTGGGCCAACGGGATCTCGTTCAGGTCCCAGCCCTCCTCGGTCAGGTGCCCCGAGGCCCACCACAGCCCGAAGGCCATGACGAGGGTGGCGCCGGAGACCGCCAGATACCTCGGCACCTTGGCCAGCACGCCCTCGTGGTGGGCGAAGCCGAGGACCCAGCAACCGCCGTAGACGGCGAAGTCGGTGACCGCCTCACCGGTCCTGCCGGGGATGTCGACCAGGCCCGTGCCCACGACGGCGGTGAGCGCCAGCGGCGCCAGCAGCGTCGCCCACGGCACCTTGCGGAAGGCCCACAGGAGCAGGGGTGAGGCGATGACGAACCAGAGGTACGCGCGCAGGTACCAGAGGGGGCCTACGGCCTGCTCGGCCCAGCTGCTCTCCAGGAAGCCGGGCGGGTTGCCCACCTCGAAGGGGAAGGGCGGCGAGCCGACCGGCACGAGGTAGTCGACGACGCTGAGCCAGCCCCAGCGCCCCCCGTAGTCGGGGTCCTTGCCCGGGTTCCAGCCGCCGATGAACAGCAGCGACAGCGCCACCGCGCTGAACGCCCACAGCGGCGGCAGCAGACGCCGGACGCGCCCGCGGATCACGCCGAGTGCCGGGCGGTCGAGGGAACGCGCCATCAGTGACCCGGCGAGCGCGAACATCACGCCCATCGACGGGAACAGCACGCTCAGCCACGCCCACCCGAAGAGGTGGTAGGCGACGACGCGGACGAGCGCGATGGAGCGCAGCAGGTCGAGATAGCGGTCCCGGCCCGGCTTCTTGGGCGCGGGCGCGGCGGGCGGTGCCGGTACAGAGGACGGTGCCGGTGCCGGCGCCGGTGCCTGCGCGGGCACGAGGGCCTGCTCCGGGGTCAACAGGGAGATGGCCTCCGTCTGGTGGGGCACCTCGGCGACCCAGGCGGCCGGCTGCGCGGGCCGCTGGGTCTGCGGCCAGGCGCCGGTCCCCGGCCCGCCGGGCGGGGCGGGCCACGAGGGGGTGCCTTCTCCGTGGGGGTGCGTCATGCGACCGGCCTCCTGTCGCCACCGGACACCGAGGCGGACCGCTGCCGCGGCATGCCCGGCGCGGTGCCGGGTGCGGGGCTGGGTACGGCACCGGGTGCGGCGCCCAGCGCGCCGGTGCGGCGCAGCTTCTGCCAGCGCAGCCGGCCGCCGGTGAGAGCGGTGATCCAGGACTGGAGCAGCACGACGTACATCAGCTGCCGGTAGAGGACCTGCTGGAGCGGGAGGGAGATGAGGTGCGTCATGCGTTCCTTGTCGAGCCGGAAGGCGTACGCCGCGCAGACCGCCTGGATGGCGAGCACGCCGAACCAGGCCAGCACCGTCTTCTGGGTGGGACCGAACACCACCCCGTACAGCAGGAAGACGTCGATCAGGGGTGCGAGGAGCGGGGCGAGGACCATGAACAGGGAGACCAGGGGCAGTCCGACGCGGCCGAAGCGGCCGGAGGGGCCGCGCTCGATCACCGCGCGGCGGTGCTTCCAGATGGCCTGCATGGTGCCGTACGACCAGCGGTAGCGCTGCGACCACAGCTGCTGCACGGACTCGGGGGCCTCGGTCCACGCGCGGGCCTTCTCCGCGTAGACCACGCGCCAGCCGTCGCGGTGCAGCGCCATGGTGACGTCGGTGTCCTCGGCGAGCGTGTCGTCGCTCATGCCGCCGATGCGCTCCAGCGCCGACCCGCGGAAGGCGCCGACGGCCCCCGGGATCGTCGGCATGCAGCGCAGGGTGTCGTACATCCGGCGGTCGAGGTTGAAGCCCATCACGTACTCGATGTGCTGCCAGGCGCCGATCAGCGAGTCCCGGTTGCCGACCTTCGCGTTGCCCGCGACGGCGCCCACGCGCGGGTCGCCGAACGGCTGGACCAGCTCGCGCACGGTGGCCGGCTCGAAGACGGTGTCACCGTCCATCATCACGACGAGGTCGTACCGGGCGTTGGCGAGGCCCCTGTTGAGGGCGGCCGGTTTGCCCGCGTTGTGCTGGCGCACGACCCGGACGTTCGGCAGCCGCAGGTTCTCCACGATGCGGGCCGTGCCGTCGGAGGAGCCGTCGTCGATGACGATGACCTCGATGGGGTGTTCGCTCGCCATCAGGGAACGGACGGTGTTCTCGATGCACTTGGCCTCGTTGTACGCCGGTACGAGCACCGACACCGGTTCCATGACCTGCGGGCCCCAGGCGAAGCCGCGGCGGCGTACGCGCCGGGCGTGCAGCGCGGACAGCAGCAGCATGAGGCCGAAGCGGCTCATGACGAGGACGCCGATGACGGCGAGCCCGACGACCAGGACGCCCGTGATGTTCTCCGAGGCCTGGACCGCGTAGACCCATGCCCGGCCCTTCCACAGCTCCACGCCGGTCACGGAGGTGTGGGCGCTGGGCATGCCGAGCGCCTCGGTGAGGTTCTGGAACCGGTACCCCTTGTCCTGGAGGCCGGGCAGGAAGCGGTCGAGCGCGGCGACGGTCTGCGCGCGGTTGCCGCCCGAGTCGTGCATCAGGACGATGGCGCCCTTGCCGTCGTGCGGGGTGGCGCGGCGGACGATCTCGTCGACGCCGGGGCGCTTCCAGTCCTCGCTGTCGGTGTTGTTGACGACCGTGAGGTAGCCGCGGCTGGCGATGTACTCGGTCACCGGCCAGGACTTGTTGTCGAAGGCCTCGGCGAACGAGGAGTAGGGCGGGCGGAAGAGCGAGGTGCGGATACCGGCCGCGCCCTCGATCGCCAGCTGGTTCTGGGACAGCTCCCAGTCGATGCGGCTCTTCGACTGGTAGGAGAGGTCCGGGTGGTTGAAGGTGTGCAGGCCGACCTCGTGGCCCTCCGCCACCATGCGGCGCACCAGCCCCGGGTAGCGCGAGGCCATGGTGCCGGTGACGAAGAAGACGGCGTGCGCGTCGTGCTTCCTCAGGACGTCGAGGACCTTCGGGGTCCATTCCGGGTCGGGGCCGTCGTCGAAGGTGAGCACCAGCTTCCGGCGCGGTATGCGCGCCGTGTCGGCCCGCTTGTCGCGGGCGTCGATGACGGGCCCGCCGGCGAGGATGCGCTGCGGCACCTGGTCGGTGGCCGCCTCCGGCTGGACGCGGTGGTCGGCGAGCAGCTCGCTGTGGACGTAGCCGCGCAGCATGAGCATGACCATCATCGCCACGAGGAGCAGCGACGGCAGGAGGTAGCGCAGCGGAAGGCGGCGCTTTCGGGCGCGGGTCTGCCGGGGACGGGAGCGGTGGGGCATTTACAGGACGCTGCTTTCCAGGGACGCGACGGACGGCACCGAAGGGGCACCGCCGAGCAGCCGCCCGACGGGCCTGCGCGGCGCGGCGCCGGCGGCGGTGGTGTCGGTGCCGCCGCCGGCCGGGGAGGTGGAGGGAGCGCCCGACGGCTCGGCGGGCGTCGGCGTGCCGGTGCCCGCGGGGGGATCCACGGGGGGCGGGACGACCGGCGGCGTGGTGTGGGTCCCGGGCCGGGACGTGGCGGCGGGCGGCTTCGGCTTGCCGTCCGCGGTCCTGCCGGGCGACGCGCTGCCGGTGCCGCGGCCCTTGCCGGGCTTGCCGGGGCCGGCGCCGGCGCCGGTGGACGGGGCCCCGCTCGTGCCCGGGGCGGTGCTGGTGCCGGGCGCGGTGGCGGAGGCGCTCGGCTCCGGGAGGCTCCCCTGCGACGTGGACGGCGTCGCGGTGTCGGCGGGCAGCAGCGGCTTGGTGTCGACCTGGCCCGCGGGGTCCTTGGGCATGGGCAGCCAGGGTGCGCTCGAATTCCCCGAGAGCATGGTGACCACGATGACGACCGCGTACACCGCGCAGGCGATGCCCATCGCCACGCCGAACCGACGGAAGGTGCGGCCGCGCCGCCCCGAGTCGTCGACGAAGACAGGGACTTCCTTCGCCTCCTTGCCGCCGCGAGGCGCCCCGGCCGATGCGGCCGGTCTGCCGCCCGCGGCGAGCAGGCCACTCAACTGGCGCCCCGCGCCGTCGAGTTGGACCGTCACCTCGTTCGGATCATGTGTCAGCCCGAGTAGGGCGTCTTCTCGCCAGTTCTCCACGTACGCACAGCCCCCCAAGGACGTGTTCGTGGGTGCGCACGCGACTACCCGGAGACTCGTCGGCCGGACCGGGCCCCCACCCGATCCGAGCGCCCCCCTTCATCACAACTGCACCCGGGCCACGAATGTAGCGACGCCGAGGGCGCTCAAGTCCACACATCAATCGCGATTCATCATGATGAGTGCATCTGGGGCCGGTAGCCATGCGTTCTCGGGGCGTCGCAGCCATCCTTCCTCCTCGGCAAGCTCGGCCGCGGCAGCCCTCAACGCCTCGATCCCGGGGTGTTTTCGCCCCTTGCGCCACACCAGGGAGACCGGTGACAGCGGGACGGGGTCGACGAGCGGCCGGAGCACCGAGCCCGGCATGGCCGGAAAGTCGATGCCGGTAAGGACTGGATTCCGGTATTTCGCCATGATTCGCCGGAACTCCTCCTCCCCGATGGCAAGCGGCGCGGGCGGCGCGATCCGGATGCCGCGCCCGGCGAACAGCCGCCGGGCCAGATCGGTCCACTCGGGCGTACGCGGATTGCCGGCGCCCGCGTAGATCGTCTCCCCCGCGAGCCGGTCCAGCGGTACGGCGTCGAGCCCGGCCAGCGGATGCTCCGCGGGGAGCACCACCGCCATCGGCTCGTAGCGCACGGGCTGCTGGGCGAGGCGTTCGCGCACCGCCGGGTCGAGCCCCGCGAACCGGCCGAAGGAGAGGTCGATCCGCCCCGCGAGGAGTTCGGCGGCGGCTCCGGTCAGGCCGCTCTCGTAGCGGGCCATCAGCTCGCACTCCGGGGCGAGTTCGCGGGCCCGCGCGAGGACGCGTTCGTTCACGAGGCCGGGGCTGTTGACGTCGACGAGCAGCGGCCTGGCCTCGGGGGCGGGCCGGGTGAACGCGGCGAGCAGTTCGTCCTGCGCCTCGATGGCGCGCCGCGCGTACGGCAGCAGCCGCGCGCCCTCCGCGGTGAGGGTGACCTGCCGGGTGGTCCGGCCGAACAGTTCGGTGCCCAGCTCCCGCTCCAGGCGCCGGATGTCTCGGCTGAGCGCCTGCTGGGCGACGTAGAGGCGGGCGGCGGCGCGCGTGAAGTGCAGCTCGTCGGCAACGGCGAGGAAGGAGCGCAGCAGGCGCGGTTCGACGTGCCGTGGGCTTGCGGCGGAGGGCGGCATCGGGCGAACTTACAACGCGAGTGCGTCAATCGGCACCGAGTAGGTGTTGGACCGCGTACGTGACCTGCGGCGACGCTCGTCGCATGGCTGACGCGCCCACGACCCCGAGCACCACCGCCCCGCCCACCGCCCCGTCCCGGAAAGTCACCTACGCCCGGCTGTTCACCCTCCCCGGCGCCCGCGCCTTCACCCTCGGCAACCTCATAGCCCGCTTCCCGCAAGGGATGTTCAGCATCAGCGCGGTCATCATGATCTCGGGGACGCGGGGTTCGTACGCGCTCGCCGGCGCCGTCACCGCGACGGGCCTGGTCACCAACGCGCTCGTCGGCCCGTGGACCGCCCGGCTCGTCGACCGGCACGGGCAGGCGCGCGTCGCCGTCCCCGCCACGGTGGTCTCGGCGTGCGGCTCGCTCGCCCTGCTGCTGTGCGTGCGCCTCGGCGCCCCGGACTGGACCCTGTTCGCCGCGTACCTGGCGTCGGCGGCCACACCCAACACGGGTGGCATGTCCCGGGCCCGCTGGGCGCACCTCCTCAAAGGCGACGCGGACGCGCTGCACACCGCGAACTCCTTCGAGCAGGCGGCGGACGAGCTGTGCTACATGCTCGGCCCGGTGGTGGCCGCCTTCCTCTGCGGAACCCTGTTCCCGGAGGCGGGCACGCTGGTCAGCGCCGTGCTCATGGTGACGGGTGTCCTGATCTTCGCCGCGCAGCGCGCCACGGAACCGCCTCCCCACGCGCGCACGGAGGCGACGAGAACGCCGCTACGCGCGCGTGGCATGCCGCCGCTGCTGGTCGCCTTCCTCGCCACGGGGGCGGTCTTCGGCTCACTGGAGGTCGTCACGGTCGCCTTCGCGGACGCGCAGGGCCACAAGGTGTGGGCGGGCGGCATCCTCGCCCTGCAAGCGGCGGGCTCGTGCGCGGCGGGCCTCGTCTACGGGGCGACGAGGCCGTCGGGCCCGGCCGACCGGCGCCACCCGGTGTGCATCGCGGCGATGGCCGCGCTGATGACGCTGCCGCTGCTCGCGGCCGCCCTCACCGGCTCGCTCCTCGCACTCGGCGGCGCGCTCCTGGTCGCCGGGATGGCGACGGCGCCGACGATGGTGACCGGTATGACGCTGGTCCAGGAGCGCACCCCCGCGGGCCGGTTGAACGAGGGGATGACGCTCGCGGTGACCGGTCTGCTCGGCGGCATCGCGTGCGGCTCGGCGACGGGTGGCGCCGCGGTGGAGCACTGGGGCCCCACCGCGGCGTACGCCGTGCCGGTCACCGCGGCGGCGACGGCGCTGCTACTGGCGCTCTACGGATACGTCCGGCGCCCCGGGCGGCCTGGCGTGGTCAGCACGTGACGGGCTTGCGCCAGGAGCACTCCAGGTCCCCGTCCCGCTCCGCCGCGGGCAGGGACCTGGTGGGCTTCGGTGTGACGGTCGCGGCCTTCTTCGCGGTCGACCCGGCGAGGGTCACGACGATCGCGTCCTCCAGCGGTTTCACCGAGTCGACGAGGTAGTTGTTCTGTACGACGCTGTAGACCAGCTCGCGTCCGGTGGCGTCCTTCACATAACCGGACAGGGCACTGGCCCCGGTCAACGACCCTGTCTTTCCACGGGCGTTGAGCGCGGCGGGCGTACCGCACATCCGGGAGCGCAGCGTCCCGCCGACGAACCGGTCCGGGTCACAGGCGACCGGCAGCGACGCGTACCAGTCGGCGTACCACGGCTCGTGGCGTACGGAGAGCAGCAGGTCGGCGAGTTGCCGGGCGGCGAAGTTGTCCTTGCGTGACAGCCCCGAGCCGTCGACCTGCCGCACCTTCCCGGCATCCACGCCGGCGCCCTTCAGGTAGGCGGCGATGGCGGCGACCCCGTCGCTCCAACTGCCGGGCCTGCCCGTCGCCTTGTACCCCATGGCTTTGGTGAGGGACTCGGCATGCATGTTGTTGGACAGCTTCATGAACGGGACGAGCAGCTTCTTCAGGGGCATGGACTCGTGCGTGGCGAGCGGCCTGGCCCCGGCCGGGGTGGCGCGGCCCGGCACGGTGGCGCCGCTCACCCGCACCCCGTGCGCGGCGAGCGCGTCACGGAAGACGGCGGCGGCGTACCCGGTCGGCTCCCACACGGTGACCCACTCCTTGGTGGTGTCCCCGCCCACCGGCACGGTGCCGCTGACGGTGATGGTGTTGGTCCCGTGCCGCCGCTCGACGGCGACGTCGTCCTCGCCGCCGGCGGCCACGGTGCTCGCCCGCACGTCGAAGCGCACGTAGTCCGTCCGGGGTGTGACGCGCACGACGGGCCTGTCCCCCGCCTTCCTGCCCGGCGCGACCTCGACGATGACGGTCCCGGTGTCGTAGTCGGTGTCGGGGGCGACGCTCAGCGCGGAGATCTGGGCGGCGTAGTACGAGGACTCGTCGTCGGCGCCCCAGGTGTCGCCCTGCCGGTGGTCGTCGAACCGCGTGTCGTCGGCGACGAGCCGCCCGTCGACCTTCTTCACACCGTCGGCGGCGACCTCGGCGGCGAGCTTGTCGTAGTCGGCGGCGAGGGTGGTCGGGTCGCCGGTCCCGCGCAGGTACAGGTCGCCGTGGAGCACCCCGCCCCGGACCCGGCCGCGGGCCAGCACGTCGGTGGTGAACGTGTGGTCGGGGCCGAGCACTCCCATGGCCGCGGCCGACGTGGCGAGTTTGGTGTTGGACGCGGGCATGAGGCGCCCGGTCTGGTTGTGCTGGTACAGCGTCTCGCCGGTGGCGGCGTCGGCGACGACGACACTCGCCGCACCGCCCTCCATGCGCGGGTCGCCGAGGATGGTGTCGATGGCCTCGGACAGCCCGCCGGGGCCGGCCTCCGCCCCCGCGGGCCCGCCCCACGAGAGCGTGGCGGCGGCCACGCCGAGAACGGCGGGCCAGACCCACTTCCGGTACCGGCCGCGGTAGTTGCCACCCGAACCGTCCGAACCACCCGGTCTGCCGGGCCCGTCGAATCTACTCATGCGACAGGAGGATCCCGGACGCTTCACCTTCAGCCAAGACCCCACGAGTGACCGAGGACGTAGGCAGCGCACACCTGCACATCGAGGAGGTACGCCCCCGCCGTCCCGCACTGGGCGGCGCCGGTCCCCGGGTCGACGGGCTGCCCGTGCCCCATGCCCGTGATGCTGTACGTCTCCACGGCGGGGCTCCCGGAGGCGTCCCGGAAGACCTGGTGCGGGTATCCGACGGCGGTGTCGCTCACGTCGGCGACCTGGTCGGCGCTCCGCACATCGGTCCACTGCTCGACGAGGTCGGTCATGTTGACCGGCTTCACTGTGTAGTCGGCGCTGCCCTGGAACACGGTGAGACGCGGCCAGGGCCCCGCGTAGCCGGGCCGGGCTGCGCGCACCCGGTCGCCCCACTGCTTCGGGGTTTGGGTGGCACCCACGTACATGCAGACGTACGGCGACGCGGCGGCCTGCGCGCATCCGTAGGGCAGCCCGGCGACGACACCGGCGGCGGCGAACTTCTCCGGATACGCGGCCATCATCACGGAGGTCATGCCGCCCCCGGCGCTGAGCCCGGTCACGTACACCCGCGAGGCGTCCCCGCCCGCGTCGGCGACCTGCTTGTCGACCATCTGCGCGATCGACGCGGCCTCGCCCCGGCCGCGTTCGATGTCGCCGCTCTGGAACCAGTTGAAGCAGGAGCTGAGGTTGTTGCCGGAGGTCTGCTGGGGCAGCACGACCGAGAACCCCCACCGGTCGGCGAGGGCGGTCCAGCCGCTGCCGGTCCCGTATCCGGCGGCGTTCTGCGTACAGCCGTGCAGGGCGACGACGACGGGCCGCCCACCGGGGAGCCCGTCCGGGACGTACCGGAACATCTTCAGGCCGCCCGGGTTGGTCCCGAAGCCCGTGACTTCCTGGACGGCGGACACTTCCGCGGCGGCCCGCGCGGTGGTGGGCAGGAGGAGGGCCAGGAGAGCGACGAGGACAGCGACGGCTCTGGCACGTATGGATGTCATGGGGAGCGAAGGTAGAACCGGGCCCGGGCACCCGGTATGGGGCGGGCCCACACAACGACAAAGGCCCGGCTGTGTGAACAGCCGGGCCCGAATCGCATGGGGTGGTGGAGATGGCGGGAATCGAACCCGCGTCCAACGGTGCAGCAGCAGGGCTTCTCCGTGTGCAGTTCGCTTCGATTTTCTCGGCCCCGGTGATCACGCGAACAAGTCGCCGACGGGCCCAGTCACTGTTTGATTTCCCATCGAACCCCGTGACCGGGCTCGATGGTTTAGTTCCCTAGATTATGCCAGGATCCGGGTCGGGAACACTCCCGGGCTGACACCCTTTTAGGGTCCTTCAGTCGCTGTTATTAGGCAGCGAGGGCGAAGGACTGGGAATCGCTCTTGGAATTGGCGATTATTGGTTGCGACATATGGTTTACGAGATCATTGCCGCTTCCTCGACACGCTTCACCTGCTTCGACATCCGCTGTCGAAACCGATCATCCCCATGTTGTGTTATCAAGCGTGGATCTTGCGATCCGGTGCTCCCGCGATGAGGAGCAGTGCCATCGTACGTGACCAACGCGGGTCGATGCCAGCGTATTCCCGACCGGCTCAGCGCTCGCGCGCCCGCTGCTTCCGCTTGGCCGCCGCGATGGCGCGGTCCGAGTCCCTCCGGTCCTGCTGCTCGCGCAGCGTCTGCCGCTTGTCGTACTCCTTCTTGCCCTTGGCGAGCGCGATCTCGGCCTTCGCGCGGCCGTCCTTGAAGTAGAGCGCCAGCGTCACGATCGTGTGACCCGACTCCTGCGACTTCGCCTCCAGCTTGTCGATCTCGTCGCGGTGCAGGAGCAGCTTGCGCTTGCGGCGCACGGCGTGGTTGGTCCAGGTGCCCTGGCTGTACTCGGGGATGTGGGCGTTGTGCAGCCACGCCTCGCCCCCGTCGATCTGGACGAAGGCGTCGGCCAGGGAGGTCCGTCCCTGGCGCAGCGACTTCACCTCGGTGCCGGACAGCACGATGCCGGCCTCGTAGGTGTCCATGATCAAGTAGTCGTGCCGCGCCTTCTTGTTCTGCGCGACGATCTTGCGCTTGCCGTCCTTCTTGGACGCGTCTCCCTTGCCCTGCTTGGGCTGGGACTCCTTCGGTACATACATTCCCTTGGCCATAGTGCTGGCCATTTTCGCACTAAGAGGGGGTACCGAGGCCACTCAATACTGTCTCGCCCCGCTGCCGGGCGTCGGCGTCGGCCTCCAGGTCGGGGGTGATGCCGCGCCCGTCGACGCCCCGGCCCGAGGGCGTCCGGTAGTGCCCGACGGTCAGCTCGGCCACGGAACCGTCGGGCAGCGGGCTCGGCATCTGCACCGAGCCCTTGCCGAACGTCCTGCTGCCCACGACGACCGCGCGGCCCCGGTCCTGGAGCGCGCCGGTGAGCAGCTCCGCCGCGCTCATCGTCCCGCTGTCGACGAGCACGACCAGCGGCCTGGTGGCATCGCCGCCGCGCTCGGCGTGCAGGGCGCGCTGCGCGCCGCGCTCGTCGTACGTGGCCACGAGGCCGCCGTCCAGGAACGCCGAGGCCGCGCTGACCGCCTCGGTGACCAGGCCGCCGGAGTTGCCCCGCAGATCGAGGACGATGCCCGCGCGCGCGGGGGCCTCGCGCACCGCGCTGCGCACCTGCGCGCCGGAGCCCTTGGTGAAGGCGCTGACCTTGACCAGTACGGCGCCGGAGGCGAGGCGCGAGGTGGTGACGGAGTCGGTCGTCAGATTGGCGCGGCGCAGCGTCTCGCTCCACGCGCGCGTGCCGCGCTCCAGCCCGACGCGGACCGCCGTACCGGCGTGCTCGCCGCGCAGCAGCCCCAGGACCTCGGTGACGGGGCGGCCGGTGACGGGCCTGCCGTCGACGGCCGCGATGCGGTCGCCCTCGCGGATGCCGGCGAGCTGCGCGGGCGAACCGGAACGGACCCCTGTCACCTGGACCTCGCCGTCGGCGGCCCGCCGGGCCCACAGCCCGACCCCGGTGTACTCACCGTCCAGGGCCTGCTCGAACTCCTCGTACTCACCCCGTGAGTAGACCGCGCCCCAGCGGTCGCCGCTGCGGCTGACGGCCTCTTCGGCGGCGAGCGTCGGGGACTTGCCGTCCGCCATCGCCTCGGCGGCCGCCTCGGTCGGGTCGGTCGCACGGGTCGGATCGGTCGGGTCGGTCGGATCGGTCGGATCGGTCGGGTCGTCGTACGGTCTTTCGTGCGCGGCGGCGACCGAACGGCCTTGTTCCGCAGGGGATTTCCGGCCGTCCTCGGGCCACGAGCCGGTCGCCGCACCGGCCGCGAGGACGCTCGCGAAGACCAATGTCAGGGCCGCCCCCCGGCCGATGCGGCGAGGCAGGGAGTGCGCGGCGAGCGGATCCGGGCCTGACATGCCGGTGAGTCTAGGACAACGCGGGGCGCCGCACGGGGTGTTGCCCCGCCCGACGCCCCGCGATGCTGGGGACTCTCGTCACACCTTCAGGTACTTGCGCAACGCGACGAACGCGGCCAGCGCGGGCATCAGCACACTCACCGCGAGGATGAGCGGCAGCTTGGTGAGCACCGCGTCCCAGCCGATGAAGTTGATCAGCTGAAGCTTGTCGGAGAGCGCCACACCGTTGTCGATGACGAAGTACTGGCCCGCCGCGAGGAACACGCAGGCGATGCCGCCGCCGATGAGTCCGGCGACCGCGGCCTCCATGATGAACGGCGCCTGGATGTAGAAGCCGGACGCGCCGACCAGCCGCATGATGCCGGTCTCGCGACGACGGCTGAACGCGGACACCCGCACGGTGTTCACGATCAGCAGCAGCGCGACCACGAGCATCACCACCATCACCGCGCCCGCCGCGTAGTTCAGGTAGCCGAGCAGCCGGAAGAGGTTGTCGAGCACGCCCTTCTGGTCCTGCACGGACTGCACGCCGGGCCGCCCGTTGAACGCGGTCGCGATGACCTCGTACTTCTCCGGGTCCTTCAGCTTGATCCGGTACGACTCCTGCAACTGGTCCGGCGTGAGGGAGCTGGCCAGCGGGGAGTCGCCGAACTGCTCCTTGTAGTGCTTGTACGCCTGGTCCTGGGACTCGTACGCCACCTTCTGGACGACGTCCATCTTGGCGAGGTCGTCCCTGATCTGCTTCTTCTGCTCGGCGGTGACCGGGCCCTTGGCGCAGTTCGGGTCGGACTCGGAGTCTCCCTTGTTGCAGAGGAAGATCGAGACGTTGACCTTGTCGTACCAGAAACCCTTCATCTGGTTGACCTGGTCGCTCATGAGCAGCGAGCCGCCGAACAGGGCGAGCGAGAGGGCCACCGAGATGATGACGGCGAAGGTCATCGTGAGATTGCGGCGGAGACCGACACCGATCTCCGACAGAACGAATTGGGCACGCATAACGCTTACTGAGCCTTTCGCAGCTTCTCTCTCGGTACTTCTCAGTGCTGGTAGCCGTAGACGCCGCGCGCCTGGTCGCGGACGAGACGGCCCTTCTCCAGCTCGATGACGCGCTTGCGCATCTGGTCCACGATGTTCTGGTCGTGGGTGGCCATCACCACGGTGGTGCCCGTCCGGTTGATGCGGTCGAGCAGCTTCATGATGCCGACCGATGTCTGCGGGTCGAGGTTGCCGGTGGGCTCGTCCGCGATCAGCAGTTTCGGCCGGTTGACGAAGGCCCGCGCGATGGCCACGCGCTGCTGCTCACCACCGGACAGCTCGCCCGGCCTGCGCCCCTCCTTGCCGCCGAGGCCGACGAGGTCGAGGACCTGCGGCACGGCCTTGCGGATCTCGCCGCGGGACTTGCCAATGACCTCCTGCGCGAACGCGACGTTCTCGCCGACGGTCTTGTTGGGCAGGAGCCGGAAGTCCTGGAAGACCGTGCCGAGCTGGCGGCGGATCTGCGGGACCTTCCAGTTGGAGACGCGGGCGAGGTCCTTGCCCAGCACGTGCACCTGGCCGTGGCTGCACCGCTCCTCGCGCAGGATCAGCCGCAGGAACGTCGACTTGCCGGAGCCGGACGAGCCGACCAGGAAGACGAACTCACCGCGCTCGACCTCCAGGGAGACATCCCTGAGGGCGGGGTGGGTCTGCTTGGGGTAGACCTTGGAGACGTTGTCGAATCGGATCACGGGGGCGCCTCGGAGCGTCGGGGGCGTCGGGGACAGGTGAGCGTGACCATACGCGAACCGGCACACGGAGCGCAGGCGCCGTCCCCCGTTGAGCGTTTTGTCCCGGTGCGGGGCTCTCGCGGTGCCGCTTTTGTCCGTCCCGTGCCTGGTCAGGGACGGTCCTGGGAGCGGGCCGCGCCGAAAATACGGGAAGCTGGCACAGTGGAGGGGGAACGGTCGCGTTTCCCGGAGCGTTGAGCGGAGAGAACCAGTGGGAATCTGGCAGACGTTTCCGTCGGCTCCGCCGCGCGTGAGGAGGACGAGCGCATGACCCTTGACCGGTTGGTGTGCGCGAACTGCGCCGCGCCCGTGAGCGAGGGCCGCTGCCCGGTGTGCCGGGCGAACCGCCAGCGGCTCCAGGACGAGGGCCCGCTCGGCGGGCTGAACCCGATGGCGCTGGTCGCGCTCGTGATCGTGCTGGTGGCGGCCATGGTCCTGCTCGCCCATCAGACGGTGTAGGCCCGGCAGGACCCGACAGGACCTGCCCCGCGTACGCCGCACCCCGCCCGCCGCACCTGCACCTGCACGCGAGAGGGCCCGGAGCCGATCGGCTCCGGGCCCTTTCGTGTGCGCTGTGTGCGCTGTGCGACTCAGGCGTTACGCGGCAGCGCCGCGGTTGCTCGCCAGGCGCGGCAGGAAGCGGAAGCCGACACCGCCCGCGATCATCGTCGCGGCGCCGATCAGCAGGATCGTGGTGCCGTCGGCACCGGTCTCGGCCAGCTCGCCGCCCTTGGCCTGACCGGCGGTCTGCTCGGCCGGCGTGGAGCCGGTGTCCTGCAGGCTGTCCTTGCCCTGGCCCTGCTCGACGGGGTTGTTGTTGCCGTCGGGGTTGGTGTTGTCGCCGCCCGTGGACGAACCGCCACCGTTCCCGGAGCCACCGTTCCCGGAGCCGCCGTTCCCGGAGCCGCCGTTCTGCGAACCGCCGTTCTCGGAGCCCCCGTTCTGAGAGCCGCCGTTCTGGGAGCCGCCGTTCTGGGAACCGCCGTTCTGCGAACCGCCGTTCTCGGAACCGCCGTTCTCCGAGCCACCGTTCTCCGAGCCACCGTTCTCGGAGCCACCGTCAGCACCGGCGATCGCACCGCCGTCAGCACCACCATCGGCACCGCCGTCAGCACCACCATCGGCACCGCCGTCAGCACCGCCGTCAGCACCGCCGTCAGCACCGCCGTCAGCACCGGCGATCGCACCACCGTCAGCACCACCATCGGCGCCACCATCAGCACCGGCGATCGCACCACCGTCAGCACCGCCGTCAGCACCACCATCGGCGCCACCGTCGACACCGGCGATCGCACCGCCGTCAGCGCCACCATCGGTGCCACCGATCAGGTTGACACCCACGCCGTCCTCGTTGGCGCTCACGTTCGCCAGGCCGGGAACGTCGACCTCCAGGGCGGAAGCGGCACCCGCGGCGGTCAGCGACGCGCCGGCGGCGATCACCGCACCAGCGGCTATCCGCGCTACGCGGATCCGCGTCTTCTTGGTCATATGTCTGCTACCCCCAGTAGCCAATCGTGAATGGAGCAGCGCCCGGGACTGCGCTCAACCGGAGGCAGCAGGCATCACGTTCGGCCGGCCCCCGTTCACACGCGTCCCACTGATACGCATGCCGCGCGCCAGCCTTCCCAGTTTTCAGATCAACGTCAAGGTCGTTGCGCACGCGATGCCCCGAAATAGGGCGAGTTGACCGTCGTACGGACATGTGACTGTGACGTAAAAGGCCGAAAGACCTTCACAGTTGGGAGCCGATCAGGAGTCCGCCCCGAAAAAGCAAAACAACTGCCGCTGTCCGCACGGCAGTTGTCTTGTCGATAAATCGCGAGCCGGTCCGGCTTACTTCTCCTGCTGCTTGCGCCAGCGAATACCGGCCTCGATGAAGCCGTCGATCTCGCCGTCGAGGACGGCCTGCGGGTTGCCGACCTCGAACTCGGTGCGCAGGTCCTTGACCATCTGGTACGGGTGCAGCACGTACGACCGCATCTGGTTGCCCCAGGAGCTGCCGCCGTCGCCCTTGAGGGCGTCCATCTTGGCGCGGTCCTCCTGGCGCTGCCGCTCCAGGAGCTTGGCCTGCAGCACGTTCATCGCCGTCGCCTTGTTCTGGATCTGCGAGCGCTCGTTCTGGCAGGAGACGACGATGCCGGTGGGGAGGTGGGTCAGGCGGACCGCGGAGTCCGTCGTGTTGACGCCCTGGCCGCCGGGGCCCGAGGAGCGGTAGACGTCAACGCGCAGCTCGGACTCGTCGATCTCGACGTGGTCGGTCTGCTCGACGACAGGGAGCACCTCGACGCCGGCGAACGACGTCTGGCGGCGGCCCTGGTTGTCGAACGGGGAGATACGGACGAGCCGGTGCGTGCCCTGCTCGACGGAGAGCGTCCCGTACGCGTACGGCACCTGGACGGCGAAGGTGGTCGACTTGATGCCGGCCTCTTCCGCGTACGACGTCTCGTAGACCTCGGTCTTGTAGTTGTGGCGCTCGGCCCAGCGCAGGTACATGCGCTGGAGCTGCTCGGCGAAGTCCGCGGCGTCGACGCCGCCGGCCTCCGCGCGGATGTTGACCAGGGCCTCACGGGAGTCGTACTCACCGCTGAGGAGCGTACGGACCTCCATCTCGTCCAGCGCCTTCTTCACCGAGGTCAGCTCGGTCTCCGCCTCGGCGCGGGTGTCCGAGTCGTCCTCCTCCTCGGCCATCTCGAAGAGGACGGAGAGGTCGTCGATACGACCGCGCAGCGCCTCCGCCTTGCGGACCTCCGCCTGGAGGTGGCTCAGCTTGCTGGTGATCTTCTGCGCCGCCTCCGGGTCGTCCCACAGGGACGGCGCGGCCGCCTGCTCCTCGAGCACGGCGATATCTGCCCTCAGCTTGTCGAGGTCCAGGACGGCCTCGATCGACTCCATGGTCGAGGAGAGGGACTTCAGCTCTTCGGATACATCGACGACTGCCACGACACCAGCCTAACGGCTGGTGCAAGTGATCCGTCCCCGGTGGCCCCTGGGCCGCTCGCCGGGGCGCCCTACGGGTTCTCCGGAGCCGAGTTGTTGCTGTCCGTGGGCGGGGTCTCGTCCGAGCCGGAGGAGGTGGCGGCCCAGATGCCGCCACCGACCGCCGCCGCGAGGACGACGCCGGCCACGCCCAGCGTGATGCGGCGGCGGCG
This sequence comes from Streptomyces sp. NPDC030991, assembly GCF_055571235.1. Classification (NCBI taxonomy): domain Bacteria; kingdom Bacillati; phylum Actinomycetota; class Actinomycetes; order Kitasatosporales; family Streptomycetaceae; genus Streptomyces; species Streptomyces sp. NPDC030991. The sequence goes on from NZ_JBVIFR010000008.1 coordinate 166,005, forward strand.
CGCGGGCTGCCGGTTGCGGGCCGAGCCCGGGCGGGGGGCACCGGCGGCGCGCGGGGCGCGAGCCGTGCCGCGGGCGCCCCCGGCCAGCTCGTCCGGGGCCGGGACCCGCATCGACGTGTGGGTGTCGCGGTTGGAGTCGGCGGGGGTGGCGCCCGGCACGAGGGAGACCGCGCCACGGCGGGGCGGAGCGGGCTCGGCGCCCTCCTGCGCGGAGGGGCGGGCGTGCTCGGCGGCCGGGCCGCTGTCGGCCCCGCCCTGCTCGCCGTCGCCGTCCTCGTCCTGGCCGGCGGGGCCGTCCGGGTCGTCGGGGTCCTCCACGTCCAGGGGGGCCATGCCCGTCAGCAGGGGGGCCAGTTCCCGCAGCCGCGCGGCCATCTCCGAGGCGCGCAGCCGGGAGGCCGGGGCCTTCGCCAGGCACTGGATCAGCAGCTGCCAGAGCTCGTCGGGGATGCCGGGCAGCGGGACGACCGTCTCCGTGACATGGCGGCGCAGGATGGCGCCCGGGTGGCCGCCGCCGAAGGGGGTGAAGCCCGCGAGGAGTTCGTAGAGGACCGTCGCGAGGGCGTAGATGTCGACCGCCGCGCGGGGCGGCAGGCCCTCGATGATCTCGGGGGCCAGGTAGTCCGGCGTACCGATGATCTTCGTGGCGCGGGTGCGGCGCGGGGTGTCGATGAGTTTGGCGATGCCGAAGTCGGTGAGCAGGGCCGGGTGCGAGCCGCCGGGGCCGAGCGGGCCCTCCATGTCGAGCAGCACGTTCTCCGGCTTCACGTCCCGGTGCACGATGCCGGCGGCGTGCGCGGCGGCCAGGGCGTCGGCGACGTCCGCGACGACGGCGACGGCGGCCTCGGGGGCCATGCGCCGCTCGCGCTCCAGGCGGGTGCGCAGATCGGTGCCGCGGATCAGGTCCATGACCAGCGCCAGGTCGTTACCGTCGACGACGAGGTCGCGGACGCCGACCACGCGCGCGTGGTCGAGACTCAGCAGGGCCGTGCGCTCCTGGACGAAGCGGCCGACCAGTTCCTGGTCGGAGGCGAGGTCCTCGCGCAGGAGTTTGATGGCGACGGGCCCCTCGGGTCCCTCGCCGAGCCACACCGTGCCCGCGCTGCCGCGGCCCAGGATCTGGTGTGCGGTGTACCGGCTGCCGATCTTCCGTGCCAAGACTGCTCCTACAGACGCGTGTTGGCGCCCAAGCTACGCGGCTCGGACGCCAACCAACGCATCGGCGGGGGAAATCACCCGTCGGATGTCGACAAATCTCCAACGTCGCCTGCGGGGGCGGTCAGCCGCCTGTCTTGCTGCTCAGGTCGCCGATCCAGCCGGTCACCGTCGAGAACCAGTCGGACAGCTGGGCCCAGTACCCCTTGCCGGTGCCGATCCAGTCCTGGAGCGGGGTGAACTCCCAGACCAGCCAGCTCACCACGAACAGAATCACGATCATGAACAGGCAGCCCTTGAGGCAGCCGAGACCGGGGATCTTCATCGGGTTCGAGCTGCGCCGGCGCGGCTCGCGCGGCTCACGCGCGGGCGGGGCCTGCCGGGGCGGCTGCTGCGGCGGCGTGTACTGCTGCGGCTGCTGACGCTGCGGGGCGTACTGCTGGGGCTGCGGCGGCTGCTGCGGCTGCGGTGTCTGCCGGCGCGGCTGCCGGGGCGCGTACTGCTGCGGCCTGGGCTGCTGCTCCGGGCGCGACACCTGGCGCTGCGGGCGGCGGCGCAGCGGGTCGTCGTTCGGGTCGAGGTACTGGACCTGCGTCTGCTCGTTGCGGTCGCGGGCGGCCCGCATCTGGTTCTGCCAGGGGTGCGGGTCGTCGGGGTTCCCGGCGTCCTCGGGGTTACCACCCTGCGCGTTCTGGCCCGGACGGTTCGGCGGGACCGGCGGCAGCACGGCGGTCGGGTCCGCGGCGCCCCGGTTCGGCAGCACGGAGGTCGGGTCGGCGTCCGACGTGCCGAACCCCTGCCCGCCGGGCTGCTGCTGCATGACGCTGGTCGCCGCGTTCGGGTCGTACGAGGGTGCGCCCGCCGAGGTGTTCGGCAGTACCTGGGTCGGGTCGGCGGCGCCGGGGGCGCCCGGGACCTGCGCGGGGTCGGGGTCCGGCGTCAGCAGGGCGCCCACGCCCTCCGCGGCGGCGATCTGCGCGCTGTTGGCGTGCACGCCGATGCCCTCGGCGACGGTGCGCAGGGCACGCGCGAGGTTCTCGGCGCTCGGCCGGCTCTCCGGGTTCTTGCGCAGGCAGCGCTCGATGACCGTCCACAGCGGGTCGGGGACCGTCGAGGGGCGGCGCGGTTCGGCGCTGAGGTGCTGGTGCAGGACCTCGAGGGCCGAGCCACCACCGAAGGGCGGGCGGCCCGTGATCAGTTCGTAGAGCAGGATGCCCGCGCCGTAGATGTCGACCGCGCTGGTCTGCGGGCGGCCCTCGGCGGACTCCGGCGCCACATAGGCGGGCGTGCCGACGAACTCGTGGGTGCGGGTCAGCCCCGGGGAGTCGGCGAGGCGCGCGATACCGAAGTCGGTGAGCATCGGGTGCATGCCCGCGTCGTCCTGTTTGAGCAGCACGTTCGCGGGCTTCAGGTCGCGGTGCACGACGCCGTCGGCGTGGCTGGCGGCGAGCGCGTCGGCGATCTGCGCGGTCAGCAGCGCGGCGGCGACCGGCGAGAACGGGCCGTTCTCGCGCAGGTAGCGGTGCAGGTCGGGGCCGTCGACCAGGTCCATCACGAGGGCGAGCAGCTCGCCCTCGACGACCAGGTCGCGGGTGCGCACGATGTTCGGGTGCGTGAGGCGGAGCAGGACGGAGCGCTCGCGCAGGAAGCGCATCACCACGTCCGCGTCGTTCGCCAGTTCTTCCTTGAGGACCTTGATCGCGACGGTCTCGCCGGGCTGCCCGGCGACGGCCGCCTCGGCGCCCGCGGTCTCGCGCTGGCGGGCTCGCCAGACGGTGCCCGTGGCGCCGCGTCCGAGCGGCTCCTCGAGCAGGTACTTGCTGCCTACCGGCCGCACGTCATGCGCTCCCTGCATCGGTACTTGCTTGGTCTGCCCGGTCCCGGGTGTCGCGACCCACTGTAGTGGCGGTGCCCGCGCCGGTGGCTGTCGATCGCGCCGACGCTCCGCGCTCCGCCTGACGCTCCACGAGAAGACGCAGCCGCCGCGTCCTTGGTTGCCGCCCGGTGACGTGACTGATCTCAAGCGGCATCCAGGCGGCACGCAGCAGGCACTTTTGCGGGCAGAGCCGACCAATCAAGATCACTTACGGGTGGGGGGCGGGCGTGTTGTCGGTGGTAGGTGCGAGGATGCCTCCAGCACTGGCTGACGTGCCCGTAGCGATGGGGGAATCTGCGGTGGGGGGACCGCGGGCTGTTCCGTCCCGGGCGCCCGCGCAGAAGGGACCGCAGACGGCGATGCAGATCCGCCTCACTGTCGTAGACCCCCTGGGCACGCGCCCCGACGCGTCCGCGCGCGAGGGAGCCGCGGGCAGCACGGTGGACGTGCTGGTGACCGCGCCGGCGGGCACCGCGCTCGCCGCCGTCGTCTCCGGCCTCGCCACGGCCGTCGCTGGCGGCGACGCCCCCTCCTCCGTCCTGTACGCGGGTGCCGAGCGGCTCGACGCCCAGCGCTGCCTCCTCGGCGAGCCGCCGCTGACCGACGGGGCGGTGCTCTCGCTGGGCGCCCCCACCGATCCCGGCCCCGAGCCGGACGGCGCCGCGGCGCAGCTGCACGTGGTGGCGGGTCCGGACGCGGGCGGTGTCCATCTGCTGCACGGCGGGCAGATCCGTGTCGGCCGCTCCGCCGACGCCGATGTGCCGCTGGACGACCCGGACGTGTCGCGGCTGCACTGCGCGGTGACGCTCGCCGCGGACGGCCAGGTCTCGGTGGTGGACCTGGGCTCGACCAACGGGACGACGGTGGACGGCCGCCCCCTCGGTGACCGCCCCGTCCGTCTCTCCCCCGGCGCCCTGCTGCGCCTCGGCGAATCGGCGCTGCGGGTCGCGGTCGCGGGCGACGCCGCCCGCCCTGCGCCGGTCGCCACGGCGCCGGACGGCGAGGGGCACGTACGCGTCACGCTCGCGGGCGAGGCCGGGGACGGGGACGCGCCCGGCGCCGAGGAGCCCACCGGGAGGCCCGCGCCCGCCCCGGCGGCGGCGCCCGCCCCGGACGAGACCCGGCACGCGTACGGGGACGCCTCCTGGGGCGCCGCCGGTGAGAGCCTGCCGCACGGCGCCGAACCGATGGTCCCCGAGCAGGGCGGCGCCCCCGACCTGGAGCGGACGCGGCTCGGCACCCCGCCCCGTGGCACCCCGGTCCCGCGCCCCGCGCGCCGCCGCGGGGGCCTCGGGCGGCTGCTGCGGCGCGGCCGTGACGAGCAGGACCAGCAGCACGAGATCCACGAGCCGTACACGCTGCGCACCCCGTACACACCCGAGCCGTACGAGGACGCGCCGGTCCCCGCCCCGCTCCCCGGCCCCGGCCCCGGCCCCGCCGAGACCTGGCCCGACGCCGCGGCCCTGCTGCTGACCGCGCTCGGCCCGGGGCCCCGGCTGTGGGAGCGCGGGCCCGGGCACCCCGAAGCGCTCGCCGTGCGGCTCGGCACCGTCGACCGGACGGGCCCCGACGGCGCCGGGCTGCTGCCCGCGGTCCCGGTGACCGTGGGGCTCGCCGAGGCCGGCGCCCTGGGTCTGGCCGGGCCGCGGGCGCGGCTGTCGGGCCTTGCCCGCTGCGCCCTCGCCCAGCTCGCCGCGTTGCACGCCCCGGACCGGCTGGAGATCGTGCTGATCGCCACCGACCGGGCCACGACCGTGGAGCAGCGCGTCGCCGAGTGGTCCTGGCTCGGCTGGCTGCCGCATGTGCGCCCGGCCCACGGTCAGGACTGCCGGCTGTTGCTCGCCTACGACCGTGACCAGGCGGCGGCCCGCACCGGTGAGTTGCTGCGGCGGCTGGAGGACCATGCGGCGGGGCTCCGCCCGGGCCGCGCCGGACCGGCGGTCGCCGAGGGGGCGGCCGGCCCCGCCGCCGAGGCCGCCGTCGTGCCCACGGTCGTCGTCGTCGACGGTGACCCCGGCTCCGCCACGCTGCGGGAGGCGACCGTGCGGCTCGCCGCCGAGGGGGCCCCGGCCGGGATCCACGTGCTGTGTCTGGCCGAGGCGCCCGCCGCCTCGCCCGCCTCCCCCGTCGCGGAGACGTACGAGGCGGCGTGCGCCGAGAGCCCGGCGTTCCGGGCGTGCGGCGCCGTGGCCCTGCTCAGTGGGGACGTGGCGACGGCGCTGCGGCTGCACCGGGCGGCCCACGGCCGGCTCGTCGGGCACGGCACCGTGGCCACGGTGGACGCCGTCTCCCGTCCCTGGGCCGAGCGCTTCGCGCGGGCGCTCGCCCCGCTGCGCACGGACGCGGCGGGCACGTCCGGCGGCCGGCAGACGCGCGTGTCCGCTCCGCTGCCGCCCACGGCCCGGCTCCTCGACGAGCTGGGGCTCGCGCGGGCCACTCCGGCGTCGCTGATGGCCCGCTGGGCCGCCGCCGCGGACGATCCGGGCTCGCTCGGCGGCCGGGTGTGGGCGGTGCTCGGGGCGGGGCCGCGCGGTCCCGTCGCCGTGGACCTGGCCGCGGACGGACCGCATCTGCTGATCGAGGGGCCCGCTGGCAGTGGCCGTACGGAGCTGCTGCGCTCGGTCACCGCCTCCCTCGCCGCCGCCGAGCGGCCCGACCGGCTCGGGGTCGTGCTCGTCGACGGCAAGAGCGACGGGCCGGGCGGCGGCACCGGTGGGGAGCGGGCCGAGGGCCTGCGGGTCTGCACCGATCTGCCGCACGTCACCACGTATCTCGCCGCCAACGACCCGGTGCGCATGCGGGAGTTCGCCCAGTCGCTGACGACGGAGCTGAAGCGGCGGGCCGAGCTCATAGGGCGTACGCACTTCACCGAGTGGCACACCCAGCGCGCCGTCGCGGGGCGGATGGTCGCCCAGCGCGTCGCGCCGTCCTCCGCGGGCGCCGGCGATCTGGAGGCGCCGCCGAGTTCCACGATCCGGCTGCGGCCCGGCGGGGCGCGGGAGAAGACGGAGGCCGCGCCTCCGCTGCCGCGGCTCGTGGTCGTCGTCGACGATCTGGACGCGTTGCTCGCGCCGCCGCTCGGCTCGCCGGGACGGCCGGCCGCCGGGTCCGTCGTGCGGGCCCTGGAGGCGGTGGCGCGGGACGGGGAGCGGCTCGGGGTGCATCTGGTGGCGGCCTTCGCCGCCGGCGGGGCGCCGGGGTGGACGGCCGGCCCGCTGGTGGTGCTCGACCCGGTCGGGACGGGCGCGGACGATCCCGCGCCGGGGCGGGGCGTGCTGCACGGGGCGGACGGCCGGGACGTGGGCCTTCAGGCGGGGCGGGTGACCGGCCGGATCCCGCGGACGGCCACGCAGCGGCCGACGGTGGTCGGGCTCGACTGGGCCCGGATGGGCGACCCGCCGGACCGCCGCCCCGTACGCGAGCTGGGGAACGGGCCGACGGATCTGGCCCTGCTCGCCAGCGCGCTGGAGCGGGCCGCCCGGTCGGTGTCGGCCCAGGAGGTGCCGTCGCTGTTGTGAGTCCCGGGGCCCGCTGGGCGGCGCCCGGGACGGCAGGTCCGCGGGACGAGAGCGGGCCTTAAACCCAACTACCGCCTCCCGTAATGAGATTGACGCATCACGACCCCGTCACGATCACCGTTCATACAGCACGGGCACTCTTGCCGGTTCTCCCTGGTCGGGCGTAGACCAGTGCGCACGGACACCGCTCAGGACGAGACACCGCTCAGTACGTGCGTTCAGCGTTCAGGACGAGAACGGGGCAGCGATGCGCAGCACTCTTCGTACACCCATATACCGCCGGGCCCTCGCGGCCGTGGCCGTGGGCTCACTGGCCCTCGCGCTCACCTCCTGCGGGGATGACAACAAGGACGACAAGTCGGGTGGGGGCGGCGAGAGCAAGTCGCCCTCCTCCGGCCTCCAACTGCCGAAGCTGGACGGTGAGTCGCTGGAGATCGCCGCGGTGTGGACCGGCGAGGAGCAGAAGAACTTCAAGCAGGTGCTCGCCGAGTTCGAGAAGCGGACGGGCGCGAAGGTCACGTTCGTGCCGGCGCAGGACCCGATCATCAACTTCCTGGGGTCGAAGGTGGCCGGTGGCGCTCCGCCGGACATCGCGATGCTGCCGCAGCCCGGCGCGATCAAACAGGCTGTCGACAAGAAGTGGGCCAAGCCGCTCGGCAAGGAGGCCCAGGAGCAGCTCGGCAAGAACTACAGCAAGGGCTGGCAGGACCTGGGGAAGGTCGGCGGGACGCAGTACGCGGCGTACTACAAGGCCGCGAACAAGTCGCTCGTCTGGTACAACAACGCGGTCTTCGAGAACGCGGCGGCCAAGGTGCCGAAGACCTGGACACAGTTCCTGGCGACCGCTCAGTCGATCTACGACTCCGGGGTGACGCCCATGTCCGTCGGCGGGGCCGACGGCTGGCCGCTGACCGACTGGTTCGAGAACATCTACCTCTCCCAGGCGGGTCCGGAGAAGTACGACCAGTTGGCCAAGCACGAGATCAAGTGGACGGACCCGTCCGTCAAGGAGGCGCTGACCACGCTCGCGCAGCTGTGGGGCAAGAGCGACTTCCTCGCGGGCGGCAACAAGGAGGCCGTGCAGACCGAGTTCACGAAGTCGGTCGAGCAGACCTTCACCGGCGGCGACCAGCCCAAGGGCGCCATGGTCTACGAGGGCGACTTCGCGCAGGTCAACATCGAGCAGACCAAGGCGAAGGTCGGGACGGACGCGAAGGTGTTCCCGTTCCCGGCCGTCGGCGACCAGGCGCCGGTGGTCAGCGGTGGTGACGCGGCGGTGATCCTGGAGGACTCCAAGGCGTCGCAGGCCCTGGTGACGTGGCTGGCCTCGCCCGAGGCGGCGACCATCCAGGCCAAGCTGGGCGGTTACCTCTCCCCCAACAAGAGCGTGGACCTGTCGGCGTACCCGAACGAGGTGCAGCGCACGATCGCCAAGGCGCTCATCGACGCGGGCGACGACTTCCGCTTCGACATGTCGGACCAGACCCCGCAGGCGTTCGGCGGCACGCCCGGCAAGGGCGAGTGGAAGGCGCTCCAGGACTTCCTGGTGAACCCCAAGGACGTCGCGGGCACGCAGGCGACGCTGGAGGCCGACGCGGCCAAGGCGTACAAGGACTGACGGGGCGATGACATCGGCCGCCGAAGGTGGCGGCCCGGACCGCACCGCCAAGTCACCGGTTCCCGCCGGTGACGTGGCGGCCCCGTCCGGGCCCGCCCCCGAAAAGGGTTCGTCACGGTTCAAGAGCGTGACCGGTACGCGCAGGACGGTCGCGCTGCTGTTCCTGCTGCCCGCGCTCATCCTGCTCGGCGCGCTGGTCGTGTACCCGATCGGGTACTCGGTCGTGCGCAGTTTCTTCGACGCGTCGGGCGGCTCGTTCATCGGGTTCGACAACTACGAGACGCTGTTCACGCGCGAAGACACCAAAGCCGCGATCAACAACAACATCTTCTGGGTGGTGCTCGCCCCGACGGTCGCCACGGCGCTCGGCCTGATCTTCGCCGTGCTGACGGACCGCATCCGCTGGGGCACCGCGTTCAAGCTGGTCGTCTTCATGCCGATGGCGATCTCGATGCTGGCCGCGGGCATCATCTTCCGGCTCGTCTACGACCAGGACCCGGAGAAGGGCGCGGCGAACGCGGTCTGGGTGGGTGTCCACGACACGTTCGCCGAGTCGTCGGCGTTCCCGAAGGCGCATCCGCGGCCCAACGGGGAGCTCGCCGGGAAGAGCGGCGGCCCCTTCCTCACCAAGGAGCCGATACGGGCCGGGAGCCCGGTGAGGCTGGCGCTCGTCGGGGTCGCCGCCGACCAGATGCCGAAGGGGGCGAAGCCGGCGAAGGAGCCGCGCGACGCGCCGTCCGAGGTCACCGGCACCGTCTGGCAGGACTTCACCCTCGGCAAGGGCGCGGGCGGTCTCAACGGCATCGACTCCACCGAGCTCGGCTATCCGGGCATGCGGATCGAGGCCGTCAAGGACGGCAAGGTGGTGGCCTCCGCGGCGGCCGCGGCGGACGGGACGTTCAGCCTCCCCGCCAAGGCGGACGGGGCCCGGCTCCGGTTGCCCGCCTCGAACTTCGCGGAGCCCTACAACGGCGTCGACTGGCTCGGCGACAAGAAGTTCTTCACGGTCCACCTGGGCGGCTTCGACCTCTACCTCAACATCGTGACGACCTCGATCATGGTGTCGTACGTGTGGATGTGGGCCGGGTTCGCGATGGTGCTGATCGGGGCCGGCCTCGCCAGCATCCCCAGGGAGCTGCTGGAGGCGGCCCGGGTCGACGGGGCGAGCGAGTGGCAGGTGTTCCGGCGTGTGACGGTGCCGCTGCTCGCGCCGGTGCTCGCCGTCGTCCTGGTGACGCTGATGATCAACGTGCTGAAGATCTTCGACCTGATCTTCATCATCGCGCCCGGCTCCTCGCAGGACGACGCGAACGTGCTGGCGCTCCAGCTGTACCGGTCGGCGTTCAGCGAGAGCAACGAAGGGCTGGCGAGCGCCATCGCGGTCCTGCTGCTGCTGCTCGTGATCCCGGTGATGTGGTTCAACATGAGGCGACTTCGGCGGGAGGCACGGCCATGACCACCGTCGACGGGGCAGTGAAGAAACCGCGGTCGTTCGCGAGCCGCGTCACCGAGAAGGTCGGCGGAGGGTTCCTGCAGTTCGTCCTCATCCTGGTGGGCGCGTTGTGGCTGGTGCCGACGGTGGGGCTGCTGCTCTCCTCGCTGCGGACGCCGGAGGACATGTCGGCCAGCGGCTGGTGGAAGGTGTTCAGCAAGCCGTCGCAGCTCACCTTCGACAGCTACACCAACCTCCTGGAGAACTCCGACATCACCCGCTCGCTGGTGAACACGGCGCTGATCACGGTGCCGGCGACGCTGCTCGTCATCGTCATCGGCTCGCTCGCCGGGTACGCGTTCGCGTGGATGGAGTTCCCGGGCCGCGACTGGTGGTTCCTGATCGTGGTCGGGCTGCTCGTGGTGCCGGTGCAGCTCGCGCTGGTGCCGATCGCCAAGCTCTTCGGCGACATCGGGATCTTCGGCTCGATCTTCGGCGTGATCCTCTTCCACGTCGGGTTCGGGCTGCCGTTCGCGGTGTTCCTGCTGCGGAACTTCTTCGCGGAGATCCCCCGTGAACTCCTGGAGGCGGCCCGTCTCGACGGCGCGGGTGAGCTGCGCCTGTTCATCCGGGTCGTGATGCCGCTGGGCGGTCCGGCGATCGCCTCGCTCGGCATCTTCCAGTTCCTGTGGGTCTGGAACGACATGCTGGTCGCGCTGATCTTCACGGACACCGACAGCCAGCCGATCACGGTCGCCCTGCAGACCCAGGTCCGGCAGTTCGGCAACAACGTGGACGTGCTCGGCCCGGGCGCGTTCATCTCGATGGTGGTGCCACTGGCCGTGTTCTTCGCGTTCCAGCGCCAGTTCGTCTCCGGCGTCATGGCGGGCGCGGTGAAATAGCGGAAAGTCGCACGTCAACGGGGGGTGGGCCGGGAAACCACGGCCCGCCCCCCACCTCTGTGCGGACGTCCCTCGGATGCCACAACCGGCGTAACCAGATCACTCCGACGGGCGTTTTCGGGCAGTATGCCCGCGCCGACCCCTGGATGTGCCCCCTTGCCCCGGTTCAGCGTCATCGTCCCCGCGTACAAGGTGCAGGCGTATCTGCACGAGTGCCTCGGATCGGTCCTGGAGCAGTCCTTCACCGACCTCGAAGTGATCGCGGTGGACGACTGCTCGCCGGACGCCTGCGGAGCGATCATCGACGAGTTCGCGGCGCGCGACGCCCGCGTCAGGGCGGTCCACCTCGACGAGAACGTCGGCCTCGGCCGCGCCCGCAACGCGGGGCTCAAGCACGCGCGCGGCGACTACGTCCTCTTCCTCGACAGCGACGACAGCCTCACCCCCGGCGCGCTGCGGGCCATCGCGGACCGCCTCGACGAGACCGGCTCCCCCCAGGTCCTGCTCTACGACTACGCGCGCACGTACTGGGACGGCCGACAGGTCCGCAACCAGTACGCGGACGAGCTCACGCAGCGGGGCCGCGCGCCCTTCCGGCTCCTCGACCGGCCCGGCCTGCTGCGGCTGCTGATGGTCGTCTGGAACAAGGCATACGAACGGGAGTTCATCGAGCGGGAGGGCTTCTCGTTCCCGCCGGGCTACTACGAGGACACGCCGTGGACCTACCCGGTGCTGATGGCCGCCGAGACCATCGCCACCCTGGACCGGGTCTGCGTCCACTACCGGCAGCGCCGTCAGGGCAACATCCTGGGGACCACCTCCCGCGAGCACTTCGACATCTTCGACCAGTACGAGCGGGTCTTCGACTTCCTCGACCAGTACCCGGACCTGGACGCCGAGTGGCGGCACGTCATGTTCCGGCGCAGCGTCGACCACCTGGCCACCATCTACACCCGGCGGGGCCGGCTGCCGCGCCGCAGCCGCGCCGAGTTCCTGCGCAGGTCGCGCAGGCACTATGCCCGCTACCGCGTCGAAGGGGCCCCCGTCCCGCCCCGCACCCGGCTGCGGCACGCCCTGGTCCGCCTCGGCGCGCACCGCACGTTCCGCGCCCTGTGGGCGGTCCTGCGGGTCACGCGGCGCCTGGCACGGGCCGCCGCCGCAACCCGCCGCGCCCTCGGGGCGACAGGCCTGCTCCTGCACTACCGCCTCCAGCTGCTGCTCCCCGTCCGCCGGTACGACGCCGTCTTCAGCAGCTACTGGGGCCGCGGCCACGGCTGCAACCCGGGCGCGCTGGAGGAGGCGTTCCGCGAGCACGCCCCGCAGGTGCGCACGGCGTGGATCGCGCACCCCGAGCACCACCACACGATCCCGCCGGGCACCCGCCGCCTCACCCCCGGCACGGCCGCGTACTGGACGGCGCTGGCCCGCTCCAGGTACCTGGTCAACAACGTCGACTTCGACCGGCGCCTGGTCAAACGCCCGGACCAGATCCTCGTCCAGACCCGGCACGGCACCCCGCTGAAGAAGATGGGCCTCGACCTCCAGGACTACCCCGCCGCCGCCCGCGGGACGGACTTCGCGCAGTTGCTGCGCGACGTCGACAAGTGGGACTACGTCCTCTCCGCCAACCGGCACTCCACGCTGGTCTGGGAGCGCGTCCTCCCGTCCTCGTACACGACGCTCGAATACGGCTATCCGCGCAACGACCGCCTGCTCGGGGCGGACGAGTGGGACGTCGCGCGCGTCCGCGCGTCGCTCGGCATCCCACCGGACGCGACCGCGATCCTGTACGCGCCCACGCACCGGGACTACCGGACCGGCCGGCGCCGCACCCCTGACCTGGAGCGGATGCTACGCGTCCTCGGCCCGCGCTTCGTGATCCTGGCCCGCGCGCACCACGTGTACGACGAGCCGCCGGGCCGCGCGGCGGACGGCCGGCTCATCGACGTGTCGGACCATCCGAGCGTCGAGTCCCTCTGTCTGGCCGCGGACGCGCTGGTCACGGACTACTCGTCCCTGATGTTCGACTACGCGTGCCTCGACCGGCCGCTCGTGATCCACGCCGACGACTGGGAGGCGTACGAGGCGGCCCGCGGCACCTACTTCGACCTGCGCTCCTTCCCGCCGGGCGCGGTGGCCCGCTCCGAGGACGAGCTGATCGACATCTTCGCCACCGGGCACTGGCGGGGCTCGCGCTCCGCGCAGCTGCGGGCCGCTTTCCGCGAGCGGTTCTGCGCGTACGACGACGGGCGCGCCGGTGAGCGGATCGTGCGGCACCTGGTGTTCGGCGAGGGAGCGCCGCGCTCTACCGTTCCAGGAGGCCGAACAGGTCCTCCCACCTCTCCAGGACCCGCTCCTCGGAGAACCGCTGTACGTTGACGCGCGCCCGCTCCCCCATGGCGTCCCGCAGCCGCGGGTTGCCGGTGAGGCGCAGCAGCCGGTCGGCGAGGGCGTCGAGGTCGCCGAGCGGTGCGAGGAGGCCGTCCTCCCCGTCGCTGACGATCTCGCGGACGCCCGGCGCGCAGTCGAAAGCGGCGCACGGCACGGCGCTGGCCATCGCCTCCATGAGGGCCAGCGGGAAGCCCTCGCCGCGGGAGGACTGGGCGAACACGGAGGAGGCGGCGAGGGCGCCCGGCACGTCGTCGGTGCGGCCCAGCCACCGCACCGAGGTGTCGAGCCCCAACTCGGCGCACTGGCGCCGCAGTTGCGGCTCGTCCGCGCCGGCCCCGTAGACGTGCAGCTGCCAGTCCGCGCGGAACGGCGCGACCTTCGACCAGGTGTCGAGGAGCATGTCGACGCCCTTCTGGTCGGCGAGCCGGCCGATGGAGCAGACGACCTTCTCGGTGCGCGGCGAGGGGAGCGCGGGCAGGTGGGCGAGGGCGTTGGGCATGAAGTCCACGTTGTGCAGGCCGTCGGCCGCCCAGCTGTCGGCGTCCTCCTGGGTGAGCACCAGCCAGCGGTCGACGTGCGGGTAGTGCCGTCGCACCCAGTGGTAGCGGTGGCAGGCGCGCGAGTACCGGTACGACTCGTGGCTCATGCCGACGACCGTGAGGTGCGAGGTGTCGATCTCGCGCAGCCACTCCATCGGCCACACCTGGGTGACGACGACGACGGACCCGGGCCGCGCCGGGCCCAGGATCGACTCCAGCGTGGCGACGGCCCGCTTCTTGGCGGCGACCCTGCGGGCCTCGCGGCGGCGCGCGGGCAGGCTCAGCCGGCGGGCGCCGCGCACCGGCCGCGGGGTCGGCGGGTGCTCCTTGTAGAGGCTGGTCACGGGGTAGCCGGGGGTCTGCGGCACCGCCATCTTCAGGTCGGACTCGTGGACGCCGATGACGTGCACGCGGTGGCCCGCGCCGGTGAACAGGCGGGCCATCTGGTGGGTCCAGGCGGTGACGCCGCCGAGTTCGTCGGTGGTGTTGGCGACGAGGTAGAGGTCGCGGGCCGCGGTCATGAGCCTGCCTTTCGCGTGAAGAGCGCGTCGACGACGGCGCGGGCGGACCCGCCGTCGTCGTACGTCCCGAACTCGGCGGCGAACGCCCGCCGCGCCTCCCGCCAGTCGCCGTCGGACTCCTTGATCCCGGCGAGGGTGCGGTGCAGCTCGTCCTGGGTCTCGACGACCGGGCCGCCGGCGCGGGCGCGCAGGTCGAAGTAGCTGCCGCGGTCGGCGGCGTACGCGTCGAGGTCGGGGGCGAAGTGCACGAGGGGCCGGTCGAGGAGCGCGTAGTCGAACATGATCGACGAGTAGTCGGTGACCAGTACGTCGGCCAGGCAGAGCAGTTCGCCGACGTCGTGGTGGGCCGAGACGTCGATGACGGTGCCCGGCGGGGTGACCGGCAGGGCCGCCGCCTCCATGTAGTGGGCGCGCACGAGCAGCACGTGCGTGTCACTGAACCGCTCGGCGAACGCCCGTACATCGAGCGGGAGTTGTACGTGCTTGCTCGTCGGGGTCCCGCGGAAGGTGGGCGCGTAGAGGACGACGGTCCTGTGGTCGGGGATGCCGAGTCCGGCGGCGGGGGCCGGGCGGGGGAAGCGGCCCTCGCGTTCGTCGCGCTCCCGGGCCGCCACGAGGCGGTCGTTGCGCGGGTAGCCGACGCGCAGCAGGCGCTCCTCGGGGATGCGGTAGGCGCGGGCGAGCGTGTTCACGTCGTGCTCGGAGCGGACCAGGAAGTGGTCGAACCGGCTCACTGCGCGGGCCAGTTGCTCGCGCTGCGGGGCGTTCTGCGTCTTGTGCCGGATCTCGTCGAAGCCCATCCGCTTGTACGCGGAGCCGTGCCAGGTCTGGAGGTACGTGGTGTGCTTCGGCTTGTCGAGTGCGTGCGGGAAGCCCTGGTTGTCGACCCACCACTCGGCGCGGGCCAGCGCCCACAGGTACCGCCAGGACCAGCGGCGTACGAGCCGGGCGTCCTTGGGGAAGCCGTCCGGGGACGTCGCGTAGGACCACACGGCGCGTGCTCCGCGGCGGCGGGCCGCCAGCTCCTCGTGGAGGGCGCGGGGGCTGTCGCCGTAGCACTTGCCCATGTGGCTCTCGAAGACGACGGTGCCGCGGCTGACGGGCAGGTGGCGCAGGAACCCGCGGTAGACGCGGATTTTGAGGCGCTGCGCGTGCAGGGCCTCGTACTGCCGCCGGAGCCTCTTCGTGAGCTGCCTGGCCTTGCGGGCCGGGCGGAAGTGCGTGAGGTACCGGGCGAGGGCGGCGGCCTTGCGGGCGGCCCGGCCGCGCGGCAGCAGGCACACGGCGAGGTGGTGCCTGGCGGTGACGTAGGGCTGCCAGGTGTCGGCGGCGAGGCGGGTCAGCCGGGGGCGGGCGGGGAGCGCCGCGGCCTTGCCGGGGACGGTCTCGGCTTCGGCGAACAGGTCGAGGGGGCGCAGGAGTTCCCCGTCGACGCCGAGCCGCAGGCGCAGGTCCCACACGCGGTCGCCGATGCCGCGCGGGCGCAGCGCCCGGGTGAGGGGGACGGCGGCGCGCCAGGCGAGGGTGGAGCCGTCCTGGAGCCGTACGTCGTCGACGGGGACGGTCACGGTCCTCCGGGCGGTGCCGCGCACCGTGAAGTCGAGGGTCGCGGTGAGGACGGCCGCCCGGTCGCCGCCGGTCAGGCCGAGGGGGACGACGACCTCGCCCGCGACGACGAGCCGCCCGTGCTCGCGCGCGCACCGGGTGACGCGGTTGAGGAGGGCGAGGTCGCGGGGCGCCCGGTGCTGGTGCCCGAGGTCGGTGACGTCGTACGCGGCGTCGGTGTGGTCCGCGCTCCACAGGACGCGGTCGCCGCTGCGGGCCAGCGGGGTGACGACGGTGCCGGGCCGCTCCAGGGCGTACGCGGCGGTGTGCACGCCGGCCGCGTCCCCGTCGGCGAGCAGCCGGGCGGCGACCCGCTCCAGGGGGTGGAGCCGCGCGAGGACATCGGCGCCGAGCAGCCCGTCCAGCAACTGGTGGGCCTCGGCGGCGACCTGGGCCCGCTGTGCGCGGTCGAGGCCGAGGAAGGCGCGGGCGCACGGCAGGACGTGCTCGACGACGAAGGCGTGGGCGCGGCGGGACCGCAGCTCCGGGTCGGCGATCAGGGTGAGCGCGTGCCGGTGCCGGGCGACGGCGGCGGGGAGGTCGCGCGGCGGGTCGGGGGCGGCGCGGCGCGTGGTGACGAGGTGGGGCACGAGGGCGACGCGGCGGGCGGCGACGGCGAGATCGAGCCCGGTCCGCCGCCCCGCGGCCGCCTCTTCGCGCAGGGTTCGCCGGACGCAGTACCCGGCGGTCAGCGCGTCGTGCGTCAGCAGCTCCGGCGCCCCGGCCGCCCCCTCCAGTACCCGTGTCCTGGCGTACAGGGCGGCCTGCCACCCGGGGGCCTCCTCCTTCGTGCCGGTGCCGGTCAGCCGGGTCCAGCGGCCCGCCACCAGATCGGCGCCGGTGCGGCGGGCGGCCGCGAAGAGGTTGCGGCAGGCGTTGCGCTCCAGGAGTTCACCGGGGGCCAGCGGCAGGACGTAGGTGCCGCGGGGGGCGCCGGTGCGGACCCGGTCGGGGCGGCCGTCGGCGGGGGCGGCGGCCGCGCCGGCGCCGGTGAGGACGACCTCCGTACGGGCGAGGGTCTGCGCCAGGGCCGAGGCGACCGTGGCCGACAGCGACGCCGGGCCGGTGCCCGCCGGGCAGTCGACGAGGACGCTGACGTCGAATCCCCCGGGGCCGGTCATCGCCGGCCCCCGGCCGCGCCGTGGGCCAGCATCGCGTCGGCGACCTGCGCGGCGGCGGTGCCGTCGTCCAGGTCGCAGAACGCCTCCCGGAACCGCGCGTACGCGTCCCGGTGCCCGGCGACCGCGGCGTCCGGGTCGAGGAGCGCGGCGATCACCTCGTCGCTGGTGCGCAGCAGCGGCCCCGGCGCCTGCGCGGTGAAGTCGAAGTAGAAGCCGCGCAGGGAGTCCCGGTAATGGTCGAGGTCGTAGGTGTGGAACAGCATCGGCCGGCCCGTCTGGGCGAAGTCGAACATCATCGAGGAGTAGTCCGTCACCAGCACGTCGGAGATGAGCAGGAGCTCGGCCGCGTCCGGGTGGCGGGAGACGTCACGCACGAAGTCGCAGGCGGGCACGGAGCCGCCGACCAGGTAGTGGCGGCGGACCAGCAGCACGTGGTCGTCGCCGAGGGCCGCCCGCGCCGCCGCCAGGTCGAGCTGGAGGTCGAGGCCGTACCGGCCGGATCTGCGGGGCTGGTTCTCGCGCCAGGTCGGGGCGTAGAGGATGACGCGCTTGCCCTCGGGGATGCGCAGGCGCTCGCGCACGGCGGCGGTGAGCTTGTCGCGGTCGGGGGCGTGCAGTACGTCGTTGCGCGGATAGCCGGAGGCGAGGACGGGGCCCGTGTAGCCGAAGGCGCCGCGCAGGACCGGCGTGGAGAAGCTGTTCGGGGAGACGAGCAGCGACCACTGGTCGGCGCGGGCGGGCAGGGTGGCGATGTACTTCGCGTCGGCTGAGGCGTTGCCCAGGAGGTCGCGGCCGATCCGCTTGAGGGGGGTGCCGTGCCAGGTCTGGACGACGTACTGGCCCTCGGCGCGCTCGAACCACTCGGGCAGATGCGTGTTGGTGACGACATAGCGGCAGCGGGCGAGCGCCTCGTGCCAGTCGGCGCTCCACAGGGCGACGGGCGTGGCCCCCGGCGGCAGCTCCACCTGCTGGTCGCGCACGGCCCACAGGTGCTCCAGTTCGACGCCCCGCGCGATCAGCTCGTCGAAGACGGCGCGCGGCGAGTCGGAGTGCTGGCGCCCGTCGAAGCTGATGTACAGGACGGCGTCGCGGCGCGGCAGGGTCCGCCCGGTCGCGTAGGCGGTGCGCAGCGCCTGCTGCGCGCCGCGCCCGCGGTCCCGCTCGGGCAACGAGGTGCCCGAGGTGAGCAGGAGCTGGTCGTGGTGGCGGCGCTGCACGGCGAAGTCCCGGCCGCCCAGCGGCTTGAGGAGCGGCAGCTCGGGGTGGCGGGCGGGGGCCACGAGGACCGGCACGCCGGAGCCGTCGTCGCCGCTCGCGCGCAGGAACAGGTACCAGTTGCCCTCGGCGAGCGGCAGCGTGCCGGCGGGGCCCGGGAGCGCGTGCGGGTACAGGGACGTCTCGAAGCGGCCGTCGGCGTGGGTGACCGGGACGACGGCCTCCTCGTCGTGGCCGCTGTGCACCAGCACCAGCTCGCGGCGGACGGCGTCCGGGTAGCTGCCGGCCAGCAGCAGGCGGCCCGTCTCCTCCCAGCGGACGGTGTCGACGACGGGCCGTACCGTCTGGTCGCGCAGCTCGGTGTTGCCGGACGGGTTGGCGAGCACCATCAGCTCGCGGCCGCCGCCGAGGCCGTACCGGCCGGGGGCGATGTCGGGGCGCACGGCGAGCGAGGTCCAGGTGTCGTCGGCGCCGATCAGGCCGACGCCCCACGGGTCCGCGGGTCCGTCCGAGCCGCCGAAGAGGGCCAGCGGCACGTCGGTGGTGAAGGTCCGTCCGTTGACGGTGACCGGCAGGTCGTGCGCCTCCTTGGTACGCCAGTTCTCGACGCGCACCGCGACCGGCACCTCGTGCTTGCGGCGCCTGAACTCGCCCGTGATGTGCACGTGTCGCCCGTCGCCCTCGTGGGCGGCGAGCCGTGCGGGCAGCCGCTCCACGCGCAGGCGCAGCCGTCCGCCCCGCAGGCTGGGTGCGATCCGCAGGAAGTCGTCGAGGTGGCGCACCGGCAGTGGACACGCGCCGTCCATCCGGACCGGGCCGGAGCGCGGCAGCGGGCCGCCCGCGAACGCGGCGAGCTCCAGGTTCCAGGTGGTGCTCGCCCGCCCGGTGACCAGCTTCGCCGGGTCGACGACCGTCTCGAAACCGGCCCGGTCGTAGCTGTGCAGGCCCTGCCGGGAGGCGAGCGTCGCCTCGCGCGAGCGGACGGTGCGCAGCCGCAGCGGCACGGCCCGGCGCCTGCCCGCGCGCAGCCAGGCGACGCGGGCGCGGGCGCCGAACCGGCCCGCGGGCAGGTTGCGTACGTACGCGTAGCCCTTGAGCCGCAGCGTGCCGTCCTCGCTCCAGGCGGCGTGCGTGACCCGGGCCTCCAGCGGCAGGTCGGCCCGGGTGAGGGCGAGGACCTTGCGGGGCAGCGGCCGGGTCAGGGCGGGGAAGTCGGCGCGGCGTCCGCGCGGCCCGCGGCGGACCCGGAAGGCGCCCGGGTTCGACGTCTCGTACGCCATGAAGGTGAGCAGCTCCGTGACGCGGCGCTCGCGGATCAGGTGCCAGCGCACCCGCAGGCCGAGCGGCAGCTCGCCGAGGACGGCCGGATCGACGCGGGCGGCGAAGGAGTTGGCGTGGTCGAGGAACGCCTCGTGGTAGGCGCCGTCCCCGTCGGGCAGCGCCTCCATGAACATCCACAGGTCACCGGCGAGCACGGAGGCGTCGTAGCGCCGCTTGGCCTCCCGCCACTCGGGGCGCCCGGCGAGGAAGCCGCTGACGTGGGCGACGGAGGCGGTGCGGTCGCGGACGGCGCGCGGGATGGCGCGCCGGTTGGAGATCGAGCCGTCGCGGTCGCGCCACAGGTAGACGGTGTCCTGGACGACGTCGACGGAGCGGGCCAGGAAGTGGGCGGGCAGCACGACGGGGATGTCCTCGAAGAGCACGCCCTCGGGGAAGGCGAGGCCGTGCTCGTCCCAGAAGGCGCGGCGGAACACCTTGTTGCAGGCGATCCGGTCGGCGAGCAGGTCCCAGTCGCGGGTGACGTGGGTGGCGTCGCGGCTGGTCGCCATCGCCTTGCGGAACATGGGCGACTGCTCGGTGGTGCCGTCGGCGCGCAGCCGGAAGACGTTGCCGGTGACGAAGTCCGAGCCGGACTCCTCCAGGGTGGCGAGCATCAGCTCGTAGGCGCCCTCGGGGATCACGTCGTCGCTGTCGACGAAGGCGAGGTGGGTGCCGGTGGCGTGCCGGACGCCGGTGTTGCGGGCGGCGCCGAGGCCGGCGTTGTCCTGCTCGACGAGGCGGAACCGGGCGTCCTGGGCGGCGAATTCACGTGCGATCCCGCCGCTGCCGTCGGTGGAACCGTCGTCGACCATGACGACCTCGAGGTCCGGCACGGTCTGGGCCGCGAGCGACGCGAGGCAGGCGCGGAGGTACTCCTCGACGTTGTGGACGGGGACGACGACGGTGAGGCGGGGTGTCATGCGCTGCGCACATTCCTTCCGGCGAACGGCGAGGGGCGTACCCGTGCACAACCGGCGCCGCCGTTCCCGGTCACCGGTCCTGGGCCATACGAGTGGTCGCGCTCACGGCTTGACCGCGATGCGCCCCTCGTCCATCCGCAGGAGCAGCAGCCGCTCCCCGGTCCGCTCCAGGAACTCGTCGACGGCCTGCCTGCTGCCCTGCCAGTAGCCGTAGTCGTCGATGAGCAGGACGCCGCCGGGTACCAACCGGTCGTAGAGGTGGTCGAGTTCGTGCTTGGTGGAGGCGTACCAGTCGGTGTCCAGGCGCAGGATCGCGATCTTGTCGGGGGCCTCGCCGGGCACGGTGTCCTCGACCTTGCCCTGGACGTAGTGGATGCGCTCGGCCGGGTAAGGCACCTGCTGGAGACCGGACTTGACGTCGTCGAGCGTGGCGTACGCCCAGATCGCCCGGTCCTTGCCGTGGCGCGCGAGGAGGTCGGCGGCGGGGGTGCCGTCGCGCCGCAGGTCCTCGTCGGTCGGCGGGGTCATGCCGTCGTACGTGTCGAAGAGGTACAGGTCGCGGTCGGTGACGCCGCAGCCGAGCAGCGTCTTCGCGCAGGCCTGCATCGAACCGCCGCGCCACACACCGCACTCGACGACGGAGCCCTGGATGTCGTGCCGGACGATGTACCGGGTGGCGAGGATGAGCGCGTTGAGCCGCTCGGGGGAGGTCATGGTCCACGGCTTGACCGCGCGGATCGTCTCCTTGGCCTCGTCGTCGTAGTCGACGGGCAGCTGCACCCCCTTGACCTTGGCGGTCTTGGCGGTACTGGCGGCCTTGGCGGGTGCGGGCGGCGCGGGCGTCGGGGCCTTCGGAACGGCGGCGCGCGGGGCGGGCAGCCGCGGCCGGGTCAGCTGGTATCCGATGAGCGTCCGGAGTGCGCCGTTGACGGCTTTCTTCCATGCCATGGGGCCGGACACTACGCGCATTTCACCCCTAATGTCACGCTAAGTCAGCGTATAGTCACTCCGCGCGCGGAGCCGTCCCGTCCACCACCGCCGGGCGGGTTCCTCGACGTAGGTGTACGCGGCCCAGGACAGGGCGACGGTGACGGACGCGACGCCGAGCAGGGTGAACACGGACAGGTTCGTGGGCTCCTGGCGGCCCCAGTGGTCGAGGATCAGGCGGTTGACGGTCTGGTGCAGCAGGTAGAAGGCGTACGACCAGGCGCCGAGCCGCACCATGACCGGGCCGCACAGCCACCCGCGCCGCCCCGCACGCTCCCGCCGCACGTACGCGACGATCACGAGCCCGGAGAAGACGGCGACCGACGGGCGTACGGAGAAGGCGAGTTGGGCGGCGACGGCGTCGGTGCACCACGCGTCGCGGTGCACGTACACCACCGTGTACGCGGCGAAGACGGCGGCGAGGACGGCCGGCCTCAGCGGGAGGCGCAGGCCACGGCCCACGGCGAGCGCGAGGGCGAGACCGAGCACGAACTCGGGCAGGCGGACCGGCGGCAGCCGCATCAGCCATTCGCGGTGGAACGGCGAAAGGTGCGCGGCGGCCCACCAGTTGACGGCCCACATGGCGACGAGTCCGGTCGCGGCGAGGCCGAGCAGGGTCCGCGTCCGCAGCCGGTAGGCGCCCCGGACGGCGAACGGGAACAGCAGGTAGAAGAACGCCTCGACGCTGAGCGTCCACGACACGCCGTTGCCGGGGAACATCGGGACGACGCCGGGGAACCAGGTCTGCACGAGCACCAGCGACGCCAGGAAACTCGGCAGGTCCCACGGCACGCCGCCCCACACGTGGAAGACCCAGACGCACGGCACGGTCGCGGCCAGGTGCAGCGGCAGTACGCGCCCCGCGCGCCGCAGGTAGAACTCCTTGGCGCCGGTCCCCGACCGGTGCCCCCAGGCGAGCAGGAACCCGGAGAGGACGAAGAAGAACCCGACGCCGTTGACGCCCATCGTCGAGTAGGGGAACAGCGCGGGCGCGTGAGCGACGCCGCCGGACGGGCTCGCCCCCGTGAAGTGGTGCGTGAAGACGGCGAACGCGGCGAGGAAACGCAGCCCCGTGAGGGAGTCCAGGCGCCCCGCCCCGGCCGCCCGGGCACGCTGCCGCGGCGGCTGCTGGGAAGGGAGCAGCGCGATGGTCACAGCTTCACCTCCTGGGAGGCGGGCACCACGGGGAGCGGCCGCGGGGTGGCGAGCGGGATCGGCCGGACCTGGCCGCGCGGGGGCGGGGCCGGCAGCCGGGCCGGGGTCGGGGCCGGGGCCATGGCGGGCCGGGCCGGGCCCAGACGGGCCCCGCAGTCGCCGAGGTGGCCGCGCTCGTGGTGCTTCTCGCGGTTCATCCGGTCGAGGCGGGGCCGCGCCCAGGCGCGGACGGCGTCGATGCGGCGGGCGCCGCCGGGGACGGCGGAGGCGAGGACGTAGTCGCCGCCGTTGCCCTCGCGGTACAGCGGCACGTATCCGGCGGCGGTGAGCCGGGCCACGGTCAGCCCCGTCTTCGCCGTCCAGGGGCCGTGGGTGTGCAGGAGTTCGGGGCGGGCCCCGGTCAGCACGTAGCGGGTGAGGGCGGCCCGGTCGCGGGCCGCGTACGCGTCGGCGATCCTGCGGTCCGTGAGGCCCGCGAGGTCGACGACGCGCAGCCGGCTGGTGAGCAGCGTCCCGCCGAGGTCGGGCAGCGCGGCGGTGGCGGCGGGGCGCAGGTCCAGCCGGTCGGCGTACGCGTTGAAGGTGCGGCCGTAGCGGTCGGCGACCCAGCACATGGAGAGCGTCGGCTCGCGCCGGAACCCTTCGCCGTGCACGCCCTGCCCGGCGACGGAGAGCACCAGCGCGCCCGCGACGGCGCAGCCGAGCAGGGCCCTGGCCCGGGGCGCGGCGCCGGTCGCGGCGGCGGTGACGGCGAGCGCGGCGACGGCCGAGCCGAGCACCCACACCGGGGTGGCGAACCGGTACAGCGGCATCCAGTCCCGGGCGAGCGCGCCGTACGCGAGGAGGGTGAGTCCGAGCGGCACGCCGAGCACGCCGATCGCCCGCCGCGCGGGGCCGGGGCGCCCCATGACCAGGCCGGCGCACGCGGCGCAGAGGAGGACCAGCGCCCAGCCCGCGTGGCCGAGCAGCTCCCCCGCCTTCGCCAGTTCGGCGGCGTCGGGCGGCCGCTGTGATTTGGCGACGGCCGTGTTGGGCACCCAGCGCCCGAACTCCGCGTGCCGCCACAGCAGGAAGGCGCCGTACCCGGCCCCGAACACCGAGCAGCTGAGCAGGGCCGCACGGGCGGCGCCCCGGCCCCGCAGCAGCAGCACGGTCAGGGGGTAGGCGGCGGCGAGGACGGCTCCGTCGGGGCGGGTGAGCGCGGCGAGGACGGCGAGCCCCGCGGCGGCGCACGCGGCGCGGGGCCCGGTGTCGCCCCGCACAAGCAGGAGGGCAAGGGCTGCGGCGAGCAGCCCGTACAGGGAGTTCTCCAGGCCGGAGAAGCACCAGACGACGTAGGCCTCGTTCGCGGCGAGCAGGCCGCCCGTGCCGAGCACGGCGAGCCAGGCCCGCCGGGGCAGCGCCGCCCGCGCCACGCCCGCGACGCACGCCAGGGTCCCGGCGACGCAGCCGAGGGCGAGGGCCTTCGGGAACAGTGCGAGGTCGCTGACCCCGAACCAGGCGCCGTGGTCGAAGAGGCCGAGGACCCGCCCGACGAGCAGGAGGGCGAGCCACGCCGGGTTCGAGTACCCCTCGACGGGTCCGGCGCCCGGCTGCTGGACCGGCCCGAGTCCGTCCCCGACGCTGCGCACGTAGGCGAAGGTGACGGCGGCGTCGTCGACGATCCACTGGCCGAGCCCGGCGGCGCGGACGGCGACGAGGGCGGTGCCGCCGAGCACGGCGAGGGGCACGGCCCAGGAGCGCGGCGGGGTGCCGGGCGGCGCGCCGGGGCGGCGGGCGCCGGGGACGGCCGGGCGGGACGGGACGAGGGGCCGGTTCAGGATCTTCATCGAGTGACCAACCCCCGCGGCCCCGTGCGGTCACTCGCGCTGGCCCGCCCGGGTGACCCCGCTCAGCCCACCTGGGCGGGCACCGCCTGGGGCCGCGCGCACCGGTCGCGGCCGTCGGCGGGGGCCGGGACGGGGACCGCGTCGACGCCGCCGACCCGGTTCGCCCACCAGCGGGAGACCCCGCGCACCAGCCCCATGCGCAGCGCCGGGTAGGTCTCCGGCCGCCGGAAGACGCCGACCGTGTCGCCCCAGTAGGAGTGCTTGGCGTCGATGCCCGGGTAGTCGTGGCGGATGCCCTTGAGCGGCGGGAAGTCCGTGTGTACTTCCACCAGTTCGAGCCCGCTGTGCGCGGCGAGCGCCCGCATGCCGTCCGGGTAGTAGCGCCAGCAGTCCTGCGCGTCGTGCGCGTGGCCGCGTGAGGGCGCGGTGACGAAGGCGGTGCCGCCGGGTCTGAGCACCCGGGCGATCTCCAGCATCGTCACCCAGAAGAACGGGATGTGCTCGAACGCCTGCCCGGAGATGACGAAGTCGGCGCTTGCCGACTTCACGGGGACGCGGTACGGCTCGGTCATCACGCGGTCCACGTTGCGCCCGTCGAGCACGTCCACGCCGACGTAGTCGATGTCGCGCCCCTCCAGCAGCGAGCGGTGCGTCCTGGTCTGCTTGTCGGAGATGCGCGAACCCAGGTCGACGACCCGGTGGCGCCCCTCGGCGGGCAGGTACCGCTCGACGCAGAGTCTCATGTGGGCGTAGGCGGAGGGGTGCATGGTGCGGGTTCCTCTCGGCTCGGGTGCGGCGGTGGGACACACCCGGGTCGGGGCCCGCCCGGGCGTACGTCACCTGCCCGGGAACGGCCTCACGCGTTCAGGAACAGCCGTTGTACGACCCGTTCGGCCGCACCCCCGTCGTCGTAGGCGCAGAACCGGTCGCGGAACGCCGAGCGCAGCCGGGTCGTCGCGTCGGTGTCCAGGGCGCCGTCGCGGAAGAGGGCGAGCAGTTCGTCCTCGGTGGTGGCGACCGCGCCCGGGGTGTCGCCCGGCCGGCCGGACAGGAGGTCGAAGTAGGTGCCGCGGGCCAGCCGGTACGCCTGCCAGTCGGGGGCGTAGACGACGATCGGGCGGTCCAGGCACGCGTAGTCGAACATCACGGACGAGTAGTCGGTGACCAGCGCGTCGGCGGCGAGGCACAGGTCCTCGACCCGGGGGTGGCCGGTGACGTCGAGCAGCCGTGGGTGGGCGTCGACGAGACCGGCTTCGGCACCGTAGAAGTAGTGGGCGCGGACCAGGACGACGTGGTCCTCGCCGAGTGCGTCGGCGAACCGGGCGAGGTCGAGCCGGGGCAGGAAGCCCTTCTGGTAGTCGCGGTGGGTCGGGGCGTAGAGGATCGCCCGCTGCCCGTCGGCGATGCCCAGCCCGCGGCGCAGGGCGCGCACCTCGTCCGGGCCCGTGGTGAAGTAGACGTCGTTGCGGGGGTAGCCGAGCTCCAGCGGGGCGTACGCGGCCGACGGGTAGACCCGCTCCCAGACCTGTGTGGAGTGCGGGTTGGCGGAGAGGCTGTAGTCCCACTGGTCGGTGTGGGCGAGGACCTTGGCGAAGCTGATGCCGTGCGTGCCCGCCGGGTAGCGGCGCTGGTCCAGGCCCATCTTCTTCAGCGGTGTGCCGTGGTGGGTCTGGAGGTAGACCTGGCCGGGGCGCTTGGTGAAGCCGCCGGGGAAGGACGAGTTGTTGATCAGGTACGAGGCCGTGGCCATGGTCTGCCAGTAGCGGCGAGAGCCCTCGACGACGTACGGGACGCCGTCGGGGACGCGCTCCTGGTGGCGGGAGGAGACGACGAAGACGCCCTTGACGTGCGGGGCGATCCGGCGGGCGGCGGCGTGGATGGCGGCCGGGTTGCAGCTGACGCCGCGGTTCCAGTACGCGCCGTAGACGGCGAGGTCCGGGTCGAGGCGGGTGGTGCGCAGGTCGGTGCGGTAGGCGGCCCGCATGACGCGGGAGCGCAGCTTCTTCTTCTGCCGCCGCAGCGCCGAACCGACGGACTTCTTCCGCCCCCTGGCCTTCTCCTGCTTCTGGTACGCGGGCCAGGACCCGGCGGCGAGCGCCTGCTCCCGCGCGTCCGCCGGGGTGTGCCCGCCGGGCCGGTGGGCGCGGTGCAGTGCGGCGGCGCGGCGGAACAGCTCGGGGCGGTCGGCGGCGACGGTGCGCGAGGCGTCGTCGAGGACGTCGAGGACGCGGCCGACGGCGACCGGGAAGAGGCGGGGCGCGTCGGCGGCGCCGCAGAGCAGTTCCGCGTAGCGCTCGACGACCGCGAAGTGCCGGTCTCCCGGGGTGCCGGCCAGGCTGCCCGCGCGGCGCCTGCGCCAGCGCACGCAGGGCCGCGGCAGCGTCGCGAGGGTGGCCGCCTCCAGGACGGCGCGGTGGGCCGGGACCACGTCCTCGTAGGGGCCTTCGGGGGTGAAGGCGAGGCCGCGCTCGGCCCAGAAGTCGCGGCGCACGGCGCGGTTCCAGGCGGCGGGGGTGACGGTGAGCGGGTCGGCGCCGCCGCCGAGTTCGTCGCCGCTGTCGCCGAGCTTGTCCCACCAGTCGGTGCGGTCGTGGTCGTAGAGCAGGACGTCGGGGTCGCCGGCCTCGGTGAGCGCGGTGTCGATCGCGGTGAGGGCGCCGGGCAGCAGGACGTCGTCGGCGTCGAGGAAGAGGAGGTAGTCGCCGTCGGCCGCGCGCAGCCCCGCGGTGCGGGCGGCGCCGACGCCCGCGCGGGCGGGCAGGGTGACGGCTCGCACCCGTGGATCGTGCTGCGCGTACTCCGCCGCGATCGCGCCACAGGCGTCCGGCGAGGCGTCGTCGACGACGATCAGCTGCCAGTCGCCGTGGTTCTGGCCGAGCACGGAGTCCAGGCACTCCCGCAGATAGCCCTGGACGCGATAGGCGGGGACAACAACGGAGAATCGGGACATAAGACCTGACGCTACCTCAGTCGGGCGGGCGACCCGGCCGGAGCCGGTTGACCCAGCCGGGCGAGCGGAGGAAGGAATTCCGGCCCGAACGGGCAAATACTACGAATGTCACAAAAGCCGCGCCGCCCGCGCCTCAGCGTCGTCGTCCCCGTCTTCAACGTCGAGGACTACCTGGCCGAGTGCCTGGAGTCGATCGCCGCCCAGACCCTCGCCGACCTCGAAGTGATCCTCGTCGACGACGGATCCACGGACGCCAGCCCGCACATCGCCCGCGCCTTCGCGGCCCGCGACCCCCGCTTCCGCTACGTCCGGCAGGAGAACGCCGGCCTGAGCGCCGCCCGCAACACCGGCGTGCGGCACACCGGCCCGGACGCCGAGTTCCTCACGTTCGTCGACAGCGACGACATCGTGCCGCACGACGCGTACGAGCGGATGGTCGCCAGCCTGGAACGCACCGGATCCGACTTCGCGACCGGCAACGTGTGGCGGCTGACCGAGCGCGGACGGCAGCAGGCCTGGCAGTACAAGTGGCTCACCCGCCGCCGCGAGCGCACCCACATCACCCGCGACCGGCAGCTGCTCTCCGACCGGGTCGCCTGGAACAAGGTGTTCCGGCGCGCGTTCTGGGACCGGCACCGGTTCACCTTCCCCGAGGGGAAGCTGTACGAGGACACGCCCGTCATGATCCCGGCGCACTTCCTCGCCGACTCCGTCGACGTGCTCGACGACCACGTCTACTACTGGCGGGTGCGCGAGGGCTCCATCACCCGGCGCCGCACCGACGTCAAGGGGGTCCGCGACCGGATCGCCGCCTGCGACCAGGTCAGCCGCTTCCTCGCCGAGCGCTACCCGGACCGACCCGAGCTGAAGCGGACGTACGACACCTCCTGCCTGCGCGACGACTTCGTGTACTTCCTCGACGGGCTGCCGATGGGCGGGCCCGAGTACCGGCAGGCGTTCTGCGCGGACACGGCGGCGTTCCTGAGCCGCGCGGACCCCGCGGTCGCCGACGGGCTCCCCCTCCACCTGCGCGTGAAGTGGCACCTCGTACGCGAACACCGCCTGGACGACCTGGTCCGCCTGCTCTCCTTCGAGCGCCGCAACGGCACCGCCTTCCACGTCCGCGGGGCGCTGCGGCGCAGCGCCGCCTACCCGGGCCTGACCCGTCTGCCCGAGCGGCTCCTCAAGGTCGGCAGACGCGAGCTGCCGGTGGTGGCGCGGGTCCGCGAGACGGCGTGGGGCGCCGACGGGAAGCTGCGGGTCAGCGGCTACGCGTACATCAAGAACCTGGCGGCGGGACACCCCGCGCACTGCGTGAAGACGGGCCTGCTCAAGGCCGCGGGCAGCCGCAGGCAGCTGCGCCTGGTGCCGACCCGCTCCGTCCCCGACCCACGGGCCACCGCCCACTCCGGGCAGGAGCTGCACAGTTACGACCACGCCGGGTTCACCATGACGATCGACCCGCGGAAGCTGAAGGTGAAGGGGCGCTGGCAGGCCGGCACCTGGGACCTGGGCGTCGTCGTCGCCGGGCACGGGCAGGTGCGCCGCGCGGCCCTGCGCGCGCTCGACGGTTCGGCGCAGCAGCACCTGGTGCGCGACCTCGGCGACGGCGCCCGCCTCGTCGTCGGCCACACCAAGGGACGGCTCGTCCTGAAGGTGGTGGAGTACGCGGCGCTCGCCGACGACCACCGCCACGAGGACGGCGCCATGGTCCTCGCGGGCCGTCTGCTGAACGGCATCGAACCGCGCACGCTGCGCCTCACCCACAAGCACTCCGGCACCGAGTTCGACTACCCGGTGACGTGTGCCGGCGGCCGCTTCCTGGTGCGGGTCCCGCTCGCGGACCTGGCGGCGGTGGCGGCGCCGCCGCACCACGCGCCCAAGGAGGTCGAGCCGCCGCACGGCGACCGCTGGCAGGTCAACTTCCGGCTCGCCGACGGAAGGACACGGTCGGTGGCGGCGGCGCTCGATCTGCCGCCCGGCCGGTACACGGCCGAGGGGCGCGAGCTCTGCGCGACCGCCAACGACCAGGGGCAGCTCGTGATCGAACTGACCCGGCAGCCGGTCGCCGACCTGGCCGACTGGGCGGACGACGGTTCGCTCGTCGTGGCGGGCACGGCGTCCGCGCACGGCTGGACCCGTCCCGAACTGGTGCTGCGGCACAGCTCTGCCGACGAGGAGATCACCGCCCCCACCGACCACGCGCAGGGCCGCTTCCGTGCGGTCGTCGCCGCGCCCGCCCTGTGGGAGGGCCGCTGGTACGCGTTCCTGCGGGACGCCGACGACCGGCACGGCGACGGCGTCCCGGTCCGCGTCCTGACCTCGGTCGGCGCCGCCCTCCCCCGCCATCGCCCGGACTCCGCCCGGGAGTTCACCCTCGACCGGCGCTTCGGCGACCGGCTGCTCGTCGAGGTGGGCCCGGCCCTCGCCCCGGCCGAGCGCGGCCCCTACCGCCGCCACCGCCTGCGCACCGGCCACTATCCGGCCCAGCGGCGGCTCCCCCTGCGCGACGCGGTCCTCTACGTCGACGGGGACTCGCCGCGCGCGGTCCACGCGGAGCTGGTGCGGCGCGGCGCCGAGGTCGAGCACCTGTGGGTGACGCGTGACGGCCGCACCCACGTCCCGCCGGCCGCGCGCGGGGTCGAGGAGTTCTCCGCCGAGTGGTACGCGGCCCTCGCCCGCTGCCGCCGTATCGTCACCGCCCACCAGCTACCCGACTTCTTCGAGCGCCGCGCGGGCCAGACCGTCGTACAGACCTGGGACGGCACCCCGCTCAAGCGGATCGGCGCCGACCTCACGGACACCCTGTACGCCGACCACGACCAGCTGGCACTGCTGCCGAAGCTGGCCCGTCAGTGGGACGTCCTCGTCGCCCCCTCACGCTGGTCGGCGCCGCACCTTTCGCGCGCGCTCGGCTACGAGGGTGAGGTCCTCCAGGCGGGCTCGCCGCGCAACGACATCCTGTTCACCGCGGAGGGCGACCGCCGCGCGCGGGCCGAACGGCTGCGCCGCGACCTCGCCATCGACCCGGACAAGCGGATCGTGCTCTACGCGCCCACGTACCGCGACCACCTCGCGCACTCCCCCGGCCACGCGTCCGGCCGCTTCCGCCACGAGCCGGCGTTCGACTTCACCGCCGCCGAACGCGAACTGGCCGCGGACCACGTGCTGCTGGTCCGCAAGCACCCCCGGGCCACGGGCCGCCTCACCGGGGCGCGCGCGCCGTTCGTCCGGGACGTCACGGGCCACCCCAGCGTGGCCGAACTCCTGCTCCTCGCCGACGTGCTGGTCACGGACTACTCGTCGCTGATGTTCGACTTCGCGCACACCGGCCGCCCGATGCTCTTCCACACCTACGACCTCGACCACTACCGGGACACGGTGCGCGGCTTCTACCTCGACTTCGAGCGGCACGCCCCGGGCCCGCTGCTCTCCTCCACGGCCCAGGTGGTGTCGGCGCTGCGGGAGCTGGACACGGTCGCGCCCCGGCACGCGGCGGCGTACGCGGCGTTCCGCGGCGCCTACTGCGACCTGGACGACGGGGGCGCGGCGGCCCGGGTGGCGGAACGGCTGATGCGATGACGCCGCCGGTGGCCACCCTGACCCGGGGGACGGTCCGCGGCGCCAGTGCCCTGCGCGGCGGCCGCCTCTGGCGTCCCACGCCGTTCTTCGTCTTCGGCGGCCTGTTCTGGCTGGTGATGACGCTCGCGTACTGGCGGGTGCCGATGTGCTGCGACTTCGGCCAGCACGCGGCGGTCGTCGAACGCCTCAAGGCGTCCCTGCTGCACCCCAGCCACCCGATGGCGGACCTGCCGGGCGCGGGCAGCCCCTACTACTCCCCGTACGCGGTCGCCCAGGGCGTCTTCGCGCGGGTGAGCGGTTTGGCGGGCTGGGAGGTCGTGAAGCTGGCGGGCCCGCTGAACCTGCTGGTCCTGCTGACGGGCCTGAACCGTTTCGTGCGGACCCTGACCCCGCGGCCGTGGGCGCCGGTCCTGGCCCTGGTGGCGATGGTGCTGCTGTGGGGGACGCGCACGGCCTGGTGGAGCGGCTATCTCGGGCTGCTCTCGATGACCGGCAACCTCGGCTACCCCTCGACGTTCGCGATCGGCCTCGCGTTCTGGGCGTGGGCGTGGGCGGCGAAGCTCCGGTCGGGCGGCCCGTGGTGGTCGTACGGGGGGCTCGGCGCCCTGCTGGGCACGATCCTGCTGGTCCATCCGATCACCTCGGTGGCGGCGCTCGTCGGCCTGGGTGCCACCGCGATCCCGCCCCGGGGCGCGGGGAGCCGGGCGGGCACCGGGCTGCGCCCGCCGGCCGGGTGGGCGACGGCTCTCCTGGTCACCGCGACGGTCACCCTGATCTGGCCGTACTACAACGTCCTGGCCCTGGTCGGGGACACCAGCGTCGATCACATCCACCGCCAGCTCTACACGGAGATGCCGGCGCGTTTCTGGCTGGCCTTCATCGGTCTGCCGGCGCTGTGGCTGCGCTTCCGCCGCGACCGGCGCGATCCGCTGGCCGTCATGTTCGCGCTCGACGTCCTGGTGATCGCCTACGGCTGGGCCACCGGCCACTACACGTACGGCCGGATCATGGGTCTGGCGCTGGTCCCGCTCCAGTTCTCCCTGGCCGTCGCGCTCGCCGCGCCCCGCCCGTGGACGTGGCCGCGCCGCGCCCTCGGTCTGACCGCGGCGGCGGGCGCGGCGCTCGGGTTCCTCACGGTGCAGGGCGGCGCGGTCGTCCCGCGCGGCTTCGACCAGCCGCCGATGTGGCCGACGTACACCTGGGCGGCACGGCACATCCCGCCCGGCGACGTGGTCCTGACCAACGGGTACCGGCCGACCCGCTCGCTGCCGGGGTACGGCCCGAACCTGCTCGCCCCGGCCTGGCCGGACCCGGCCCTGGACGAGCGGGAGCGGGCCCGGCGCCTCACCGCCGTGCGCGCGTACCTCTCGCCCGCGTCCACACGCTCGGAACGGACGGCGATCGCACGCCGGTACCGCGTGCACTGGCTGCTCCTCGACAAGAGCCAGAAGCTGCCCGCGGAGGCGGTGATGGTGGCGTGGAGCCCCCGGACCGGCGAGGTGCTGGCGCGGGTCAACGGGGGCTCTCCCAGGACCGGATGAGCGTGCGGCGACTACTCGATGACGAGCTCGACGTCGATGTTGCCGCGGGTCGCGTTCGAGTACGGGCAGACCTGGTGGGCCTGCTCGACCAGCTTGCGGCCCGTCTCGGCGTCGACCGAGTCCGGCAGCTCGACGCGGAGCACGACCGCGAGGCCGAAGCCCTCGCCCTGCTTGCCGATGGAGACCTCGGCGGTGACGGCCGCGTCGGCGACGTCCACCTTGGCGGTGCGGCCGACGAGCCCGAGCGCGCTGCCGAAGCAGGCCGCGTAACCGGCGGCGAAGAGCTGCTCCGGGTTGGAGCCCTGGCCGTTGCCGCCCATGGTCGTGGGGATGCCGAGCTGGAGGTCGATCACGCCGTCGGAGGAGACGGCGCGCCCGTCGCGGCCGTGGGTGGCGGTGGCGACGGCGGTGTAGAGGGCGTCCATGAGGGGCTCCTTCTCGGTACATCGGGTGCGAGGACAGAGATAAGTAGAGCACGCAATTCAATTGCACACAACTAAATGACGCGTTCGGTACCCTGGGACCATGACCAGCGCCCAGGACCTCCTCCGGCTCGACAGGCAGATCTGCTTCTCGCTGAACGCGGCGTCGCGCGCCTTCGGCGGCATCTACCGCGTCCTCCTCAAGGACCTCGGGCTCACCTACCCCCAGTACCTGGTCATGCTGGCCCTCTGGGAGGAGCCGGAGAACGGGGCGCTCCCGGTCAAGCGCCTCGGCGAGCGCCTGCGCCTCGACTCGGGCACGCTCTCGCCGCTGCTCAAGCGCCTGGAGGCGAACGGGTTCGTGCGTCGCGAGCGCAGCACCCGCGACGAGCGTTCGGTGAACGTGACGCTCACCGAGGCGGGCGCCGCCCTCAAGGAGCGCGCGGCCGAGGTGCCGCGCAGCATCGCGCGGGCGACGGGCTTCGAGCTGGACGAGATCGAGGAGCTGCGGGAGCGCTTGAACCGTCTGACGGAGGCACTGGACGCAGCGACCCTCGGGTGAGCCACCGGGAGCGACATGGGACATACGCTCCAATGTCGTGACAATCGGCACAGAGAACCGCCCCGCCACCCTCCGCCCGGTCCACACCACCTGGGTCCGGCCGTCCCGCACCGCGCTCCCCGTCGCCTGGGCCCTCACCCGCGCCGCGATGCTCCTCCTGCTCGCCCTGGACGGGGCGTACCCGCTCGGGGTCGGCGGCGTCGCCCGCGAGGTGCACCGGCTGTACGCGCACTGGGGCGCCACCCTCGCCCACGGCGCGTTCCCCGCCGGCGACCCCCTGTGGCAGTACCCGCCGGGCGCGGGACCGCTGCTCCTCGCCCCCGGCCTGCTGCCGGGCCTCACCTACTTCCAGGGGTTCGTGACGCTCACCCTCGCCACGGACGCGCTGGTCACGTACGTGCTGGTGCGCGGCGACCGCGACCCGCGCGGCGCCTGGCTGTGGACCGCGGGCCTCCCCCTCCTGCTGCACATCCCGCTCGCCCGCTACGACGTCGAGGTCACCGCGCTCGCCGTCCTCGCGCTGCTCACCCTGGACCGCGCGCCCCGCCTCGCCGGCACCCTCGCGGCGCTCGGCGCCCTGGTGAAGGTGTGGCCCGCACTGACGCTGCTGGGCGTGGAGCGGGGGCGCACGACGAAGCAGGCGTGGGGGGCGGCGCTCACCGCCGCGGCCGCCATGCTCCTGGTCCTGGCGCTGGCCTTCCGCTCGCCGTTCGCGTTCCTGCGCGAGCAGGGCGGGCGCGGGGTGCAGATCGAGTCGCTCGGCGGGACGGCGCTCGCCTTCGCGCGCAAGGCGGGCTGGCCGGGGCGGGTCCGCTACCGGTACGGGGCGATGGAGTTCGTCGGCCCGCACGTGGGCGTCGTCGCGGCGTTCTCGCTCGCGCTGACGGCGGTGGCCTTCGGGGTGCTGCTGTGGTGGCGGGTGCGGGCCCGGCGGCACTCGGCGGCCACGCCGTACGACGCCGCGCTGTGCGCCGTGCTGATGTTCACCGTCACCAGCCGCGTCATCAGCCCGCAGTACCTGGTCTGGCTGCTCGGCCTGGCCGCGGTCTGCCTCACCTCGCGCCACACCACCCAGCGCCCGGTCGCCCTCCTCGTCCTCGCCGCGGCGGGCGTCAGCGCCCTCGCCTACCCGGTCCTGTACGCGGACGTCATGGCCGGCACATGGCCGGGGCTCGCGGTGATGGCGGTGCGCAACGCCCTGCTCCTGGCAGGGGTCGCGCTCTCCTTCCGCTCCCTCTGGGATGCCACAAAGTAATACAAGTTTCGTCTTACCGGACAATTAACCAAAAGCACTACCATCTATCCCGTGAACACCCTGGACCCTTCGCCCCCCGTGGACTCTGTGGCCCCGACCGTCACGGTGGTCGTCATCGGTTACGACGACGCCGCCCACGTCGCCGACGCCGTGCACTCGGCGCTCGGCCAGGGACCGGCGGTGCGCGAGGTGATCGCGGTCGACGACTGCTCCACGGACGGCAGCGGCGCGCTCCTCGACCGGCTCGCCGCCCGCGAACCCCGGCTGAGCGTGGTCCACCGCGCGGCCAACAGCGGCGGCTGCGGCACCCCCCGCAATGACGGGATCGCCCGCGCCTCCTCCTCGTACGTCATGTTCCTCGACAGCGACGACGTGCTCCCGCCGGGCGCGGTCGACGCGCTGCTCGACGCGGCGGGCCGGCACCGCGCGCAGGTCACCGCCGGGCTGTGCGTACGCCGCGAACTCCCCTCCGGGCACGAGCTCCCCTGGCAGCCCGAGCTCTACGCGAAGGCGGCCGTGATCGCCCGTCCCGACCGGCGGCCACGCCTCGTCCACGACACCCTCTGCGTCAACAAGCTGTACCGCACGGACTTTCTGCGCGAGCACGCGATCCGCTTCCCCGACGGCCGGTTCGTCTACGAGGACTTCGTCTTCACGGCGCGCGTGCTCGCCGCCGCCCCGCGCATGGCGCTGATCCCCGACCGCGTCTACGTCTGGCACGTGCGCCGCACCGCCGAGAAGCTCTCCCTCTCCCTCGACCGCTCCGGCATCGCCAACTGGCAGGCCCGCCTCGACGCCCACCGCCAGTCCGTCGACATCCTCCTCGGCGCCTCCCGCAAACGGCTCGCCCGGGCCGCCCGCGCCTCCTTCCTCGACCACTCCCTGCGGATGTACGCGCGCGAACTCGATCTGCGCGGGCCCGGGTACCGCGCCGAGTGGTGGACCCGGACCCGCGGCTACCTGGAATCCTTCGACGCCGCCGACTTCGAGGCGGCGCCGGCGCCCGGCCGCGTCGTCGGCCGCCTCGTCCTCGCCTCCCCGGACCCCCGCGACCTGCCCCGCGTCAAGGAGCTCGCCGCCCGCCCGGCCCGGCTGCTCCCCCCGTACGCGCGGCTGCCGGACGGCACGCCCGTCTGGTCGCCCGACCTGCCCCAGG
Organism: Streptomyces sp. NPDC030991; assembly: GCF_055571235.1. Taxonomy (NCBI): domain Bacteria; kingdom Bacillati; phylum Actinomycetota; class Actinomycetes; order Kitasatosporales; family Streptomycetaceae; genus Streptomyces; species Streptomyces sp. NPDC030991. The sequence goes on from NZ_JBVIFR010000008.1 coordinate 201,577, forward strand.
TCTCCCTCGAACACCTCATGCACCGCCCGGTGGGCCTGCTCCCGTTGGCCGTCGACGGCGAGCTGCGCCCCGGCGCCCGGCACACCCGGCTCAGGCTGCTGCTGCACGAGCTGTACGGGCGGGTGGCCGACGCGGGGCCGCGCACGGTCGACGTGGACCTGGTCGACCGGCGACGCGGCACGGTCCTCCAGCGCCGCACGGCGGCCTTCGAGGCACTGGCGCCCGAGGGCCCTGACGACGGCGCGGGCGAGGACGGGCAGTGGGTGGCGACGGTCCTGCTCGACCTGTCCGCGCTCGGCCGCCCCGGCACCTGTGACATCCGGCTCCGTCTGCACTTCGCCGACGGCACCCACCGCGACGCCACGGCGCATGCGGTCCGCGGACCGGGCCTGCTGCGCCGCGTCGCCGTGCCGAGCCGCCGCCACGGGGTGCTGCTCGCCCAGCCGTACGCCACCCACTCCGGCGCCCTCGCGCTGCGCACGGCGACGGGCCCGCGCGGGGTGGCCTCCGTGCTGCGGCGCAGGCTGGCCCGGCTGCTTCACTGATCCCCGAAGCCTCCGAGCTCCCCGGACCCCGCACCGCGACCCGCCCGGACCCTGCGCACCAGTTGACCCAGCTCCCCCGACAGCCCCACCCCCACCGCCAGGGCGAGCGTCACCGCCGCGACGTTGACCATCCCCCCGATGCCCACGGTGGTCCGGCCGGAGGCGAGCGCGCCAAGCGCCGTGTACAGCGCCCCGCCCGGCAGCAGCGGAGCGATCCCGGGCACGACGAGCGGCAGCGCCGACTCGCGGCGGCGCCGGGCCACCCAGTGCCCGGCGCCGCCGACCACCGCCGCCACCAGCGCCGTACCGAGCAGCGAGGAGAACCCCAGCAGCTCGAACTCGACCGACACCACGAACCCGGCGAGCCCCAGCGCGGCGGCGGGCAGCCAGTCCCGGCCCGGGGTGCGCGCCCGTGCCGCCACGGCCACGGCGAAGACGGCGGCGCCCACGCCCGGCGCCCCCAGATGCTCGGACCGCCGGACCGTGGGCACGATCGGCACGCCGAGGCCGAAGAGCCGCCCGGCGCCCAGCACCGCCACTACCCCCGTGACCACGGCGGCGAAGACGAGCAACGCGTCGAAGAGGCGCCCGACCGCGGTCAGGTAGTGCCCGGCGAGGGCGTCCTGCACGGCGCTCACGAACGTCACGGTGGGCAGCAGTCCGAGCACCCCCGCCACCACGACGGCCTGTACGGCGGAGGCGGGCCCGATCCGGCTGACGGCGAGGGCCAGCACCGCGGCGGGCATGGCGGCCACGGCGAACCGGTAGAAGGCCGGCACCCCGTGCCGGCCGAGCCACCCGCTCAGCTGCGAGCCGAACACCCCGGCCACGAACGAGCAGAGCGAGGTCAGTGGGCCACCGCCGAAGACGGGGCCGCCGCCGGCCGCGACCAGCCCGGTCTGCACCGGCACCCGCCACCGCGCCCAGCGCCGGCCGCCGACGGGCGCGGGTGCGTCGAGGATGCGCCCGGCCTCGGCCCGCGCCTCCTCCAGCGTCAGCCGGTGCCCGCTGATCCGGCCGACCAGGTCGTGCAGGTGGCCCAGGGCGCGGAAGTCGGTGGCGCGTTTACGGATGGCGCGGGTCGCGTGCAGCGGGATCAACTCGCCGGGCGCGTACGCGGACAGCGACACCGAGCCGAGCGTGACACCGGGCTCGCAGTAGCACAGCCCGTACGCCTCGGCGGTGACGAGCATCCCGGCGACGGCCTCCTCGGCGGAGGCCCCGTAGGACAGGAACGCCTCGCCGACCCGGATCGCCAGATCGACGACGCGCGCGCCGTAGGCCTGGATGTCGGAACGCCCGTCGTCGTGCAGCAGCTCCCCGGCGTAGCCGTAACTACTGATCGGCTCCAGCCCGCGCAGTCTCGGCAGGGCCTTCGTCAGCCAGGGGGCGGGGGGTGCGGCGGGGGTGTCGTTCCTCACGGACATACAGATGGAGCGTAACGGACATATAGCCCAAACGGGTCAGTTGTCGTCGCCCGAATTCTTCCGCCCCTCCAAGGGCACCCCCACACACCAAAGGGGGCCCGCTCCTGCTCGGCGGGTCCCCTTGGAGAGGTGCTGCGGCGTGCGCCGGTGACCTACTCGTCGTGGTCGCCCGCGCTGTAACCGTCGGCCCCGGTGATGCCGGCCGGACCGCCGAGGTTCTCGTAGCTGTAGGCGGCCTCCCAGCCGTGGTGGTGGTCGCCCTCGCGGTGGGCGCCCGCGCTGTGGGTGATCCCGGCCGGGCCGCCGAGGTTCTGGAAGTGGAAGGCGGTCTGCCCGCCGTGATCGAAGTCGTCGTGGGCGAGCGCGGTACCGCTGGCGCCCAGCACGGCAGCGGCGGCGAGAGCGGTGACGGCCAAGGCAGTACGAATACGCACGGGGGTCCCTTTCAGGTACACGGGCATGACGTTTGTGCAGGTCATGCCCTTTTTCCCGAGCGCACAGACCCCGTCCCGGCGCATTTCACCCGGACAGCCTCACCCCTGGCATCGAGCAGTCGGCGCCGCTGCCCCCGGGCCGAGAGGGTCAGACCAGGCGCCGCGCCGTCGCCCAGCGCGTCAGCTCGTGGCGGTTCGAGAGCTGGAGTTTGCGCAGCACCGCCGAGACGTGCGACTCGACCGTCTTCACCGAGATGAAGAGCTGCTTCGCGATCTCCTTGTACGCGTAGCCGCGCGCGATCAGGCGCAGGACCTCGCGCTCGCGCTGGGTGAGGCGGTCGAGGTCCTCGTCGACGGGGGGCGCGTCCGTGGAGGCGAACGCGTCCAGGACGAAGCCCGCCAGCCTCGGGGAGAAGACCGCGTCGCCGTCCTGGACCCGGAAGACCGAGTCGACCAGGTCCGTGCCGGTGATCGTCTTGGTGACATAACCGCGCGCGCCGCCGCGGATCACGCCGATGACGTCCTCCGCCGCGTCGGAGACGGAGAGGGCGAGGAACCGTACGGGGCTCTCGGCGTCCGCCATCAACGGGGCGCAGCGGCGCAGGACTTCGACGCCGCCGCCGCCGGGGAGGTGGACGTCGAGCAGGACGACCTCGGGGCGCGTCGCCGTGATGACGGTGACCGCCTGGTCGACGTCGGCCGCCTCGCCGACCACCTCGACGCCCGTCGTCTCGGTGCGGCCGATCTCCGCCTGGACGCCCGTACGGAACATGCGGTGGTCGTCGACGAGGACCACCCGCGCGTGCCGTCCGGGTCCGGTCTCCTCGGTGGGTCGCGTACCGGGTTCCGTCATGACGTCTTCTCCGCCCTCTTCATGGTCAGTTCGACCTCGGTGCCACCGTCCGGCACCGCCCGCAGCCGGGCCGTCCCGCCGTTGCGTTCCATCCGGCCGATGATCGATTCTCTTACGCCCATGCGGTCGAGGGGAATGGAGTCGAGGTCGAAGCCGGGCCCCCGGTCCCGTACGGAGACGAAGACCTCGCCGCCCGCTCCCGCCTCGACCTCCGCGAAGACCTGGACCGCCCCGCCCTCGCCACCGTACTTGGCGGCGTTCACCATGGCTTCCCTCGCGGCCTGCATCTGTGCGCGCAGCCCCTCGTCGAGCGGGCAGTCGCCGACGACCACGACCTCAAGTGGCACCCCGTGCTTGTCCTCGACCTCGGCGGCGTCCCGCTTGACCGCCTCGGCGACCGTCTCCGGCTCCTGCGGGTTCTCTGCGGCGGCCGGCTTGTACAGCCAGGCCCGCAGATCGCGCTCCTGGGCGCGGGCGAGCCGGCGCACCTCGGAGGCGCTGTCGGCGTTGCGCTGGATCAGCGTGAGCGTGTGCAGGACCGAGTCGTGGACGTGGGCCGCCACCTCCGCCCGCTCCTGGGCGCGAATGCGCATCAGCCGTTCCTCGGAGAGGTCCTGCGTCATCCGGATCAGGTACGGGCCCGCGAGCAGGGCGATGCCGACCAGCACGGCGAGCGCCGCCTGGAGGATCGAACCGAGGTGTTCGGTGGCGCCCTGGGTGACGAAGATGCCGGTGACGCCCGTGCCGACGAGCAGGACGCCGGCCGCGGCTCGGGCCAGGTTCAGGGTCCGCCTGCGGCGGCCGACCTCGGCCCAGCGGGCCCGGCGCGCGTTGTCCGCCTGGCGCCACACGAGGGCGACGCCCGCGCCGACGAGGACCGTGGGGACCAGGTACGCCTTGGTGTTGCCGGTGAGGTTCACGTTCTGGACGAAGACCATCGCGATGATCACCATCAGCACGAGGGCGAGGATCTGCCCCTTGTCGGGGCGGCGCGCGACCAGCCTGCGGCGCCCGTCTGAGGAGGTCTCCGTGGTGAGCACGGGCGGCCTGTCGGTACCGACACCGCCGACACCCAGCGGCACGAAGAACCAGAACGCCGCGTAGAGCAGGGCCCCGAGGCCGTCCCCCATGAACAGGCCCACGAAGACCAGCCGCACCCAGACGACCGGCAGCCCGAGATGCCCGGCGAGGCCGCGCGCGACCCCGCCGAGCCAGCGGCCGTCGCTGCTCCGGTAGAGCTTGCGCGGCGGCCGCGGGTCCCGGGGCTCCCCCGGTTCGCGGATGCCCCGGGCGTCCCGGGTGCCGCGGGTGTCTTCCGTGCGCGAGACGGACACTGCTTCCTGCATGCCTCCGATCGTCACACGGCGGAGCGGGCCGGGGCATCAGGGTCGACCCCGGACACTCCCCTGATCCCGGGCCGCCGGAAAAGCCGCGGACGGCCGCCGCGGAGGCGGTCCTCAGGGGCGATCTCAGGGTCCGGCCAGGGTTGTCCCGACTGCCGTCGGCGGCGCGGGCCGGTCACCATGGGCGTATGACGGAGTACGCCCCGCACGACGCGGAACCACCCGTGGCCACGGTCCCCGAACCGGAACCGCCCGCCCCGCCGCGACGCTTCCGCCGCGACCGCCGGTACAAGCAGCTGGGCGGGGTCTGCGCGGGGCTCGGACGGCACTGCGACATGGACCCGGTGATCTTCCGTATCGGCCTGGTCGTGCTCGCCGTGACCGGCGGCATCGGCCTCATCGCCTACGGTTTCGCGTGGCTGTTCGTGCCGTACGACGACGAGCGCGAGAACGAGTTCCACAAGCTCCTGACCGGCCGGGTCGACGGGCCGGGGCTCGCCGCGATCGTCACCGCGCTGGTCGGCTGCGGCGTCTTCCTGTCGATGCTGAACAACGGCGGGGTGCTCACCTTCGCCGTCGTCCTCTCCCTGCTGCTCGCGGGCGCGGGCTACTGGTCGCAGCAGCGCCGCACCGCCGACCCCGCGCCGGTCGCCGCGCAGGCCGCCGCCGACGCACCGCCCGAGGCGCAGGCGCCGCCGGTCGCCCCGGCCCCCTCGTGGTGGCGGGACCCGATCGTGAAGGACGGCACGTACGTCGGCGGCACCGGCTACTTCTGGGGCCCCGCGGACAGCGAGGAGCCCGCGCCGCAGCGGGCCGCCCGGCGCGGCTCCCCGGGCCGGCGCCCCGACCGGCCGCGCGGCCCCCGGGGCATCGGCGCCCTCACGTTCCTGGTGGCCCTCGTCGCCGGGACCGTCGGCACCGGCGCGTCCTGGGAGTCCCGCCCGTTCGGCGACAGCCTCCAGACCGGGCTGGCCTGTGCGCTCGGCGTGTTCGGTCTCGGCATCGCGGTCAGCGCGTTCCGGGGCAGGACCGGCGCGGGCTCGATCGTCCTCGCGGTGATCACGGCGGGGCTGCTCGGCGCGGCGGCCGCGCTCCCCGCGAACATCGACACCGACTGGGCACGGACGAACTGGAACCCGGCGAGCGCGGCGGAGCTGCGGCCGCAGTACGAACTGGGCTCGGGCGTCGGCACGTTGGACCTGTCGAAGGTGGACGCCGCCGAGGGCAGCACGCTCACCACGCACCTGGAGGTCGGGGCGGGGCAGGCGAAGATCGTGCTGCCCGCGAACGACACGGTGGAGCTGCACGTCGAGGTGGGCGTCGGGGACGTCCAGCTGCCCGGCGACGAGTCGAACGACGTCGATGTACGACCGGGCGTCGAGAAGACACTCACGCTCGAACCGCCCGCCGGCACGAAGTCCCCCGGCGGTGTCCTGGAACTCCACGTCGAGGTCGGCGTCGGACAGGCGGAGGTGTCCCGTGCGGCATGACTTCTCTCCCGGCCGGCTGATCGCCGGACTGACACTGCTCGCGACGGCGATCGTGTACTTCGGCGATGCCGGGGACGCGTGGGACACCCCGTGGTTCGTGGTGATCCCGGTGGTGTGCGGGGGCCTGGGCCTGGCGGGCGCCGTGGGCACGGTGACGCGGGTGGTACGCCTGAAGCGGCGACGCCCCTGCTGAGCGACGCCGGACCATCAGCTGGACGGTACGGCTGCCGCCCTTGGCCTTCGACGAAGGAGGACGGGGAATCGACCGGCGCGAGGTCGCACCGGCCGGCGGGGTGGCGCCCCCGCCCTGCCTGAGTGCGGCTCACCTGCCGTTGGGGGCCAACCCGTTGCCCCCTGCGCGGCCGCGGCGGGAAGGGCGGCAGACGCAACCCGCGCCTGTTCGGGGCGCGTTCGTCAAGGGTCTGCAAAGTGCGGGGTACAACCCTCGGGCACTTTCGGGCATCTAACCCCCCGTACTCCGTCAATCTCCACGATTACGTGACCTCGAAGCAGCCGCGCCCCGGGAGCCCAGCAGGGCTGGAAACCTGCCCCCGGCGGCGCCGTCGCCCGGGGGCAGCGAGTACGTCCACTGCCGCCGAGCCCGAGGAACGCGATGCCCCAGCCCCGAGTCAGTGTGATCGTCCCCGCGTACAACGCCCTGCCCGAGCTGACCGACTGCATCGCCTCGGCGATGGAGCAGACCATCGGCCTGGACCAGCTGGAGATCATCGCGGTGGACGACGGCTCGACCGACGGCACCGGCAAGGAGCTCGACCGGCTCGCCGAGACCTGCCCCGCGCTGCACGTCATCCACCAGGAGAACTCGGGCACCGCGGCCGTCCCGCGCAACGTCGCCCTGGACGTCGCCCGCGGTGACTACGTCTTCTTCCTCGATTCCGACGACTACCTCGGCCCCGACGCGCTGCGCCGCATGGTGGCCATGGCCGACGAGAACCGCACCGACATCGTGCTGGGCAAGATGGTCTCCGTCGGCGGCCGGGCCGTACCCACCGCGGTCTTCCGAAGCAACCAGCCGCGTACGGACATCTTCTCCTCCGCCGCCTACCGGACCCTCGGCTGCTGGAAGCTCTTCCGCCGCTCGCTCATCGAACGCCTGGACCTGCGCTTCCCGCCGTTCCGCAACACCGAGGACAAACCCTTCACCGCCGCCGCGTACCTCAACGCGGACGGGATCTCCGTCGTCGCGGACTACGACTGCTACTACCACCGCAACCGCGAGAACGGGAACAACCTCACCCTCACCGCGCAGAACCTGAGCCACCGGATGCGGGGCACCCGGCTCTGCTTCGAGACGGTGGCCCGCCACCTGGAGCCGGGGCCGCGGCGCGACCAGATCATGCGCCGGCACGTCGAGTGGGAGCTGTGCGGCCCGTTGTGGTGGCTGCTGCTCCGCGAGAGCGAGCAGGACATCCGCGAGCACATCTACCCGGAGGTCCGCACCTGGGTGCGGAACTGGGTCACCGACCCGATCATCGAGCGGCTCGAACCGCGCGACCGGGTCCTCCTGCACCTGCTGCGGGCAGACCGGTTCGATGAGGTGCTGACGGTCATCCGCGACGCCAAGAAGGACGCCGGACGCGGTCACGTCATCGACGCGGGGCGGGTCTACTGGGACCACCCGCTCTTCCGCGACACGGCGGTGGGGGTGCCGGACAGCGCGTTCGACGTCACCGGCCGGCTGCCGGTGCACCAGCGGATCGAGTCGGCGGCCTGGCAGGAGGGCGGGGTACTGCGGCTGACCGGCCACGCCCACATCGAGAACGTGGCCGCCCAGGACGCCGCCACCGAGCTGGTGCTGCGCTGCTACGACGCGGACCACCCGGAGGTCCGCGTCCCCGCCCGGGTGCACGCCGTCGCCGAACTCCCGGACGACGAGGGCCACACCGACGCGGGTTTCCTCGCGGAGATCGCCCTGCTCACGGCAGCGGCCGGCGCCCCGCTGGGCCGCGGCCGGTGGGACCTCTTCGTCGAGGTACGGGCGCAGGGGGTCAGTCGCACGGTCCGGCTGCGGAGCCCCGGCGCCGAGCGGACACCACCACCGCTGGAGATCACCGCGGCGGGCCGGCCCACGACCATCACCCCGTACGCCACGAAGGAGGGCGGTCTCTCCCTCAACGTGGGCCGGGAGATGCCGCGCGACGACAGCCGCTACCGGGTGACCGAGCTGTCGTGGCACAGATCGCGCAAAGCCACGCTGGTGGTGGGCGGCACGCTGACCGGCGAGGCCGCGCGGGACGCCGGGGCGCTGCGCCTACGCGTGGAGCACGGCAGCGGCGACCACCGTGAGGCGCCGGTGTCGCTCGGCGGGAGCGACGGAAGGTTCACGGCGGAGCTCCCGTTCAGGGGCCTGCGCCCGGGCCGCTGGACGATGACCCTGAACGCGCCCGGCTCCGCGCCCGTCGCCGTCCCCTACCTGGTGGGCCTGGGCCGCGCCCACTGGTTCCATCTCGCCCGCCCGCGCGCCGCCCGCCCGTTGAAGGCGGCGTCGGAGACCACGCTGGTGGTGCAGGTCCGCCCCGTGGACGTGCGGGGGGCGGTGCGGCAGAAGCTTCGGGGGGTTGTGCGCAGGGCGCGTGGATAGCGGGCCACGGGGGCGGGCCTGAGCGCTCCGGCCGGGCCGCCCGGCCGCGTCGGGGTCCGGTCACCAGCCTCGCGCCGTGCCCCGCCGTCGGCCCCGCAGCAGGGTGTCCACGGACAAGTAGGGCGCTCCGGCCAGCACCAGCGGCAGCCATGCCATCAGGTACGCCAGGTCGTTGCCGAGGTAGTACGGCTCGGCCGCCCAGCTGATGGTGAGCCACAGGCTCAGCGAGATCAGCGCCCCGCCGAGCGCGGCGATCCGCGCCAGCAGGCCGAGCAGCGTGCCGATGCCCACCGCCAGCTCGCCGAAGGCGATCGCGTAGCCGAAGCCCGTCGGGGACTTCAGCGCCAGGTCGACGAGTTGCGGGATCGCGGAGGTGTCACGGACGGCGCGCATCTGGTCCCCGATGGACCCGGCGCCGCTCGCGTGGAAGAACGCGCCGTCGGTGAGCTTGTCGAGGGCCGCGTAGAGGAAGGTGACGCCGAGGAAGACGCGGAGCGGCAGCAGGGCGTACCGCTGGGCGGTGTCGCGCCGGCCGCCACCGCCGCCTCCCCTGGCGTAGCCGCCGTGCAGGTCCGCCCGCATACCGTGCGTCATGACTGAACCGCCGCCTCTCACACCCGCACCCTTACTCGATCAGTTGACCACCCGACCATACGTACGACACGACGTCCGGGCTCACCCCGGACACGGATCAATCGACGACGTCGATGGCGCAGCGGTTCGTCTCGACCCCCGTCGCCGTGATCACCTGCACCTCGACCCGGCCCGGCTCGACATCCACCGGCACCGTCACCGTGAGCAGCGCGTCCGCCGGGTTGGTGAAGCCGCCGGCGACGGGCACGAGCGGCACATGGACGTGGACCGTGCCGATCCGGACGGCGACCCGGGCGAGCTGGTCGGCCGTGCCCGCGCCGGGCGGCACGAACCCGGCGCCGCGGATCTCGATGTCGTCGCCGGTGCGGATCGGCGCGTCCAGATCACCGGCCTCACGGGCGCGCACGACGGAGAGGACGACGGGGCGCCCGCCCTCCGCGTACTTGCCGCAGATGTACGTCCCCGCGGACACCCCCACCAGGACGGCGAGCCCCCACGGCAGGTCCGGCAGCTGGTCGGGGCGGCGGGCGAGGCGGGCGGCGGCCCAGACGAGGGCGGCGGCGCACACGGCGACGTACTGCGTGTCGGTGAAGCTGCCGCGCCCGGAGTCGTCGGTGAGCAGGTCGGCGGCGCGCGGCCGGGCGGCCGTCACCTTCTGCAGGCGCTGGGCGAGCACCCGAAGGCCGACGACGCGGCGCACCAGGACCGCGACCGCGCAGACCACGGCCAGCACGGTCAACAAGCCTGCTCCGCGCGCCAGTTCGAGTCCGTCGATGAGGGTCTCGCGGGCGGCGGGGCCGGACGCGGAGGCGAGTTCACCGGCGAGCACGAGCACCGCGTAGACCGCGAACAGTACGGTGCAGCCGGCCACCGCGCGGGACGTCGAGAGCCGGTTGTCCTCGCCGATTAGGGGCGCGAGGACACCGCCGCGCGTCCGGTGCGTGGACGCGGCGCCGGTGAGCAGCCCGGCCAGCACCACGGCGGCGACGAGTCCGGCCGTGCGCGCGTCGCTCCAGCCCGCGCCGATCGCGGTGAGCGCCTGCACGAGGAGCAGCGCGAGGACACCGCCCCACACCACGCAGAGGGTGCGCGGCCACAGGCCGGTGAGCCAGGCCGTGCCCTCCTCCCGGCCGCGGGCGGCCACCGCCTGCGCGGACTGGGTGAGTTCGTCGGAGATCCACTGCCGGGAGGCACCGGCCGAGTGCGCGACCGCCGGCGGCAGACCGCTCCCGGCCGCCAGCTCGTCCCGCTTGGCGAGGAAGGCGGCCACCGCCCTCCGATGCCCCTCGCGCGCGCCGTGCGGGCAGTCGCCGCACGTGCACCCGCCCCCGTGCGTGCCCTGACCTTGCCGCGCTTCTTGCATCGCCACCGCGACGCCCCCACCCTCAGCCTCTGCGTGACCCGTCAACTGGACGTCAACTTCGTTGTGATGGGAGGGAATTGTGCCGTACGCGACGCACGCTCCGGCGCACGGGTCCGCCTCCGTGCGGTGAACGCTATGCGTACGGGTGACCGGTGTGTTGACGTCACTGCGAGAATTTCCGTATGGCCGAGATCATCCAGCGTGACGGAACCTGGGCCTTCGACGGCACGACCGTCCGCATCACCCCAGGTCTGCACCGCGGCGTGGCCCTGCTGCGGCAGACGTACGGCGAGATCAGCGTGCCGCTCACGGCCGTGTCCGGGGTCGCCTACGAACCCGAGCGCAGGCGCGGCCGGCTCCGCCTGACCCTGCGCGAGGCGGCCGACCCGCTGTTACAGGCCACCGGGGGCCGCCTCCCGGACGCCGCCGACCCCTACCGGCTCGCGGTCGACATGGACGGTTCCGGAGTCGCGGAGTACGTCGCCGAGGAGATCCGCCGGGCGCTGCTCCTCGAACAGCTCCCGGACGGGCCCGCCGACACGTACCTCGTGCCGGGGCCCGCGGTGCCGGTCTCCGTGCGCTCCAGCGACGGCACGGTCTCCTTCGACGGGAGCCGGGTGCGGATCGACTGGAGCGACACCTCGGACCGGGTGAAGCGGGCGACGGGCCCGCGCGTCATCGCGCTCGGCGACCTCGACGGCGTCGACTGGGTGCCCAACTCCGGTTACGAGGACGGGGTGCTCAGGTTCGTCCTGAAGGACTCGGCCCACGCGAAGCTGCCGCCCGAGAAGGACCCGTACGCCCTCGACCTGTGGGGCAACGCCCGCAAGGATCTGCTGACCGCGCTCGTGGCGGCGGCCGTCACCGCCCGGCTGCCCCACCCCTCCACGCCCCGCGACGCGGCCCTGCCGGCCGCCGCGCACCACACGGACCACGACACGCTCCTGCGCCGTCTGCGGGAGCTGGGTGACCTGCACCGCCAGGGCGTGCTCACGGACGACGAGTTCACGATGGCCAAGCGGGTCGTGCTGCGCGGTTTCCGGTAGCGGGAGCGGGGCGGACGGGCGGGCGGGCGGGCGGGCGGCGTCAGCCCAGCAGCTCCGGTTCGCTGCGCGTGATGTCCTGCCACAGGGACTGGTAGTTGATCCACGCGACGAGGTCGCCGCCCGACCGGTCGCGGGTCGCGACGGCCTGGCGGCGGTCGACGAGTACGGGCCGCCCGGCCGCCCGCGCCACGAGCTGCACCTGGCAGCAGCGCTCCAGGGCGATGAACCACCAGGCCGCCGCGTCCACCGAGTCCCCGACGGTGAGCAGCCCGTGGTTGCGCAGGACCAGCGCCTTGTAGCCCCCGAGCGCGGCGGCGATCCGCTTGCCCTCGCCCGCGTCGACGGAGACCCCCGTGTACTCGTCGAGCAGCGCGTGGTCCTCGTAGAAGGCGCAGGCCTCCTGGGTGATCGGCTCGACCAGCTCGCCGAGCGCGGACAGGGCGCGCCCGTACGTGGAGTGGCAGTGGGCCACGGCGACCAGCTCGGGCCGGGCCCTGTGCACCTCGGCGTGGACGGTGAACGCGGCCTGGTTGACGTGGTGGCGGCCCTGGACGACCTGCCCGTCGCCGTTGGCCAGCACCAGATCGCCGACGGTGAGGTGGCGGAAGGGCAGCCCGAACGGGTTCACCCAGTAGCAGTCCTCGAACTCCGGGTCCCGGACCGTGATGTGCCCCGACACCCCGTCCTCGTAGCCGAACCGCCCGAAGATCCGGAGCGCTCCCGCGAGCCGCTCCTTGCGGTACCGGCGCTCGTCGGCCGCGTTGTCGTGCACCGGCGGCATGGCGAAGTGCAGCTGGTCGGGAGGGATCGGGGCGGGGTTCTGCGTCGACATGGAGCGGAAGGTACCTCCGCGGCCTCCAGGGCGACAGGCCCCCGCTGTGAAGAGAATGCGGCGGAAGGCTCGTGCGGGCGGCGAAAGAGCCCGGCATACCCGACAGAAGGTGTCGGGTATCGGCGCCAGACTCGGTCCATGACAGCGAACTGGGCCTCTTTCGCCACCGCCGAACCGGAGCTCGCCAGGACGGTCGAGGCCCGCTTCGCCCAGCACACCCACCACGTCCTGGCGACGCTGCGCACGGACGGCTCGCCGCGCACCTCCGGGCTCGAAGTCCGTTTCCTGGACGGCGAGTTGTGGCTCGGCATGATGCCGGGCTCCGTGAAGGCCCGCGACCTGCTGCGCGACCCGCGCTTCGCGCTCCAGGCCAACCCGGGCGAGGGCACGACGATGGGCGGCGGCGATGTGCGCGTCAGCGGCCGGGCGTTCCTCGTCGAGGACCCGGCGACCGTCGCCCGCTACACCGGCCGGGTCCGGGTCCCGGACCCGGACGACTTCCATCTGTTCCGCACGGAGCCCGCCGAGGTCACCAGGACGTACATCGAGGACGAAACGTATCTGGTGGCGCGGGTGTGGAAGCCGGGCGCGGCCGCCCGCACGCTCAGGCGGACGTGACCCGTGCCGCTACGCGGACGAGGGCGCCGCCCACCTCCACGGTGACCGGCGCCCTCGTCCACGTACGGCAGTGGGGACTACTCCCACTCGATGGTGCCCGGGGGCTTGCTCGTCACGTCGAGGACGACACGGTTGACGTCCTTGACCTCGTTGGTGATCCGCGTCGAGATCTTGGCGAGCACCTCGTACGGCATCCGCGTCCAGTCCGCCGTCATGGCGTCCTCGGACGAGACCGGGCGCAGCACGATCGGGTGGCCGTAGGTGCGGCCGTCGCCCTGGACGCCGACCGAGCGGACGTCGGCGAGGAGCACGACCGGGCACTGCCAGATCTCGCGGTCCAGGCCGGCCGCGGTGAGCTCCTCGCGGGCGATCGCGTCGGCCTCGCGGAGCAGGTCCAGGCGCTCCTTGGTGACGTCGCCGACGATCCGGATACCGAGGCCTGGGCCGGGGAACGGCTGGCGCTGGACGATCTCGTCGGGCAGGCCCAGCTCGGCGCCGACCGCGCGGACCTCGTCCTTGAACAGCTGGCGCAGCGGCTCGACGAGCTCGAACTCGATGTCGTCGGGGAGCCCGCCCACATTGTGGTGGGACTTGATGTTGGCGGTGCCGGTGCCGCCGCCGGACTCGACGACGTCCGGGTAGAGGGTGCCCTGCACGAGGAAGGCGACCTCGGGGCCGTCCTCCTGGAGGATCTCCAGCTGCGCCTGCTCGAAGACGCGGATGAACTCGCGCCCGATGATCTTCCGCTTCTGCTCGGGGTCGGAGACCCCGGCCAGCGCCTTCAGGAACCGCTCGCTGGCGTCGACGACCTTGAGGTTCGCGCCGGTCGCGGCCACGAAGTCCTTCTCGACCTGCTCGGTCTCGCCCTTGCGCATCAGGCCGTGGTCGACGTACACGCAGGTCAGCTGGGAGCCGACGGCCTTCTGGACCAGCGCGGCCGCGACCGCGGAGTCCACGCCGCCGGACAGGCCGCAGATGGCGCGCTTGTCGCCGACCTGCTCGCGGATCGCGGCGACCTGCTCCTCGATCACGTTGCCCGTCGTCCAGGTGGGCCGCAGACCCGCGCCCCGGTACAGGAAGTGCTCCAGGACCTGCTGGCCGTGCGTGGAGTGCATCACCTCGGGGTGGTACTGGACCCCGTACAGCTTCTTCTCGTCGTTCTCGAAGGCGGCGACCGGGACGACCTCGGTGGAGGCGGTCACGGTGAAGCCCTCGGGCGCGGCCGAGCAGGCGTCGCCGTGCGACATCCACACCGGCTGCTCGACGGGGGTGCCCTCGAAGAGCGTCGAGTCGGCCTTGGAGACGGCGAGCGGGGTACGGCCGTACTCGCGGGCGCCGGTGTTGTCGACGGTGCCGCCGAGGGTCGTCGCCATCAGCTGGAAGCCGTAGCACATGCCGAAGACGGGGACGCCGGCCTCGAAGAGCGCGCGGTCCAGGCGCGGGGCGCCCTCCGCGTAGACCGACGAGGGGCCGCCGGAGAGGACGATCGCCGCCGGGTTCTTGGCGAGCATCTCCGCGACGGGCATGGTGCTCGGCACGATCTCGCTGTAGACCCGGGCCTCACGGACACGGCGGGCGATGAGCTGGGCGTACTGCGCACCGAAGTCGACGACCAGGACGGTGTCGGGGGCGGCGGCAGCGGAAGCTGATGACACGGGTTGCCTTCCGGCTGCGGCTGAGCGGGGGGTACCGGTGATTCTACCGGTTCGGCCGGGCTGGTCCGCTGGCCACGGGGCTCCGCCCCGGACCCCGCTCCTCAGACGCCGGAGGGGCTGGAAAGCCGGACCCCGCAGGGGCGGAAGGCCGGAAGCCCGGAGGGCTGGGAAGCGCGGCGCGCTACACTCGGCCGCATGTTCTCGCAGACGACCTTCGTCTTTACCTATGGCAGCCGGCCCGCCGGATGCCATGGTCGTGCTGCTTGAGCCACTGACAAGCGACTTCCCAGGCGCCCCGGGCCGACAAGGCCCGGGGCGTCTGCCGTTTCCGGACCTGCCGGCCGGGGCTCCGCCCGACACAGAGACCGGAGCCCGATCCCATGACCACCGCCAATGCCGCGCACGCCGCCGATGTCACCGATGTCACCGACGCCGCTGTCGTGATCGCCGACGCCCGCGAGCGCATCGACTCCCTCGACGACCGCATCATCGGTCTCGTCCAGGAACGCATGGCCGTCTCCGCCGTCGTCCAGGAGACCCGGCTCGCCTCCGGCGGGCGGCGGGTGAGCCTGTCGCGCGAGATGGAGGTGCTGAGCCACTACAGGGACGCGCTCGGCAAGCCCGGCACCTCGCTCGCGATGACACTGCTCGAACTGTGCCGGGGCCGGGTCTGAGCGAC
The DNA here is from genome assembly GCF_055571235.1 of Streptomyces sp. NPDC030991. Lineage (NCBI taxonomy): Bacteria > Bacillati > Actinomycetota > Actinomycetes > Kitasatosporales > Streptomycetaceae > Streptomyces > Streptomyces sp. NPDC030991. The sequence continues at coordinate 217,058 of NZ_JBVIFR010000008.1, forward strand.
CCTCCGCGCGCCCCGGATCCCAGTTCGGTTCCGCACTCACCCGTACGGCGCGTGACCCGGACGCGGCGGGCTTCGTTGGTCCCGGTGGCCGTGTCAGCCAGGGGCGGACCGATCGAACCACGCGTGGCTCCGCTGGAGCGATGAGACGTCACGGTCATGCCGTACGTCGTGGGACCTCGCTCCAGTGCAGTGACCGGACGGCAGGGGACAGCAGCCCGGTCACCCAAGAGAACGGTCGGCCCCGGGGACGCCCGGGGCCGGCCGGCCTCCCACTCCGCCCGTCCCGGGCGCCGCCTACTTGCGCGCGCCGCCGGCGGCCTTCTTCACCTTGTCGATCTGCGCCTCGATGATCTCCGCGGGGACCTGGGCCTGCTTCGCGTCCACGATGTTCATGGCGTAGAAGGCGGCGAGGGTGGAGCCGCTGCGCACGATGACGTACGTCATCGGGATCGTCTCGCCGTCGACCTCGCCGGTCATCGCGTACGAGACGGCCTCGTCACCCACCGCGGGGGCCTCGCGGGGCTTGATGCCGCTGTACTTGTAGCCGGTGTGCTCGTACGCGGTGCACTTCTCGCTCGCCGTGCGCAGTTCGCCGACCACCTTCTTGGCGTCCGCCTCCTGGTGCGCGAGCAGACCCAGCTGGACGACCGTGGCGTCCGTCGCGGTGAGGCTGGTCACCGAGCGGGCCACGCGGGCGGTGGCGTCCGGCTCGGAGCCGAGCAGGAACATGTCGGCGATCGCCTGGCACTCGGACGGCTTCGCGGGCACGCTCGCGTCCGGGATCTCGTCGTCCGACACCTTGCTGACGGCGTACCCCTTCAGGTCCGCCTTGACGAGCGCGGCCTGCGTCAACTGCGCCTGGCTGAGCGGCTTCAGGGCCGGCTTCGCCGGGGCCGACGACTTCGCCGCGGGCTTGTCGTCACTCGCGTCGTCCGCCCCCGAGCACGCCGTCGTGGCGGCGAGAGCCGCCGTCACGCAGACACCGGCCAGCAGACGCCCCAGACCTGACTTCACGTTCGTTCCCCACCTCATGAGTGCACGAGCACGTCCGCCGATACGGCCGCACCGAGCCGCTATCAAAACTTGGACCTGCTGCTTTTACCAGGGCTTTGCGCCCGGCACGCGTAACGATCGGAGATCGGCGACATGGTTGTACGGCAGAGGCATGGCACATGCCACACCCGCCGCGCCACGCCGGCGAGCACCGGAGTTCGACGCCGGAAGCGCAAGCGGAACATAAGCCTCATCTTGTGACCCCTGACACATCGGGCAACTTTTACCGCCCCCCAGGTCTCAACCAGTGCGCGAGTCGGCCGTGACTCGCCTCCTGGAGGGGAGACCACACGTGAAGATCGTCTTTCTGATCAACAACGCGTACGGGATCGGCGGCACCATCCGCGCCACCGCCAACATGTCCGGCGCCCTGGCCACGCGGCACGATGTCGAGGTCGTGAGCGTGCACCGGACCGCCGACCGGACGGGGCTGCCCTTCGACCCGCTGGTGCGGATGACCACCCTGATCGACCTGCGCGAGGACAGTCCGGCGTACGCGGGCGGCGAGCCACTGGCCGCACAGCCCTGCACGATGTTCCACGAGAAGGGCACGAAGGAGGGGCGGCTGCGGTACACCGCGCTGCACGACCGGCGCATCGCCGCCTTCCTGGCGGAGACCGACGCGGACGTCGTCATCGCCACCCGCCCGATCCTCAACGGCTACCTGTCCCGCTACGGCACCGACCGCTATCTGCGCATCGGGCAGGAGCACCTCTCGCTCGCGGGCCACGCCGACGACGTGCGCCGCGACCAGAACGTGGCGATCGGGCAGCTGGACGCGTTCGTCACCGTCTCGGAGGCGGACGCCGCGCAGTACCGCGCCGCGCTGCCCCAGGTGCGTACGACCATCACCTGCGTGCCCAACGGGGTGGGGGCCGTCGACGTCCAGCCCTCGTCCCGGGACTCCAGGGTGATCGTGGCGGCCGGGCGGCTCATCCCCGTCAAGCGCTACGACCGGCTCGTCGACGCCTTCGCCAAGGTCGCGGGCGACCACCCCGACTGGACGCTGCGGCTGTACGGGCGCGGCCCCCAGAAGGCCGCACTGCGCGCACAGATCGACGGACTCGGCCTGTACGAGCGGGTGTTGATGATGGGCCCGGTCTCCCCCATCGAGACCGAGTGGGCCAAGGGCGCCATCGCGGCGGTCTCCTCCGACATGGAGTCCTTCGGCATGACCATCGTGGAGGCCATGCACTGCGGGGTGCCGGTGGTCGCCACGGACTGCCCGCACGGACCCGCCGAGATCATCACCCACGGCAAGGACGGCCTCCTCGTGCCGGTGCCGCCCCGCGACGAGGGCGACGGCGGCGACGGTGGCGTCCAGGCGTACGCCGACGCGCTCGGGCTGCTCATGGCCGACGACGAACTCCGCGACCGGCTGGGCGAGTCGGCGCGCGTCCGCGCCCAGGACTTCGCGCCCGCCACGGTCGCCCGCCGCTACGAGGAGCTGTTCCGGGAGCTGTCGGCCGGACGCCGCCGGGCGCCGGTGCGCGAACCGCGGCGCCGGTCCTGGCTGTGGCGCCTGACCAGGGCCGCCGAGCCCGTCGTGCAGCCCGGGCCGGCCGCCGAGCCCGCCCCGCAGGTCAGGCCCGTCGCGTTCGTCCGGGCCACCGCCGACGGCGGGTGCACGGTCCGGTTCGACGCGGCGACGCTGCCGCCCGGCTCCCTCGACTTCGTGGTCCGCCTGCGCAGGGACCCCAAGGGGCGGGAGATACGGGTGCCGCTGCCCGAGGTCACCACCGCACCGGACCTCGACGCGATCGCCGTCACCCTCACGCCCGACGACCACGTCCTCCCCGAGGGCCGCTGGGACTGCTACGTCGCCCGCCGCGGCACCGACCGGCGCGTCCGCCTGGTCTGCGGCCTCGCCGAGCGCGCCCGGCGGGTGGGCGCCGCACCGCGCACCGGCCCCGAGGGCGCGGCGGCCTGGCTGCCGTACGCCACCGTCGACGGCTTCCTCGCGCTGCGCGCCTGGCAGCGCCCCGCGCACGCCGAGGTGGTCCGCGTCGAGCTGGACGAGGAGAGCGTCACGATCGGCGCCGGGCTCTACGCCACGCGGGCCTCGCTCGACGGGGCGCGCGTGGTGGCCGTCTCGCGCACGGGCGAGGCCCAGGACTTCTCGGTGCCGGTGACCCGCGTCGGCGACGAGGGCTTCGAGTTCACGCTGCCCTACGCGGAGGCGGCCGGGCGGCGCAGGACCGAGCGCGACCACTGGGATCTGCGGCTGCACTTCGCCACGCCCGACCCGGCCCCGGTGCCGCTCGGCCGGATCGGCGGCGACATCGTCGACCGGAACAAGACCGACCTGTTCCCCGAACGCGGCGGCCAGGGCGTGCGCGTGTACGTCACGGCCGCCAACGATCTGGCACTGAGCGCCCACACACAGTGATCCAGTTCACATAAAGATCAGGTGAGGTCCAGGACAACCATGTCCGCCCATCGCGGGTCACATGTTCTGAATCAACGGCCACACCCGCGACCGCCACCGCGGAGGCCCCCACTTCGTATCTGATCGAGGTCCAGATGAAGCTTCGCCGCGCACTGGTGACGGCGGCCGCCACGGCCGCCATAGCCCCGATCGCTCTGCTCTCCGCTCCGGCCGCATTCGCCGCGGGGACCCCGGGCCCCACCAGCGCGGTTGTCGAGCCCGACCCGTCGGCGTCGCAGACCGGCTCCACGGAGACGCCCGCGACGGGCACCCCCGAGACCACCGCGCCGGAGACCGGGGACCCCGAGGAAGGCGGCAGCAGCACGCCGGACCCGGACGCCACCACCACGGCGCCGGAGACCGGGGACGAGACGCCGCCCCCGACCTTGCCGGACCCGACCGACACCGAGACGGACCCGTCCTCCCCGGACCCGTCCGACTCGGACGAGCCCGGCGACGACGAGGAGTGCACGGACTACGCGGAGAGCCCCGACACCCTCGCCGAGCTGCGCGATCTGCCGTCGAAGATCGTCGCGGGCGACGGCTGGCACGGCTTCACGTTCCGCGTCACGAACAAGACGGACGTGGCCTTCGAGTCGGTCTCCGCGGACCTGTATGCCTTCGCTTACGCGTACGACCAGGACACCACGGACATCGCCAAGTACCTGCACGTCCAGTACTCCGACGCGGCCGGCTGGCACGACCTCGACACCAGCGTCTACGCCGAGGACGCCCTGTCGTTCGGCGACGCGGGGGCCATCGCGCCGGGCAAGCACGCCGATGTCAAGCTGCGCATCAAGGCCGACGCCAAGGCCCCGGCCGGGGTCGGCGGCTCGCTCGCCTTCGCCACGAGCGTGAACACGGACGGCCTCTGCGGCTTCAGCGTCGCCGACGACCAGGAGTACAGCTTCGAGATCCTGGCCGCGGGCACCAAGCCGGGCACGATCACGCCGGCCACGAGCGCGCCGCGCCCGAGCAACACCCCGGCCCCGCAGTCCAGCAGCACCCCGCTCGCGGGCTCACTGGCCGCGACCGGCTCCAACTCGATGCTGCCGACCCTCGGCCTCGTCGGCGGCGTCGCCGTCGTCGCCGGTGCCGGTGTCGTCTACTCCGTGCGTCGCCGCAAGGTGAGCAACGAGGCGTAAGCGCCTCGCACGCACGCACGCGAAGGACCCGCACTCGGAGGGGGGTGCGGGTCCTTCGCGTGCGACAACCGTGCCGTCGGCGCTCGTCGCGGCTACCCCTCCTTGGCGGGCACCGCCGGAATCCCCAGGAACGGCAGCTTCAGCGCGCCGAACGCCTCCGCGGGGACGACCGGGCTCCTCGGCTCGACGGGCGCGAGCCGCACGTACGCCGTCCCGGCCCGCGGGCGCGGATCGTCCTCGCCCTTGTTCGGCCAGTACGACATCGCGCGCTCGGCCTGCGCCGTGATCGTCAGGGACGGGTTCACGCCGAGGTTCGCGGAGACCGCGGCGCCGTCCACGACGGAGATGCCCGGGTGCCCGTAGAGCCGGTGGTACGGGTCGATCACCCCGGTGGCGGCGCTGTCGCCGATGGGGCAGCCGCCGAGGAAGTGGGCGGTCAGCGGGGTACCCATCAGCTCGCCGACGTTCGACCCCGCGAAGCCGTTGATCTCCGCGGCGATGGCGGCGGCGCCCTGCGAGGCCGCCTTGATCTGCTTCGGGTTGGGGGCGCCGTGGCCCTGCCCCGCGGTGAGCAGGCCCTTGCCGACGCCGTCCGGCTTCAGGTACGTGGTCAGCGAGTTGTCCAGGGACTGCATGACCAGGCCGATGATGGTCCGCTCCGACCAGCGGCGGTTGGAGAGGGAGCGCATCATCAGGCTCGGGTGCTTCGCCACGTTCACCAGCCAGCCCGCGACCCGCGACGACCTCTCCGCGTAGGGCACCTGGAGGATGGACAGGCCGCCCATCGCGTTCGAGCCCTTGCCGTAGCGGACCGGCTCGATGTGCGTGTTGGCGTCCGGGTGGATGGACGAGGTGATCGCGACACCCTTGGTGAAGTCGACCTTCGCCGCGCCGTGCCGCTTGCGGTAGCGCCGGTCGGTGGTCTGCGCGCCCACCAGGGCCTCGGAGTTGGTACGGGTCAGCTCGCCCAACCTGGCTGATATGTGCGGCAGTTGACCGCTCGCCTTCATGCGGTGCAGCAGCGTCTGCGTCCCGTACGTACCCGCCGCGACGACGACCTGGCGGGCCCTGAAGACACGGCCCGACGCCTTCCGGTCGTCGGTGGGCAGCGTCGCGATCGCGTAGCCGCCCTGCGAGTCGTCGGTCACGGAGACCACGGTCGTCATCGGGTGGACGACCGCGCCCGCCTTCTCGGCGAGGTACAGGTAGTTCTCGTTGAGGGTGTTCTTCGCGCCGTGCCGGCAGCCCGTCATGCACTCACCGCATTCGGTGCACGCCTTGCGGGCCGGACCGGCCCCGCCGAAGTACGGGTCCTCGACCTGCTGCCCCGGCCGCGCCTTCACCTCGTCGCGGCCGTCGGCGTCGTCCCCGTCGCCGAAGAACACGCCGACCGGCGCCATGTGGAAGGTGTCGCCGATGCCCATGGACTGCGCGGCCGCCTTCAGATGGACGTCGGCCGGGGTCATCGTCCTGTTGAGCCGCACACCGAGCATCCGCCGCGCCTGGTCGTAGTACGGCTTCAGCTCCTCCTCCCAGTCCGCGATCTCCTTCCACTGGGGGTCCTCGAAGAACGGCTTCGGCGGTACGTACAGGGTGTTGGCGTAGTTGAGCGAGCCGCCGCCGACCCCGGCGCCGGCCAGCACCATCACATTGCCGAGCAGGTGGATGCGCTGGATGCCGTACATGCCGAGCTTCGGCGCCCACAGGTAGTTCTTCACGTCCCAGGAGTTCTTCGGGAGCGTGCCGGGGGCGAACCGGCGGCCCGCCTCCAGGACACCGACCCGGTACCCCTTCTCGGTCAGCCGCAGGGCGGACACCGATCCGCCGAAGCCCGAGCCGATGACCACCACGTCGTAGTCGTGGCCGTGGTCGTTGCCGTCCTGAGTCACGTACGCGTTCTCCTTCGAACGATCGACGACTCCTACTTGAGCCGGAGCTTCTTCATCAGACCCAGGCTGCGCGTCATGAACTGGGCGTACTTCTCGTCGTCCATGCCGAAGGAGGGCGCCATCGGCATCAGACGCTGGTGCGCGACGGTCTGCGCCTCGGTGTACTTCAGGAGGCCCTCGGAGCCGTGGCGGCGGCCGAGCCCGGAGTCCTTCATGCCGCCCATCGGCGACTGGACGCTGCCGTACGCGGGCGCGTAGCCCTCGTTGATGTTCACGGTGCCGGTACGCAGCCGGGCCGCGACCTCGTGGCCGCGCTTGGCGTCCTTCGTCCACACCGACGAATTGAGGCCGTACGGCGTCGCGTTGGCGAGGGCGATGACCTCGTCCTCATCGGTGAAGCGGTAGACGGAGACGACCGGGCCGAAGGTCTCCTCGGTGCAGACGGCCATCGGCGCCTGGACCCCGTCCAGGATGGTCGGCTCGAAGAAGTACGGGCCGATGTCGGGGCGCGCCACGCCACCGGCGACGAGCGTGGCGCCCTTGGCGACGGCCTCCTCGACGTGGGCCTTGACGGTCGCCAACTGCCGTTCGCCGACGAGCGATCCCATGTCGGCGCCGTAGGCGAGCGACGTGCCGAGCCGCATCGCCCTGGTGCGGGCGGCGAACCGCTCGACGAAGGCGTCGGCGACCGACTCGTGGACGTACAACCGCTCGATGGATATGCACAGTTGGCCCGCCGAGGAGAAGCAGGCGCGGACGGCGCCCGCCGCGGCCTTCTCCACGTCGGCGTCCTTGAGCACCAACATGGCGTTCTTGCCGCCGAGTTCGAGCGAGACGCCGACCAGCCGGGCGGCGGCCCCCTGGGCGACCTCGCGGCCGGTGCGGGTGGAGCCGGTGAAGGAGACGTAGTCGGCGTGCCTGACCAGCTCGGGGCCCACGACCGGGCCTTCGCCGAGCACGACCTGGAAGACCTCGGCGGGCAGCCCCGCCTCGATCAGGAGGTCGCGGGCCCACAGGGCGGTCAGGCAGGTCTCCGTGTCGGGCTTCATGACCACGGCGTTGCCCGCGACGAAGGCGGGCAGCGCGTCACCGACGGAGAGCTCCAGCGGGTAGTTCCAGGGCGCGATCTGGCCCACGACGCCGCGCGGCTGGCGCAGCTCGGTCACCTTGGTGAGGGTGGGGACCGCGCCGGTGTGCCGCTTGGGCTTCAGGTACGAGGGGGCCTTGCGGCCGTAGTGGCGGGCCGCGACGGCGACGGCCTGCACCTCCTCGTGGGCGTGCAGCCGGGCCTTGCCGGTCTCCAGCTGGATCAGGTCGAGCACCTCGGCCTGGCGGGCCAGGACCAGGTCGTGGAAGCGCAGCAGCACGGCGGCGCGGTGGCGCACCGGGGTCCTCGCCCACACGTCCTGGGCGGCGCGGGCGCGGTCGAAGGCCGTCGCCACGTCCTCGGGCGTCGACTCCGGCAGGTCGGCCAGCTTCTCGCCGGTGAACGGCGTGTGGTTCGCCGTCCGCCCGGAGCCGACCACGCCCCGGGTGAGCTGGGCGATCAGCTCGGGCGTGACCACGTCGGCAGCGGTGCGCGCGCCCTGGGGCGCGGCGGCCGTCGGGTTGGTGCCGGCCGGCGCCGCGGTGGCCGCGCTCTCGGGGCTCGCTGCGTCTTCTGCGTTCTCGGGGGTGGCCTGCGACTCCGTCATGGAGGGGAGCGTATGCCGAAGCGGACGCTTTCGGTACCCATCGGTAACGGGCTTTCACCGAGTACACACACCGCGCCAGTGATCGCTGGCAGCAAAGCCGCTGATCAGGGGCTTTGCGGGGCCGTCCAAGGAATCTCAGGACTCCCCGGCAATGTCCAGGTTGGCGAGGACGTCATCGGCGACCTCGCGGCCCCGGTCGGTGAAGTCGCCCTTGCCCGGGTAGCTGATCGACACCCGGTACATGTCACCGGCCTTGTTCTTGTAGTAGAAGAACCGGATCTCGCGCGGCCGGGGGTTCTCGGTGTCGTCCGTCTTGTAGGCGACGGTGTTCTGCGCGGCGTCCTGCTCCTTGAACTTGGCGTCGTCGTCCGGCGCGGTCGTCGCGCCCTCCGGCATGTCGAGGCTTGAGTCGCCGGAGTCCTTGAACTTGGTGTCGTCGTCGTACATCTGGGCGCGGGCGGAGCCCTTGATCTCGTTCAGGGCGTCGTCCTTCTTGCGCGCCACATTCACGCCGATCCAGACGCTGCCGCTCCAGTCGGTGTACGTCACCCAGTTCTTGTCGGTGTCGGTCTCGGTGGGCCGGCCGGTCTGGTACTCCTCCGGGACCGCGACCGTGACCCCGAGCGCCTTCTCCGGGCGTTTCTCCCAGCCGTCCGGCAGCGGCCCGGCGAACGGCTCCGCGACCACCAGGTACGCCGCCGCGGCCAGGACCACGACACCCACCCCGATCCCCGTCAGCGCCTTGCGGCCGAGCCGCAACCCGCCCTGGGCGGAGCCGATCCGCACGACCTGGGTGGGCTCCGGGGCGGGCGGCTCGGCGGCCCGCTCCAAGAGCGCGCGCACCTGGGCCGCGTTCGGGCGCCGCGCCGGGTCCTTCTGGAGCAGCCCGTTGATCACGTCGGCCAGCGGGCCCCGCGCGGCGGCGGGCGCGGCCGGGGTCGCGTTCAGCACGGACTGGAGCGTGGCGGGCGTGTTGCTGCGGCGGAACGGGGAGACGCCCTCCGTCGCCGCGTACAGGACGACGCCCAGCGACCACAGGTCGGAGGCAGGACCCGGGCGCTGCCCCAACACCCTTTCCGGGGCGATGAATTCGGGCGAGCCGACGAAGCCGCCGGTGTCGGTCAGACTGGTCTCGCCCTCGACCTGGGCGATACCGAAGTCGGTGAGGATCACCCGGTCGTGCCGGCCGAGCATGACGTTGTCCGGCTTCACGTCGCGGTGCAGGATGCCCGCGGCGTGCGCGGCCTCCAGGGCGCCGAGCACCTCGAGTCCGACGCGGGCGGCGTCGCGCGCGCCCAGCGTGCCCTCCTGGAGCGCGGCGCCGAGCGAGCGGCCCTGCACGAACTCCATGACGATCCACGGCTGTCCGTCCTCGACGGCGACGTCGTGCACGTTGACCACCGCCGGGTGGTCGAGCCGGGCCGCGGCCCGCGCCTCGCGCCGCATCCGCTCGAAGACGTTCGCCCGCTCCCGGTCCGGCAGGTGGTCCGGCACCCGGGGTTCCTTGACGGCGACCTCACGGCCCACCGTCTCGTCCTCGGCCCGCCACACGGTGCCCATGCCGCCGTGCCCGAGCTTGCTCAGCAACCGGTAGCGCCCGGCCACCAGGCGGCCCGCGCCCGGGTCCGGCTGCCCCGGCACGACCTGCGTCGGCTCCGGCCGCTGCTGCTGGTGCGGTTGCTGGTGTGGTTGCGGTTGCTGGTGTGGTTGCGGTTGCTGGTGCGGCTGTTGCTCCGGCGACCGGTGCGACTGGGCGGGCGGGGCGGCCGCCGCGTACGGGTTTCCCTCGTGCGGCACGTGGGCGGGCCCCGGCCGCGGTGGCTGGAGACCGAAGCTGGTGGGTTCGTTCGGGCCGTAGGAGGTGCCCCCGTTGTCACTCATGGGTCCATCCCTACCGTGCGGGCGCCCCCCGGTTCCACCCGGGTCACGGAGTTGTGACCGCCCTGGTGCCGCACCGGTCATCATTCCCCCGCAGAAGGGGCGAAGGTGTCGACGGCGGCATCGAAGTACGCGCGGGCCTCGTCGACCCTGCCGACCGGCGCCGACACCCACACGTCGTACATCCGGCCGTCCTCCTCCCAGCACAGGTCGACGGTGTGCCGGGGCCCCTCGGCGGTGCTGAAGCCGTCCCAGGTGAACTCCCACAGCGCGGCGTCGTGCTCGTCGTGCGAGGTGTCGGTGACCTTCCCGCCCCGGTACCCGGGGTTGGTGCGCGGCCCCGCGGCGGCGGCCCTGCGCTGCGCGCCGGCGGGCCCCCCGCTCTGCGGCGCGGAGCTGCGCACACCGATGCGGAAGGTCTCGCCCGGCGACATGTAGAACACCCGCGGCCCGTCGAGCGAGCGGGTGAACCCTTTCGGCACGGCGAGAGCGAACCCCTTCGGATCCTCGACGGTCCGGTACCCGGGCGGCGCCGTGGGCCGCGGCGTCGCGGTGCGGGTCTCCTCCCGGGTGACGGTCACGGTCGGGGTGGGCGAGGCCGGCGCCGTCCCCGTGCGCGAGGGCCCCGACGCCGAACTGGGGGGCCGCTGCGGCGCGTTGTCGTCCCGTCCGGCGAGCAGCGCGGCGGCGGAGATCCCGGCCCCGGTGACCGCCGCGACGAGGGCCGCGGCCACCAGCAGCACCCGCGTCGGTATCCGCTGCCTGCGCACCACGACCGCGTCCGCCATGGTCGGCGAGTACGGCGCGTGCGGCGGCGCCGGCTGCGGGGTCGCGCCCGTGGCCACGTAGGCGCGCAGCAGCCGCTCGGCCTCGTCGATGCCCATGCGCCGGTCGGGCACCCGCTCCAGCAGGCCCCTGACCACCGGGAGCAGCGGGGTCGTCTCGGCCGGCGGGCGGATCTCCTCGTACACGACGGCGTGCAGGATGCCGCCGAGCGAGTCGCGCCGGAACGGGGACTCCCCGGCCAGCGCGGCGCAGAGCAGCGCGCCGAGCGACCACAGGTCGGCCCCGGCGCCGGTCCTGTCCCCCGCCATCCGCTCCGGCGCGGTGTACTCGGGCGATCCGACGAAGCCGCCGGTCTCGGTCAGCGTGGTGGCGCCCTCGACCTGGGCGATCCCGAAGTCGGTGAGCACGATCCGCCCGGTGCCCGACTCCAGGAGGACGTTCGCGGGCTTGAGGTCCCGGTGCAGCACCCCGGCGGCGTGGGCGACGCGCAGCGCGCCGAGCAGCGCCAGCCCGATCCGCGCGGCCTGCACGGCGTCGACGGGCCCCTGCTCCGCGATCCGGTCGGCGAGCGATCCGCCGTCCACCAGGTCCATCACGATGTACGGGTGCCCCTCGTGCAGCACCACGTCGTGCACGACGATGATGTTCGGGTGCCGCAACTGGGCGACGGCCCGCGCCTCGCGGAGCATCCGCTCCCGCTGCTGGTCCGCCTCGGCCGCGGAGAGCGTCTGGTCGACGGCCAGCTCTTTGACGGCGACCTGTCGCGCGAGCAACGTGTCGGTGGACCGCCAGATGACCCCCATGCCGCCTCGGCCGATCACGGCTTCAAGCCGGTAACGCCCGCCGATCATACGGGCGTTGGCCCCCTCGGTCCCCATGCGCCCCATCATGCCGCACCCTCGCGGGCCGGGACTGTCCGGTTCCGGTCAGCAACGGTTACGGAGCGGGCTGCCACCCTCGCAGTATGGCGTCGAACTGCTCCCGCGCCCCGTCCCATTCGGCCGCGGGTACGGACAGGTAGATGGCGTACTCCGTGCCGTCCGCCTCCCGGTACGTCTCCTCGATCGCGTGCCGCGGCCCTGACGTCGTGTCCTGGTTCCCGGCCGTCCAGGTGAACTCCCAGAGCGACCCCGGCCGGTCCCGGAACGTGTTGGAGTCGAGCGCCACCCGCTGGTAGTCGGGGAGCTTGGCCCGCAGGTTCTTCTCCAGGTCCAGCTGGTGCTGGTAGGAATCCGGCCACTGCGAGGCCTTGTCGACGGCGATGCGGACGAACCGCTGCCCGCCGTCGGGCGTGTAGTCGATCTGCGCCCCGTTCGCCTGCCGCTTCCAGCCGGGCGGCAGCCGCAGGCTGAACCCCTCGATGTCGTCGACCCGCTCCCAGTCGTCGGGTATCGCCCCGGCCGCGGTCCCCTGCTTCTCCTTCTCGCCGGACCCGCTCCCGCCGGACCCGCTCCCGCCGGATCCGCCGCCCTCGACGCTCTGGCCCGCCGCGGTCCCGCCGGTGTCGTCCCGGCCGTCCGCGAAGTACTTCACCGCCGTCAGCGCGCCGCCTCCCGCGATGACCAGGACCCCGATCACGGCGGCCAGCACCCGGGGCCAGCGCCGCCGGGCGGCCGGTGCGGGAGCGGGCGGTACGGGCCCCGGCGGCGTCACGGTCGTGGCGGTCTGCGACGGCCTGCCCTGCCCCGGCACGTGCACCTGCGTCGGTACGTACGCCTGCGCCGCGCTGGCGCGCCGCCCCTCCGCGGCCTCGGCGAGCATCACCTCGGCCTCGTCGGCGGTGGGCCGGGCGGCCGGGTCCTTGCGCAGCAGGGCGCTGATCACCGGCCCCATCGCCCCGGCGTACTCGGGGACTTCGGGCTCGTCCTCGATGACGGCCTGCATCGTGCTGATCGGCGACGTGCGCCGGAAGGGCGAGACGCCCTCGATGGCCGTGTACAGGGTGGCGCCCAGCGCCCACAGGTCGGAGGCGGGTCCCGGCTCGGCCCCGCTCACCCGCTCCGGGGCGAGATAGTCCACGGAGCCCACGATCTCGCCGGTCCGCGTGATGGTCGAGTCGCCCTCGACCTGGGCAATCCCGAAGTCGGTCAGCTTGACCCGGCCGTCCCTGGCCAGCAGCACGTTGCCCGGCTTCACATCGCGGTGCAGCACCCCGGCGTCGTGCGCGGCGCGCAGCGCCCGCAGCGTCCACAGGCCGATGCGCGCGGCCTCGGTGGGCACGATACGGCCGTGCTCCTTGACGGCGTCGGCGAGCGAGGGTCCCTCGACCAACTCCATGACGATCCACGGCCGGTCGTCGTGTTCCAGCACGTCGTGCACGGTGACGACGGCCGGGTGGTTGATGCGTGCGGCGGCCCGCGCCTCCGTCTGCGTACGCGCGAGCAGGATCGCCCGGTCGGCCTCGGCCACCCACTGAGCGGCCGTCAGCTCCTTGACGGCGACCGCCCGGTGCAGCACTTCGTCATGGGCGCTCCACACGCGGCCCATGCCGCCGCGGCCGATCGATTCACCGAGCCGGTAACGGCCCGCGAGGAGCTGGCCCTGCATCTGATTCACGTTCCCACCCATGGTCTTGACAGGGCCACACTAGGGAGCGGGCGCCTCCCAAGGAACAGGCGGGGTGCCATGGAGACAGCACTGTGACGCGTGTCGCGTCCGGTACCTCCCGTTTCAGCCGCCGTACTCGTAAGTAGCCGACGCCTGGTCGTACAGCCGCGTCACTTCATCGCGCTCCGCCTCCGGACCACGTACCTGCACGACGTGATACTTCCCGCCGACGACCATGGCCAGATTGCGTACGAACACCTCGCGCCCGTCCGAGCCCTGCCAGGTGAACTGCCCCTCGGCCATGGGCCGTCCGCCGACGTCGATGGACTTCATCCCGCTCGACGTGGCCCAGGTCGAATCGCGGAACGGCTGGAGTTCGCGCTCGTCCTCCCGCTGGTACTTCATCGGGTCCCTGCCGTACGAGGCGGTGGAGTCCCGGCCGGGGACGAGGAGGAGCTCGAAGTTCCCGTGCGTGTAGCGGACCTGGCCCCGCCCGTTCTTCGACTGGCGCTGCCAGCCCTTGGCGACGGCGACCTCGAAGCCCTCGGGGTCCTTGCGGAGCGTGAACCCGGCGGCGACGTCGGACTGCGGCTCGGTGCTCGACGGGTCGGAGCTGCTCCTGCCGTCGGGGGTCGCGGAGGGCTTCGGGGCGGGCGGCTTCCCGTCGCCCTTGCCCTCGGACGCGGACGGCGAACGCGCCGGCGCCCCGCCCACCGAGCCGGCCTTCTCCTTCGTCCCCGCGCCGGTCTCGTCCTTCGGCATGAAGACCATCGCGTACGCCACCGCGCCGACGAGTCCGAGCAGTACCAGCACCAGCAGCCACCGGCCGAGCGACCCGGCCCGCCGCTCCCGGCCCGCCGCGCGCGGCGCCTGCTGCACCCGCTCGGCCCGCAGCTCCTCCCGGGCCCGGGGCGGCTTCGGTGCCTTCAGTGCTTTTGGCGCCTTGGGCGCCTTGGGCGCCCGCTGCGCCCTGGGTGCCCGCTCGACGCGGCCGCGCCGATGCCGGGCGCGTCTGCGGACCAGCTCACCCCGGCGCCGCACGATCGGCAGCCGGGCCGCGTCGAAGGGCGGCGCGGGCACGACGTTCACGCCCGCCTCCGGCTCCGGCGCGGACCGCACCAACGAGCGCAGCCAGCCCCGCAGTTCCTCGAAGTCGAGCCGCTCGGTCGGGTCCTGCCGCAGCAGGGACTCCACCACGGGCCGCAGCGGCCCGCACTCCTCGGCGAACGCGGGCGGCTCCGCGCACACCATCTGCACGAGCTCCGGCGTGGACTCCTCCGGGTACGGGGCATGCCCCTGCACGGCCCGGAAGAGCAGCGCCCCGAGCGCCCACAGATCGGTGGCGGGCCCCACGGGCGCCGCCAACTGCCAGCTGTCCTGCACGGGATAGGCCTGCTCGGGCGCCCACCGCTCGGTGACGGGCCCGACCACGGTCATCCGCACCTGCCGGGCCCGCTCGGCGGCGACACCGCTGAGCCCGCTCCCGGACCCGGCCGGCGCCGCCCCGTCCGACGCGGGCGCGGGGCCGGCCTCCCCGGCGACCAGTTCGTTCCACCGGGCGGGCCGCACCGCGGAGTCGGCGGGGGCACCGCCCTCGACCTCACGAAGGGGCCGGGGCGCGGCCCCGTGCCAGGACTCCCCGCCCGCGGCGGCCCGTGCCCCCGCGCGGTACGCGGCGATGGCCCCCGCCCTGGCGGCGCGGTAGTCCCCGGGGTCCGGCGCGACATCCGGCGCGGGCAGCGGTGCGGGGAGGTGAGCCACCTGGGGCCCGGCCGCCTCCACCCCCGCCCCGAACTCCGGCTCCTCCGCGAACGGCTGGGGCCGCGGGTCGTACCCGCACAGGGCCTCCTCGGCGGCGCCCGCGGCCATCCCGGTCAGCACGACCCGCCCGTCGTCGCAGACCAGCACGGTCCGGGCGGTGATGTTCCGGTGCACCCAGCCGTGCGCGTGCAGCGCCCGTAAGGCGGTCAGTACGTCGGAGGCGATCTCGGCGGCCCGGTACGGGCTCAGCGGCGCCTCGGCCAGCACCGCGGCGAGCGGCCGCGCCGCGACGACCTCGCTCACCACCCACAGCGACCCGCCCTCGGCGAACACGTCGAAGACCTGGTCGAGCCGGGGGTGGTCGGGTATCTGCGCGGCGGCCTGCGCGGCCTCGATGGCCCGCGCCACGGCGGGCTCGGCGGAGTGCCGGGCGGCGCCGGGCCTGAACCCGGCCGGCAGCCCGTCCGCGTCGAGCACCTCGGCCTCGACGACCTCCGGCAGCGGCACCTGCCGGACGAGGACCTCCTGCCCGCTGTACGTGTCGAAGGCGCGGCTCTCCGCGAACTCGAACTCGTAGGCGTCGGAGGCCGGTACGGGGAGGCGGTACCGGTCGGCGAGCACCCGTCCCGCGTACTCGTCCACGACGCCTCCCCAGCTCCGCCCTGCGGTCAAATCCGTTCGCTGTGTGCCCAGTTATACGAACTGTTGCGTCACGACGCCTCCTGATACGGCTGCGTACGGTCCGCAAGCACTCACGATACGTGCCGAAGGGCCTCCGGGTTCAGGACTCGTGAGCTTTCACGACTTGGGCTTGAAGGACTGGGTGAACGTCTTCCATGTCGACTTGCGCTGCGCGCCGTTCCAGTCGGCGTCCTTCGCGGTGTACATCAGTCCGTACCCCTGCGAACCGCTGACCACGAAACCCCGGTCCGTCGAGTGGTACTTGGTGCCCCCGTCGACGTACGTGAACTCCCAGTCGGCGGTCTTCCAGCCGCGGTAGTCGACCGCCGCTATGCGGATGCGGTCGTACTGGGCACGCCGCATGTAGTTCTCCTGGTTCTGCCAGTCCTTGACCGGGTCGGACTTGGGCGTGCCGGTCCAGCCGACCAGCAGCTTCTGTCCGTCCGGGCCGGCGAAGCGCGCCCCGGCGGCACTGGTGGAGGCGTACTTCCACCCCTTGGGCAGATCGATCGCGAAGCCCTGGGCGTGCTTGTACGTCGTCGCGTCGGCGTCGGTGCCGGAGCCGTCGCTGCTGGGCGAGGCGCCCTGGCCGGTGGCGGATGCCCCGCCCTCGTTCTCGTCCGGCTCGTTCTCGTCGGGTTCGTTCTCGTCCTCGCTCGAACCCTTGCCCTTGTCCTGGCCCGTGCCCGCGCCCTTGCCCTTGTCGGCGGAGCCGGTGGCCCCGGCGGAGACGGCCTTGTCACCGCCCTTGGCCCCGCTGCCGCTGTCGTCACCGCCGCTGAGGGAGACCGCGAGGATGACGCCGATGACGACGAGCGCCACGACGGCCGCGATGATCACGAGCGTGCGGCGCGGCACGACATCGGTGATCGACGCCTTGGTGGCGGGGGTGCGCGGCGGCCCGCCCGGCTGGGCCGGGATCCGTCCGGACGACGCCGGCGCGGAGGCGGACGCGACGGGCGCGGCCGGCTTCTCGCGGGCCGCCGTGGCGGCAGCGGCGGCCTTGCGCACCGACTTGAGCGCGCCCCGCAGCTTCTCCGCCGCCTCCTCACCCTTGGCGGCGACGGCCGCACCGCCCTTGCCCTGCGCCCTCTCGGAGCGGGGCAGCGGCGGCAGCGGCACGACCTTGGTGGCGTCGACCGGCTCCGGCTCGGGGGCCCGCTTCGGCTCGGGCGCGTGGATGACGTCGGTCAGCAGCGCGCGGGCGCCCGCGTCGTCGAGGCGCTGCGCCGGGTCCTTGGCGAGCAGCCCGTAGATCACCTGCTCCAGCGGGCCCGCGTTCTTCGGCGGGTCGACCGGCTCGGTCATCACGGCGGTCAGCGTCGCGATCGCCGAGCCCTTGTCGTACGGGGGCACGCCTTCCACGGCCGCGTACAGCAGGCCGCCGAGCGACCACATGTCGGCGGCGGGGCCCGGCTTGTGCCCCCGGGCCCGCTCGGGCGAGATGTAGGAGGGCGCGCCGACGAGCATGCCGGTGGAGGTGATGGAGGGGTCGCCCTCGACCTGGGCGATGCCGAAGTCGGTCAGCACGACCCGGCCGTCCTCGGCGATCAGCACGTTGGACGGCTTCACGTCGCGGTGCAGGATGCCTTCCCGGTGCGCCGAGCGCAGCACGTCGAGCACGGCGAGCCCGACCTCCGCGGCGCGCTTGGGTTCGAGCAGCCCGTCCTCGCGCACGGCCTCGGCGAGGGACTTGCCCTCGACGAGCTCCATGACGATCCACGGCCGGTCGTCCTCGTCGACGACGTCGAAGACGGTGACGGCCCCGTTGTTGCGGATCCGGGCGATCGCCTTCGCCTCGCGCAGGGTCCGGGTGATGAGGCGCCGCTTCTCCTCGTCGTCGATGCTCGACGGGAAGCGCAGCTCCTTCACCGCGACCGTGCGCCCGAGCGTCTCGTCCTTGGCCCGCCAGACGGTGCCCATGCCGCCCCGGCCGAGCACGTCGCCGAGGCGGTACCGCCCGGCGAGCAGCCGCCCGGTCCCTTTCCCGCCGGTCGTGTCCTGGCCGGTGGAGGAGTCCCGGTCGGAGGGCCCCTGCCCGTCCCGATCGTCGCGTACGCCCTGAACGTCCTGCGCGGACGAGTCCTGACGAGCGTTCTTGCCTTGACGGGTCTCGCCCGCCCGCTCCGCCTCCGACATGCGTCCCCTCTGCAACCCGCCCTGACAGAGCCTTCATTGTCCCCTACGCGAGGACCGTCCGACGCCCAGGGTCACCCCAGTGGCGCCGTTCCCGGTTACGTCCCGCTCTGTCTGAATCCGGGCAGCACGCCACCCGTTGATCCTTCTGTGGAGGCCACTCTTCCGTTGCTCGTCACCAAGGGCAAGGCCCTGGGGATGACCCTCCTGATCACCGGAGGAACAGTGGCCCGCTCCATCCCCACGGGCCCCTGCTCTCGCGGGGCGGTCCGACGGCTCCTCAAAGGGCGGGCGCGGGGTGCGCGTTGATCCGTCACAGCGGCGCGATGTCGGGCGCGCCGAGGCGGGCCGCGTCGGCCGTGAGGTCGTCCGGCTGCAACTGGGACTCCCGCTCGGCCTCCACCCGCTTCTCGTAGTGCTCGATCTCCCGCTCCACCTGGTCCTTGTCCCAGCCGAGCACCGGCGCCATCAGTTCGGCCGCCTCCCGCGCGGAGCGGGTCCCGCGGTCGAACGTCTCGATGGAGATGCGGGTGCGCCGCGTCAGCACGTCGTCGAGGTGCCGGGCCCCTTCGTGCGAGGCCGCGTACACGACCTCCGCCCGCAGATAGTCGTCGGCGCCGCCGAGGGGCGCCCCGAGCCCGGTGTCCGCGGCGATGAGTTCCAGCACTTCCTGCGCCAACGCCCCGTACCGGTTGAGCAGATGCTCGATCCGTACGACGTGCAGGCCGGTGCGCGCGGCGATCCGCGCCCGCGCGTTCCACAGCGCCCGGTACCCCTCGGCCCCGACCAGCGGCACGTCCTCGGTCACGCACTCGGCGACCCGCTGGTCGAGCGCGTGCACGGCCTCGTCCACGGCGTCCTTCGCCATGACGCGGTACGTCGTGTACTTGCCGCCCGCGACCACGACGAGCCCCGGCACGGGGTGCGCCACGGTGTGCTCGCGCGACAACTTGCTGGTGGCGTCGGACTCCCCGGCGAGCAGCGGCCGCAGCCCGGCGTACACACCCTGCACGTCGTCCCGCGAAAGGGGCACGCCGAGCACGGAGTTCACATGTTCAAGGAGATAGTCGATGTCGGCGCTGGACGCCGCCGGATGCGCCTTGTCGAGGTCCCACTCCGTGTCCGTCGTCCCCACGATCCAGTGCCGGCCCCACGGGATCACGAACAGGACGCTCTTCTCGGTGCGCAGGATCAGCCCGGTCGTCGAGTTGATGCGGTCCTTGGGCACGACGAGGTGGATGCCCTTGGAGGCGCGTACGTGGAACTGCCCGCGCTCCCCGACCAGGGCCTGCGTGTCGTCGGTCCACACCCCGGTGGCGTTGACGACCTGCTTGGCCCTGATCTCGTACTCGCCGCCCCCTTCCACGTCCCGCACCCGCGCCCCGACGACCCGTTCGCCCTCCCGGAGGAAGCCGGTGACCCGCGCCCGGTTGGCGACCTTGGCCCCGTACACGGCGGCGGTCCGCACCAGCGTCGCGACGTACCGGGCGTCGTCCATCTGCGCGTCGTAGTACTGCAGGGCGCCGACCAGCGCGTCCTTCTTCAGGCACGGCGCGACCCGCAGCGCGTGCCGCCGCGACAGATGCCGGTGCATGGGGAGCCCGCGCGTGTGCCCGCGGGCCATGGACATCGCGTCGTAGAGGGCGACGCCCGAGCCCGCGTAGAGCCGCTCCCACCCCTTGTGCTGCAAGGGGTACAGGAACGGCACGGGCTTCACGAGATGCGGTGCGAGGCGTTCGAGGAGCAGCCCCCGCTCCTTGAGCGCCTCCCGTACGAGAGTGAAGTCCAGCATCTCCAGGTACCGGAGCCCGCCGTGGATCAGCTTGCTGGACCGGCTCGACGTGCCCGAGGCCCAGTCCCGCGCCTCGACGAGACCGGTGGCCAGGCCCCGGGTCGCGGCGTCGAGCGCGGTGCCCGCGCCGACCACCCCGGCGCCCACGACAAGAATGTCCAGCTCACCCTCGGCCATCGCCGCCAGGGCCTCCGCACGCTGCCCGGGTCCCAGTGTCGCTGCCTTCACTGCTGCCTCCCGCATTCGTCGGCGTCGGCCTCACCGGCAGATGTACCCGGGCTCACGGGGCGCAAGCAGGGCACCGGGTGCGGCATGTCCCGATTCTTCACCGACTGCCCGGTTCCAGCCACTACGAGGACCGGGCGGCCGGCCCGGCAACACTCCGCGCCACGGGGCGGCGCAATACCGCATATCGGTCATATTTACTCCTAGTGTGACAGTGCGCTCGCCCGTCCTGTCCACCGGGCTTGCGCACTCGTCCCGCCCCGGCTAGAAGCCGGGTCCGCCTCCCGGGAAGGACGGCAACCGCCATGCCCGCAGAACCAAGGCCTGTCGGGAGTTCCCCCGCGGCGTCGCGACGCCCGGCACGCCCCCTCACCACCCCGGCCGACGGCCGGACCTCCGCCACCGGCGCTGCCGTCCGGCACACCGAGGGCACGCACCGCACGCCGCTCCTCCACCCGCGCGGGAACTCCCGGCAGGACCTGGCCGTCATCGGCCTCGGCCACCTCGGCCTGCCCCTCGCCCAGGCCGCCGTCGCCGCACAGATCGCGACCGTCGGCCACGACCCGGCCCGCGCCCAGGACCTCGCCGCGGGCCGCGTCCCGGGCGACGGCGACGACGCGGCCCTGACCGCCGCCGACGTCCGCCGCATGCTCGCCGGCGGCTTCCGCCCCACCGCGAACCCCGCCGTACTGGGCCGCGTACGCACCGCCGTCATCTGCGCCCCCACCCCGCCCGACGCCGACGGCACCCCCTGCCTCGGCCCCGTCGTCGAGGCGACCCGCACCCTGGCCGCCCACCTCCGCCCGCACACGACGGTGATCATCGAATCGCCGGTCCCGCCGGGCACCACGGAGACCCTCCTGCTCCCCCTCCTCGAAGAGGGCTCCGGGCTGCGCGCGGGCCGCGACTTCCACCTGGCCCACGCCCCCACCCGGCTCGACCCGGGCAACCGTGCCACCACCTACGCCGCCACCCCCAAGGTCATCGGCGGCTACACCCCCGCCTGCACGGAATCGGCGGCCACCTTCTACGGCCGCCTCACCGACAAGGTCGTCCGCGCCCGCGGCCCCCGCGAGGCGGAGACGGTGCACCTCCTGGAGACCAACTACCGGCACGTCAACATCGCCCTGGTCAACGAGATGGCCGTGCTCTGCCACGACCTGAACGTGGACCTCTGGGACGTCATCCGCTGCGCCGAGACCAAGCCCTTCGGCTTCCAGGCCTTCCGCCCGGGCCCCGGCGTCGGCGGCCACGCCCTCCCCCAGGACCTCACCTCGCGCCACTTCCCCACCCGCCCCCTGCGCATGGTGGAACTGGCCCGCCAGGTCAACGACAACATGCCGGGCTACGTCGTCCAGCGCGCGGCCGCGCTCCTCAACGAGCACGGCAAGTCCGCCCGCGGCGCCCGCGTCCTGCTCCTCGGCATCACGTACAAGCCCGACCTCGCCGACCGGCAGGGCGCCCCCGCCCAGGAGATCGCCACCCGCCTCATGCACCTCGGCGCGGCCGTCAGCTACCACGACCCGTACGTCCCGTCCTGGAACGTCCTGGACCGCCCGGTCCCCCGCGCGGACACCCTCTACGAGGCCGCGGCCGACGCCGACCTGACGATCCTGCTCCAGCACCACCGCACGTACGACCTGCAGGGCCTGGCGGTCAAGGCCCAACTCCTCCTGGACACCAGGGGCGCGACTCCGGCGGGCGCCGCCCATCGCCTCTGACTGCTACTCTGCGGCCTTTCTGGGCACACCCGTGCCCATGTTCACTCTTCGGGGGACCGCATGACCCAGCCACCGCCGCCACAGGACGCCAACCCGTACGCGCAGCAGCCGCCGCAGGGCCAGCAGCCCCAGCCGGGCTACGGCTACCCGCAGCAGCAACAGCAGCAGCCGTACGCCCCGTTCCCGCAGCAGCAGGCACAGCCGGGCTTCCCGATGGCACCACCGCAGGCGCCCGCACGCGGCAATCTGGGCCTCGGCATCCTCGCCGGCTTCGTGACGATGCTGGCCGCGGGCGGCGCGTACGGCGGGATACTCGGCGGCACCGAGCACGAGATCGGCTACGCGGCGGTCGGTGTCGGTTTCCTGGTCGGCCTCGTCACCGGCAAGGTCGGCGGCCGCAACTCCGCGGCACCCGTCGTCGCCGCTGCCCTGTCGCTGATCGGTGTCTACTTCGGCCAGCTGCTCGGCGAGGCCATCATCGGCGCCAAGCAGCTCCCGGTGACGGTGACCGAGCTGTTCTTCGAGCACTTCAGCCTGCTCAACGAGGCGTGGAAGGCCGACTCCGACTTCCTCAGCTTCGTCTTCTTCGCCGTGGCGGCGATAGCCGCGTTCGGCGCCGCCAAGCGCGCGGCCGCCTGACCCGCCCCGCAGGCAGGCAAAAGGGTGGGGCCCCGCCACAAAGGCGGGGCCCCACTCATGTCCTGCTACAACACAGCGTCAGCGCCGGTGCTGGGAGTCGGCCACCGTGACCTCGACCCGCTGGAACTCCTTGAGCTCGCTGTAGCCGGTCGTGGCCATGGCCCGCTTCAGCGCGCCGAAGATGTTCATCGACCCGTCGGGCGTCGAAGAGGGCCCGGTCAGGACCTCCTCGGTGGTGCCCACGGTGCCCAGGTCGACCTTCTTGCCGCGCGGCACGTCCTCGTGGACGGCCTCCATGCCCCAGTGGTGGCCGCGGCCGGGCGCGTCGGTGGCGCGGGCCAGCGGCGACCCCATCATGATGGCGTCCGCGCCGCAGGCGATGGCCTTCGGCAGGTCGCCGGACCAGCCCACGCCACCGTCGGCGATGACGTGCACGTACCGGCCGCCGGACTCGTCCATGTAGTCGCGGCGGGCCGCGGCGACGTCGGCGACGGCGGTCGCCATCGGCACCTGGATGCCCAGCACGTTGCGCGTCGTGTGCGCGGCCCCGCCGCCGAAGCCGACCAGGACGCCCGCGGCGCCGGTCCGCATCAGGTGCAGCGCGGCCGTGTACGTGGCGCAGCCGCCGACGATCACCGGCACGTCGAGCTCGTAGATGAACTGCTTCAGGTTGAGCGGCTCGGCGGCGCCCGACACGTGCTCGGCGGAGACGGTCGTCCCCCGGATCACGAAGATGTCGACGCCCGCGTCCACCACGGCCTTGGAGAACTCGGCGGTGCGCTGCGGGGAGAGCGCGGCGGCGGTGACGACACCGGAGTCGCGCACCTCCTTGATGCGCTGCCCGATCAGGTCGGCCTGGATGGGGGCCGCGTAGATCTCCTGGAGGCGACGCGTCGCGTTGTCCGTGTCCAGCTCGGCGATCTCGTCGAGCAGCGGCTGCGGGTCCTCGTACCGGGTCCACAGACCTTCGAGGTTCAGCACGCCCAGACCGCCCAGTTCGCCGATGCGGATGGCGGTCTGCGGCGAGACGACGGAGTCCATGGGTGCGGCCAGGAACGGCAGCTCGAAGCGGTAGGCGTCGATCTGCCAGGCGATCGAGACCTCCTTCGGGTCGCGGGTGCGCCGGCTCGGTACGACGGCGATGTCGTCGAAGGCGTACGCGCGGCGGCCGCGCTTGCCGCGCCCGATCTCGATCTCAGTCACGTGGTGTGGGCCTTTCCCTCTGGGTCTGCCTGTCCAGTATCCCCGACACACGAGTGAGGGGCGGCCCCGGCGATCCGGGTCCGCCCCTCAACCGGCGTCGGTGTTACTTACGGCTGTAGTTCGGCGCTTCGACCGTCATCTGGATGTCGTGCGGGTGGCTCTCCTTGAGACCCGCGGACGTGATGCGCACGAAGCGGCCCTTGGTCTCCATCTCGTCGACGCTCGCCGCGCCCACGTAGCCCATCGTCTGGCGCAGGCCGCCGACGAGCTGGTGCAGCACGTTGGCGAGCGGGCCGCGGTAGGGCACCTGGCCCTCGATGCCCTCGGGCACGAGCTTGTCGTCGGAGGAGACCTCGGCCTGGAAGTACCGGTCCTTGGAGTACGAGCGGCCCTGGCCACGGGATTGCATGGCGCCGAGCGAACCCATGCCGCGGTACGACTTGAACTGCTTGCCGTTGATGAACATCAGCTCACCCGGCGACTCCTCGCAGCCCGCGAGGAGCGAGCCGAGCATCACGGTGTCGGCGCCGGCGGCCAGCGCCTTGCCGATGTCGCCGGAGTACTGGAGGCCGCCGTCGCCGATGACCGGGACGCCGGCCGCACGCGCCGCGACAGCCGCCTCGTAGATGGCGGTGACCTGCGGGACGCCGATGCCGGCGACCACGCGCGTGGTGCAGATGGAGCCCGGGCCGACCCCGACCTTGACGCCGTCGACACCGGCGTCGACGAGGGCCTGCGCTCCGTCGCGCGTCGCGACGTTGCCGCCGATGACGTCGACGCCCACGCCCGACTTGATCTTCGACATCCAGCTCAGCGCGTTGCTGTTGTGGCCGTGCGAGGTGTCGACGATCAGGAAGTCGACCCCGGCGGCGGCCAGCGCCTGCGCCCGCTCCAGCGCCTCGGGGCTGGCGCCGACGGCGGCGCCGACGAGGAGGCGGCCCTCGGCGTCCTTGGCGGCGTTCGGATACTGCTCGGCCTTCTTGAAGTCCTTGACCGTGATGAGGCCCTTGAGAATCCCCGCGTCGTCGACGAGCGGCAGCTTCTCGATCTTGTGGCGGCGCAGCAGCTCCATGGCGTCGACGCCGGAGATGCCGACCTTGCCGGTCACGAGCGGCATGGGCGTCATGACCTCGCGCACCTGACGGGTGCGGTCGTTCTCGAAGGCCATGTCGCGGTTGGTGACGATGCCGAGCAGCTTGCCCGCCGCGTCGGTCACCGGGACACCACTGATACGGAACTTGGCACAGAGCGCGTCGGCCTCGGCCAGCGTCGCGTCCGGGTGCACGGTGATCGGGTCGGTCACCATGCCGGACTCGGAGCGCTTGACGAGGTCGACCTGGTTGACCTGGTCCTCGATCGACAGATTGCGGTGCAGCACGCCGACACCACCCTGGCGCGCCATGGCGATCGCCATGCGGGCCTCGGTGACCTTGTCCATCGCGGCCGACAACAGCGGGATGTTCACGCGGACGTTGCGGGAGATGCGGGACGAGGTGTCGACCGCGTTCGGGAGGACCTCCGATGCGCCCGGCAGCAGCAGCACGTCGTCGTAGGTCAGCCCGAGTGTCGCGAATTTCTCGGGCACCCCAGTCGAAGAACCGCCGTGTGCAGTCATGACACCTTCCCCAAATGGCCTTGATCGGTGCGGATGTCCATGCTAACGGGAACTGGCGGTGTCTCATTCCACGAGCAAGATCATCGGTTTACTTTGTACGTTCCCACGTACGCGCCCGGGGCCGCGTGCTATTGCTCGGCGAGCGCTCGCAGGCGGCTCAGGGCCCGGTGCTGCGCGACGCGCACGGCGCCGGGTGACATGCCCAACATTTGCCCGGTCTCCTCGGCGGTGAGCCCGACGGCGATCCGCAGGAGCAGCAACTCCCGCTGGTTGTCGGGCAGGTTCGCGAGGAGCTTCTTGGCCCAGGCCGCGTCGCTGCTGAGCAGCGCCCGCTCCTCGGGCCCGAGGGAGTCGTCCGGCCGCTCCGGCATCTCGTCGGACGGCACGGCGGTCGAACCGGGGCCGCGCATGGCGGCGCGCTGCAGATCCGCGACCTTGTGCGCGGCGATGGCGAAGACGAAGGCCTCGAAGGGGCGCCCGGTGTCCTTGTAGCGCGGCAGCGCGAGCAGCACCGCGACGCAGACTTCCTGGGCGAGGTCCTCCACGAAGTGCCGGGCGTCGCCCGGGAGCCGGGAGAGACGGGTCCGGCAGTAACGGATGGCCAGCGGATGGACGTGCGCGAGCAGATCGTGCGTGGCCTGCTCGTCACCGTCGACGGCGCGGCCGACGAGCGTACCGATGACCCCTCGCGGAGTCACTGCCTCGTCGTCGCGCATCGGTCCATGGTGCCTTGCCGCCGCTCGGTCCGTTGCACCGCGGTCCTTGTTGTGCACCGAAGCGTTATGAGCAGGTGCGCCGGAACTCATTTCCTGCGCCCTCCCCTCTCGCTGACCCTGCTCGCCCGACTCGTCGTCCCCGAGGAACTCCACACCTCAAGGATGCGGCATCGGCGGCGAAACGAGGGAGCACCGTCCGTACTGCGCCCCGCGAGGGGTACGGGGAACGGCGCCACCAGCCACGACGAAGCCGAACAAACCCACCGGCCAACCGAATCGCCGCACCCCCGAGGGGTGCGTCAGCGCACCAGGCCCCAGCGGAAGCCGAGCGCCACGGCGTGCGCCCGGTCCGAGGCGCCGAGCTTCTTGAAGAGCCGCCGCGCGTGTGTCTTCACAGTGTCCTCGG
Source organism: Streptomyces sp. NPDC030991 (assembly GCF_055571235.1). Taxonomy (NCBI): domain Bacteria; kingdom Bacillati; phylum Actinomycetota; class Actinomycetes; order Kitasatosporales; family Streptomycetaceae; genus Streptomyces; species Streptomyces sp. NPDC030991. Next base: position 243,373 of record NZ_JBVIFR010000008.1, read on the forward strand.
AGAGGAAGAGCTCGCGCCCGATCTCCGCGTTGGACCGGCCGTGGCTCATGCCTTCGAGCACCTGGATCTCACGCGCGGTGAGCGTGGGCGCCGCGCCCATCTCGGCCGAGCGCAGTCTGCGCGGCGCGAGCCGCCAGGTCGGGTCGGCGAGCGCCTGCGTCACCGTGGCCCGCAGCTCGGCGCGCGAGGCGTCCTTGTGCAGGTATCCGCGGGCACCGGCGGCGACCGCGAGCGCGACCCCGTCCAGGTCCTCGGCCACGGTGAGCATGATGATGCGCGCACCGGGGTCGGCGGAGAGCAGCCGCCGGACCGTCTCGACGCCGCCCAGGCCGGGCATGCGTACGTCCATCAGGATCAGGTCGGAGCGGTCGGCGCCCCAGCGGCGCAGAACCTCCTCGCCGTTGGCCGCGGTCGTCACGCGCTCGACGCCGGGTACGGTCGCGACCGCGCGGCGCAGCGCCTCTCGGGCAAGCGGGGAGTCGTCGCAGACGAGGACGGATGTCATGACCGTCCTCCGCAGCTGATGCGCGTCACCTTGAGCCTCCAGGCTTCTTACGAATCGTCACCTGTGCGGTCGACGCTCTCGGACAGATGCCCGAGCGCTTGTTCTCTCAACCGCCACCGCACTCTCAACGACGGTCACTCGAAAGAGTTACGGGTCGGACGGCCTCGTTCGGCACTCTACGTGAGGGGCCGGACACAGGGCAGGCGCCGCGTCGGACCCTCAAGGTTTCATCACAAGCCATGCCCCATTTAGCGGCTTTTCTTCCCTTTTGCTGGTGTCTGTAGCTAGATTCGCAATGAGTCATATTTTCATCTCCTTAGATAGTAGATGTACGGTCATGGGCACCGTATCCGCGTCACAACCGGCTACAAGGGGACAACGCAATGGCAGATTTCTCCCGCCTTCCCGGACCGAACGCAGATCTGTGGGACTGGCAGCTCCTCGCGGCCTGCCGCGGGGTCGACAGCTCGCTCTTCTTCCACCCGGAAGGCGAGCGAGGAGCAGCGCGCAGCGCGCGCGAGAACTCGGCGAAAGAGGTCTGCATGAGGTGCCCGGTCCGCGCGGAGTGCGCTGCTCACGCCCTACAGGTGCGTGAGCCGTACGGCGTGTGGGGCGGGCTGACCGAGGATGAGCGCGAAGAGCTGATGGGGCGGGCCCGCAACCGGCTCGTCACGGCGTCGGCCGCGGGTGGCGGCGGGGTCGCGAGCACCGCGGACGACCACTGAAGGAACGTTTCTGCTCGAACGGCGGACACCTGCGGCCGCGGACGGGCCGGGGCGCGCCCGCGCTCAGCGGGTGGCGGCCTTCGCGAGGTGGTCGAGGGTCGCGGCGACCGCCGGGACCTGGGCCAGATCGGGCAGGGTGAGGGCGACGATCTCGCGCCGCACGGGCGGCTCGACGGTCACTGTGCGTGCACCCTTGGGCCGAACGGACTCGATGGCCAGTTCGGGCAGGACGGCAACTCCGAGCCCCGCGCCGACGAGGCCGACCACCGCCGGGTAGTCGTCCGTGGCGAAGTCGATGCGCGGCACGAACCCGGCGCCGCGGCACACCTCGACGAGCTGTCGGCGGCAGCGCGGGCAGCCCGCGATCCACGGGTCGTCGGCCAGCGCGTCGATGGTCACCGAGCCCGCCCCGGCGAGCGGGTGCGCCTCGGGGACCAGGCCCACGAGGCGGTCGGCGAGCAGGGGACGTACGACGAGGTCCTCCCACTCCTCCGCCGCGTGCGCCTCTTCGGCCTCCCGCCTCCCGGCGCCGCCCTTCTGCCGGGGCTCCTCGGGCCGCCCCTCGTACCGGAAGGCCAACGCCACGTCGCAGTCGCCCTCGCGCAGCATCTCCACCGAGCGCGGCGGTTCGGCCTCCACCAGGGAGACGCGGGTGCCCGGGTGCTCGGCGCGCAGGGCGGCCAGCGCCGTCGGGACCAGGGTCGAGCTGCCGCTGGGGAAGGAGACGAGGCGGACGCGCCCGGCGCGCAGGCCCGCGATCGCGGCGACCTCCTCCTCGGCCGCGGTGAGCCCGGCGAGGATGCCCGCCGCGTGCCGGACGAGCGCCTCGCCCGCCTGGGTCAGGCGCATCTCGCGGCCCGTGCGGATCAGCAGCGGCGTGCCGGCCGAACTCTCCAGGGCCTTCATCTGCTGGCTGACGGCGGGCTGGGTGCAGCCCAGCTCCCGGGCGGCCGCCGAGAAGGAACCGGTGGCGGCCACGGCGCGCAGGACACGGAGATGACGGGCCTCGATCATGCGTCAAGCATAAGCGCCACTTGGGGTCCGCGCCGATTAACGCGTGGCGACTTTGGTCACGGGTCGGTTAGCGTGCGGTCCCATGAAGCTCCTCTCCTTGAACCTGGGCCGGCCCAGGGCCGTCGACTACACCGACCAGCCCGAGGGCCTCACCGGAATCGACAAATGGCCGGTCGACGGGCCCGTGCGGGTGGCCGCGCCCGGCGCGAAGGGCGTCGGCGCCAGCGGTCTCGCGGGGGACGCCGTGTGCGACACGCGGCACCACGGCGGGCACGACCAGGCCGTGTACGCGTTCGCGCGCGAGGACCTCGACGCCTGGGAGCGGACCCTCGGCCGGACGCTGCCCAGCGGCGCGTTCGGCGAGAACCTCACCACCGAGGGCGTCGACGTGTGCGGCGCCAGGATCGGAGAACGCTGGCGGATCGGCCCCGAGCTGCTCCTGGAGGTGAGCGCGAGCCGGATACCGTGCAAGACCTTCCAGGGGCATGTCGGCGAGAAGCACTGGGTCAAGCGGTTCACGCAGGAGAAGCGGCCGGGCGCGTACCTGCGGGTGATCGAGCCCGGCGAGATCCGGGCGGGGGACGCCGTCGAGGTCGTGCACCGGCCCGCGCACGAGGTGACCGTCGCCTTCGAGTTCCGGGCCCTGATGACCGAGCGCGAACTGCTGCCGCGCGTGCTGGCCGCCGGGGACGTGCTCCACCCCGAGGTGGAGCGGGTGGCGCGGGAGTACGTGCGGAAGTACGGCGCGCGGTCCGCGTGAGCGGGGCGGTCCGGCGCCCGCGGTGATCACGGGCATCGCCGTGCGTCACTAACCTTGGTCCATGACTACGGCACTGATCACGGGATCCACCGCGGGCATCGGCGCCGCCTTCGCCCGGCGCCTCGCCGCCGACGGGCACAATCTGGTGCTCGTCGCGCGCGACACGAAGCGGCTGCGGGAGCAGGCGACCGAACTGCACGACCGGCACGGCATCGAGGCCGAGGTGCTCACCGCCGACCTCGCCACGGACGACGGCATCGCGGCGGTCGAGAAGCGCCTCGCCGACCCGAAGGCCGCGGTCGACCTGCTCGTCAACAACGCCGGGTTCGGCAACAAGGGCCAGTACCTGGAAGTCCCCATGGCCGACGAGCTGACGATGCTGAAGGTGCACTGCGAGGCGGTGCTGCGGCTGACGTCGGCGGCCACGCGGGTGATGCGCGAGCGCGGGCGCGGCGGCGTGGTCAACGTGGCGTCGGTGGCGGCGTTCGTGCCGCGCGGCACCTACGGGGCGTCGAAGGCGTGGGTCGCGCAGTTCACGCTGGGCGCGGCGAAGGACCTGGCGGGCAGCGGGGTGCGGCTGATGGCGCTCTGCCCCGGCTTCGTCCGTACGGAGTTCCACCAGCGGGCCGGCATGGGCACCGGCAACATCCCGAAGTGGATGTGGCTGGACGCCGACAAGCTGGTCACGGCGGCGCTCGCCGATCTGGCCCGCGGCAAGTCCCTGTCGATCCCGGACCCGCGGTACAAGGCGCTGATGGGGGCCGTGAAGGTGACGCCGTGGGCGCTGCTGGGCGGGCTCACGTCGCGGACGGGGCGCAAGTACGGCCCGCAGTAGGCGCCCGAGAACACCGAGGCCCGGCCCCCCGAAGAAATCGGGGGCCGGGCCTCGGGTCAGTGCGAGTGGAGCGCGTCAGTGCGAGTGACCGTGGCTGTGACCGGCCTCGGCCTCTTCCTCGGCCGGCTTCTCGACGACCAGGGTCTCGGTCGTCAGGAGCAGGGAGGCGATGGACGCGGCGTTCTCCAGCGCGGAGCGCGTGACCTTGACCGGGTCGATGACGCCGGCCTTGACCAGGTCGCCGTACTCGCCGGTCGCGGCGTTGTAGCCGAAGCCCTTCTCGAGCTCGGCGACCTTGGAGACGATGACGTAGCCCTCGAGGCCCGCGTTCTCGGCGATCCAGCGCAGCGGCTCGACGGCGGCCTTGCGGACGACGGCGACACCCGTGGCCTCGTCGCCGGTCTTGCCGAGGTTGCCCTCCAGGACCTTCACGGCGTGGACGAGCGCGGAGCCACCACCGGAGACGATGCCCTCCTCGACCGCGGCGCGGGTCGCGGAGATGGCGTCCTCCAGACGGTGCTTCTTCTCCTTGAGCTCGACCTCGGTCGCGGCGCCGACCTTGATCACGCAGACGCCGCCGGCGAGCTTCGCGAGGCGCTCCTGGAGCTTCTCGCGGTCCCAGTCGGAGTCCGTGTTCTCGATCTCGGCCTTGATCTGGTTGACCCGGCCGACGACCTCGTCGTGGCTGCCGCCACCGTCGACGATCGTGGTGTCGTCCTTGGTAATGGTCACGCGACGCGCGGAGCCGAGCACGTCCAGGCCGGCCTGGTCGAGCTTGAGGCCGACCTCTTCGGCGATGACGGTGGCACCGGTGAGGGTGGCCATGTCCTGCAGCATCGCCTTGCGGCGGTCACCGAAGCCGGGGGCCTTCACCGCGACGGCGTTGAACGTGCCGCGGATCTTGTTCACGACCAGGGTCGACAGGGCCTCGCCCTCGACGTCCTCGGCGATGATCAGCAGCGGCTTGGAGCCGCCCGCCTGGATGACCTTCTCCAGGAGCGGGAGCATGTCCTGGATGGAGCCGATCTTGCCCTGGTGGATCAGGATGTACGGGTCGTCGAGGACGGCCTCCATACGCTCCTGGTCGGTGACGAAGTACGGGGACAGGTAGCCCTTGTCGAAGGCCATGCCCTCGGTGAAGTCGAGCTCCAGACCGAAGGTGTTGGACTCCTCGACGGTGATGACACCGTCCTTGCCGACCTTGTCCATCGCCTCGGCGATGAGCTCGCCGACCTGGCTGTCCTGGGCGGACAGACCGGCGACGGCCGCGATGTCGGCCTTGTCGTCGATCGGGCGCGCCGTGGCGAGCAGGTCCTCGGAGACGGCCTTGACGGCGGCGTCGATGCCCTTCTTCAGGGCGGCCGGGGAGGCACCGGCGGCAACGTTGCGCAGGCCTTCCTTGACCAGGGCCTGGGCCAGCACGGTGGCGGTGGTGGTGCCGTCACCCGCGATGTCGTTGGTCTTGGTCGCCACCTCCTTCACCAGCTGCGCGCCGAGGTTCTCGTACGGGTCCTCGATCTCGACCTCGCGGGCGATGGTCACACCGTCGTTGGTGATGGTGGGGGCGCCGAACTTCTTGTCGATGACGACGTTGCGGCCCTTGGGGCCGATCGTCACCTTGACCGTGTCGGCAAGCTTGTTGACGCCGCGCTCGAGGGCGCGACGGGCGTCCTCGTCAAACTTCAGGATCTTCGGCATGGGAGCGTTTCAGCCCTCTCGAAAAACTAGGGGTGAACGAATCGCGCCCCTGGTCCCGGCTTCTTACGATCGCGGGTGCCAGGGGCGCAATTCACATCAAAAGCTGCTACTCGGCTTGGTTACTTCTCGACGATCGCAAGGACGTCGCGGGCCGAGAGGACGAGGTACTCCTCGCCGTTGTACTTGACCTCGGTGCCGCCGTACTTGCTGTACAGCACGATGTCGCCGGTGTTCACGTCAAGCGGCAGGCGCTCGCCGTTCTCGAAGCGCCCCGGGCCCACGGCGAGGACGACGCCCTCCTGGGGCTTCTCCTTCGCGGTGTCCGGAATGACCAGGCCGGAGGCCGTGGTCTGCTCGGCGTCGAGCGGCTGGACCACAATGCGGTCCTCGAGCGGCTTGATGGCAACCTTGGAGCTGGCGGTCGTCACGATCCGGTCTCCCCCTTCGGAGATCTCACGGGGTTAAGAGTCTGAGGTGGCGACCAGGTGGATCCGTCGTCGCGGGTGCCGGACCTGCCCGTCGCTGTTGGCACTCTCCAGTGGTGAGTGCCAGGGCCGAGACTATGACTGCGATTAGCACTCGGTCAAGCGGAGTGCCAATTCCAACCGGAGGTGGCGCCGGTTCCGGGCTGCGCCGCGCCCCGCTACGGCGTCCCACCAGGGGGCCGGGTCACAGGTAGTCCTCCAGCCTCCCCACTGTCAGACCCTGCTTCCGGACGCGCGCGAGCGTCCGCGCGGTCGCTTCCGTAAGGCTCGCGCCGGGGGCGTGGACGCGGACCGCGACGATGTCGCCGGGGCGGAGCCGGGCACCGTCGGCGCCACCCAGGACGATCGCGTCGATACCGCAGGCGCCCGCCGCCCGCAGGGTGTCGGCGTCGTAGGCGTCGTAGGGCGGCCGGAAGAGCCGCGGGGCCGCGCCGAAGCGGTCCCTGAGCCGCTCCTGCTGACCGCAGATCTCGGCGTGCTGCCCCACGTAGCCGAGGCCGGGCAGGAACGGGTGCGTGAAGGTCCGGTTCCCGATCCCGGCGCCGAGCGCGCGGAGCCGGCCGAGCTGGTCGCGGCCGGGGCCCTCGACGGAGCGCGTGAGGAACACCGAGACCGGCAGGCGCAGATCACGGACCAGGTCGGCGAAGCGGGGGTCCTTCCCCGCGCTGTCGTCGTAGGCGAGGAAGACGACCTTGTCCCGGGTGGGGACACGCCGCACGACCGGCGGGAGCGCGCCGCGAACGCGCGGGGGGAACACCCGCCGGGCCGGGGACGCGGGAGCGGGCGGGACGGCGTACGGCGGACCGCCGGGTGCGCCGGGTGCGCCTGACACGTCGGGTGCGCCTGACACGTCGGCGTGGTCGGTCCCCGCGTGGTGACGGACCTTCTGGGCGGCCTTCCTGCCCATGCGTTCGATCGGGTCCACGGACTGGGCGCAGCCGGTGAGCAGTGCGGCGGCCAGGGCGCAGGCGAGCGTTCGGCGCGCGCGCCGGGCCGTGGGTCCGGTGGCGTACGAGTCGAGGGGCCGGCCGGTGGTGAACGCGAACCGGCGCCCGGAGCGGGTGCGAGCCGACGTCGGGGCGGTTTCCTCATTTTGTCGTACTGATGCCATGGCGTCGGATCTTCGCAGCTCAAAGCCCTGATCAGGGGAGGACACCGCCGCCGTGCGCACCCCGTCCTTCGACTGGCCCACAATGGGTCGAGTGAGCTCCTCCCCCGCCTCCGCCGACGCCCGCACCCTCGCCGCCCTGCTGACCCCCGAGGGGCAGACCCTGCTCGACGCGCTGCGCGACCACGACCCGGCGCAGGAGCTCGCGCTCGCCACCCGGCTGCGCCGCGAGCACCCGGCCGAACTCGTCTCGGCGGCGCTCGCCCAGGCGCGGCTGCGGCAGCGGGCGGTGGCGAAGTTCGGGCCCGAGGACGCGGCCCGCATGTACTTCACGCCGAACGGGGTCGAGCAGGCGACCCGGACCAGCGTCGCCGGCTACCGCGCCGAATCCTTCCGCGCCCTCGGCATCGGCTCCGTCGCCGACCTGTGCTGCGGCATCGGCGGCGACGCGATCGCGCTGGCCCGCGCGGGGATCACGGTCCTCGCCGTCGACCGGGACCCGGGGACGTGCGCCGTGGCGCGGGCCAACGCCGAGGCGCTCGGGCTCGCCGGCCTCATCGACGTACGGGAGGCGGACGTCACCGAGGTCGACACCGCCGCGTACGACGCCGTCTTCGTGGACCCGGCCCGGCGCTCGGACAAGCGCGGCCGGATCTTCGACCCCGAGGCATACTCCCCGCCGCTGTCCTGGGCCGTCTCCGCCGCGCTCGCGGCACCGCGCGCCGCGCTGAAGATCGCACCCGGCATCCCGCACGAGGCGATCCCGCCGCAGGCCGACGCCGAGTGGATCTCGGACGCCGGGGACGTGAAGGAGGCGGTCCTGTGGTTCGGCACGCAGCCCGGCCGGAAGCGGGCCACACTCCTGCCCGGGCCCCGGGGGCTGGTCGGACGCGGCCTGCCGGACCCCGAAGTGCGGCCCGTGGGGCGGTACTTGTACGAGCCGGACGGCGCCGTCATCCGCGCGCACCTCGTCGCCGAGGTGGCCGACGAGGTGGGTGGTGGGCTCGTCGACGAGACGATCGCGTACGTGACGGCGGACGAGCTGCGCCCGACCCCGTACGCCACCGCCTACGAGATCACCGACCGGCTCCCCTTCAACGTGAAGAAGTTGAAGGCGCTGCTGCGGGAGCGGGAGGTCGGGGTGCTGACCGTGAAGAAGCGGGGATCGGCCGTCGAGCCGGAGGAGCTGCGGCGGAAGGCCATGCCGAAGCCCTTCGGGAAGCGGTCGGCGACCGTGTTCCTGACCCGGGTCGCCGGCGCCCCGACCATGCTGGTCGGCGCCCCCGCGCGCTGAGGTCCGCGCCGAGGTCACGGCCCGGGCGCCGGCGGGGCGGGCTCCGGCTGCGACCGGTTCAGCAGGAACTCCCTCTCGCGTGCGTTGCGCGTGAGGGACGCCGCGCGCTCGTACTCGCCCCGCGCCTCCTCCAGCCGGCCCAGCCGCTCCAGCAGGTCGCCTCGCACGCTCGGCAGCAAGTGGTAGTTGCGCAGGGCCGGTTCACCGGCGAGCGCGTCCACGAGCGTGAGCGCCGCGCCGGGTCCGTCCACCATCGACACGGCCACCGCCCGGTTCAGCCGCACCACCGGGGACGCCGTGCGAGCCGCCAGGAGCGAGTAAAGGGCGGTGATCTGAGCCCAGTTGGTCTCCTCGTACGTATGCGCCCGGGCGTGGCACGCGGCGATCGCGGCTTGCAGGGCGTACGGGCCGGGCGGCCCCGAGGACACCTCGTCCGCCCGGGTCAACGCGGCGAACCCGCGTCGGATCAGCAGCATGTTCCAGCGCCCGCGGTTCTGGTCCCTGAGCAGGACGGGCGCACCGTCGGCCCCGGTACGGGTGGCGGCGCGGGACAACTGGAGCTCCAACAGCGCGGCCAGGCCGTGCACTTCGGGCTCCCCGGGCATGAGCGACTGGAGCACCCGGGCGAGCCGCAGGGCCTCCTCGCACAGGCCGGGGCGGAGGTAGTCGTCGCCGTCCGTCGCCGCGTACCCCTCGTTGAAGATGAGGTAGATGACCTCCAGGACCGAGCCGAGTCGGGCCTCGCGGTCCGGTCCTGCCGGCACCTCGAAGGCGACGTTGCGCGTGGCGAGGGTGCGTTTGGCGCGGACGATGCGCTGGGCGACCGTCGGCTCAGGGGCGAGCACCGCGCGGGCGGTCTCGGCGGTGGTCAGGCCGCCGAACAGGCGCAGCGTGAGCGCGACGCGGGCCTCGGCGGAGAGCACCGGGTGGCAACTCATGAAGACGAGGCGCAGGAGGTCGTCGTCGATGTCGTCCGGATCGGCGGCGACCGGCGCCTCGTACGCGAACTCCGTTGCCCTGCCCACCTCCTGGAGTTTGCGGGCGTAGTTCTCGCGCCGGCGCACCAGGTCGACGGCGCGGCGCCTGGCGACGGCGGTGAGCCAGCCGCCCGGGCTGTCGGGGACACCGGTCCCTGGCCACTGCTCCAGGGCGGCGACCAGCGCGTCCTGCGCCAATTCCTCCGCGATGCCGACGTCGCGCACGACGCGGGTGACGGCCGCGATGATGCGCGGCGCCTCCATGCGGAAGACCGTCTCGATGGCGCGGGTCGTGGCGGTGTCCGCTCCGCCCGCGGGGCGTTCGGCCGGGGCGGGGTGAGTGGTGCGGTGGGCTGGGGAGCGTGGCTCTGTCACAGCCCACCATCAGACACCGCCGAGGCCTCGCGGCCAAGGTCCGGAGCCCTTCGGTCGAGGTCCGGGGCATCGCGGCCGGGACCCGAAGCCACGCGGCCGGGGCCACGGTCCCACGGCCGGGGCCCTTCGGCCCTCAACTCTCAGCTCTCAGCTCTCAGCTCTCCGCTCTCAGCCCGGAACGTTCACCCCTCGGCCCCCGAACGCTCAGCCCTCGGCGATCTCGCGAACCTCGGAGGTGATGGTCCAGTGCTCCTCGTGGACCTTGAGGAACCGCTTGGTCCACTCCAGGACCTCGGCCTCGTCCTTCGCCTGGATGATCGCGTAACCGCCGACGACCTCCTTGGACTCGGTGAAGGGGCCGTCTGTGACGGTGATCTCGCCCTTGTCGTAGTGCACGCGCTTGCCCTGCGCGGTCGGGGTCAGACCCGCCGTGTCGAGCAGTACGCCGGCCTTCGTCATCTCCTCGATGAGGGCGCCCATGCGCTGCATCAGCGCGTCGCTGGGGCCTTCGGCGGGGGCGTTCGTCTCGTCGATCCGGACCATCGTCAGGTAGCGGGGCACGGTCGTCTCCTTCTTCTCCGGCGGGCCGGTGTTCCGGTTCGTTCCCGGCCTCGCACCCCTGCGTCGAACGGGCGGCGCCGGGATCGACACGGCCGCGGAGTTCTTTCCAGGTTTTTCCGCCCGTACGTTTTCCCTCCGCACGCCGAGATGACGCGCCGCCTGCGTCGTCAGCGCAGCGACTCCCAGAGCTCTCCCGCCTCCGGCTCGTCCGCCACCACCCGGTTGGCGTCCGAGGGCGCCTCGACCACCGGCATCACGACGGTCCTGACGGAGTCCGCCGACAGGCCGCCGATGCTCCGTGCCAGGCCGGTCAGTTCGGTGAGCGAGTCGAGCCCGGTGTCCGCGGTGAGGCTGCCGGTGGCCGCGTCGGCGATCTTGTAGAGGCGGGCCGGGTCGGTCAGCAGGCCGTCGGCGGAGACCTTGGCCGTCAGCGCCTTCACCAACTGCTGCTGGAGCTCGATGCGGCCCAGGTCGCTGCCGTCGCCGATGCCGTGCCGGGTGCGGGCGAAGGCGAGGGCCTGTTCGCCGTCGAGGTGGTGGTCGCCCGCCTTGAGATGGAGGTGGCTGAGGTCGTCGTCGATCTTCTCGGCCGTGGTGACGTCCACACCGCCGAGCGCGTCCACGAGCTTCGCGAACCCCGCGAAGTCGACCTCCAGGTAGTGGTCCATGCGGACCCCGGTGAGATGTTCGACGGTCTTCACCGCACAGACCGGACCGCCCACCGCATAGGCGCTGTTGAACATCACGCCGTACGCGACCGCGGTCGTGCCGCCCGACTCCGTGGGGCACGACGGGCGTTCGACGAGGGTGTCGCGGGGGATGCTCACCACCGTCGCCGCGGTGCGCCCGGCGTCGAGGTGCACGACCATCGCGGTGTCCGAGCGGGCGCCGCCGCTGCCACCGCCGCCGAGCGCCTTGTTCTCCGTGCCGGTCCGTGAATCGGAGCCCAGGACAAGGATGTTGAGGACACCCGTCTCGACCGGGCCCGCGGGCGACGACGCCGAGGGAGAGACCGAGGGCGAGGCGGCCACCGGTCTGGCCGGGCGGTCGTCGCCGAGGGCACTGTCGATGTCGACGCCGCGTATGTTGTGGTCGAGGTGCCAGTAGAGCCACCCGGCCCCCGCCCCGCCGACCACGAGGACGCAGCCGAAGGCGATCGCCACCGCCTTCACCACACGCGTGCGGAACCGTTTCTGCTCAGTCACAGAGGGAACTTAAGTCCGAATTATTACAGCGGTAAACCACTTGGCCCGCGATTTCGGAAATCTCAGTCAGTTCTCAGACGCCCGACCTCCGCGGCTGCCGAAGCCACCGGGCAGCAGGGGCGCCGCCGGGCCCGTCAGACGGCTTCGAAGCGCCACCTGTGCACGGCCCGCGTCACCAACTCGTCCCCGGGCTCCGGCAGTTCCGGCAGCTCGGCGTCGTACTCCGCCTCCCACCAGGTGATCACCAGGACCCGGTCCCCCGGCGCCCGCAACGTCTCGCGGCGCACCGGCTCCCGCTCCAGGGCCTGCGCCCGGACCCAGGTCAGCAGCTCCTCGCCGCGGCCCTCGACGGCCCGGGCCTCCCACATCAGCGCGACGCTCACGAGTACAGGTTCTCCTTGCTGACCTCGTGCACGTGATCGTGGCCCTGGTGGTGCCCGTGGTGCTCGTGGCCGGGCACGTGCGGCTCCGTCACCGGCAGCGACGAGTCCGCCGACAGGTCCCAGGACGAGGGCTGCCGGTTCCTGGCCACCATCTCGGCGCCCAGGGCGGCGACCATCGCGCCGTTGTCCGTGCACAGCTTGGGGCGCGGCACGCGCAGCGTGATCCCGGCCCGCTCGCACCGCTCCTGGGCCAGCGCCCGCAGCCGCGAGTTGGCGGCGACGCCACCGCCGATCATGAGGTGGTCGACGCCCTCGTCCTTGCAGGCGCGCACCGCCTTGCGGGTCAGCACGTCGACGACCGCCTCCTGGAACGACGCCGACACGTCGCGCACCGGCACCTCCTCGCCGGCCGCCCGCCTGGCCTCGATCCAGCGGGCGACGGCCGTCTTGAGCCCGGAGAAGGAGAAGTCGTACGCGGCGTCGCGCGGGCCGGTCAGTCCGCGCGGGAAGGCGATGGCGTTCGGGTCGCCCTCCTTCGCGTAGCGGTCGATGACGGGGCCGCCGGGGAAGCCGAGGTTCAGCACGCGCGCGATCTTGTCGAACGCCTCGCCCGCCGCGTCGTCGATGGTCGCGCCGAGCGGCCGTACGTCGGAGGTGATGTCGCTGGAGAGCAGGAGCGAGGAGTGGCCGCCGGAGACGAGCAGCGCCATCGTCGGCTCGGGCAGCGCGCCGTGTTCCAGCTGGTCGACGCAGATGTGCGAGGCCAGGTGGTTGACGCCGTAGAGGGGCTTGCCGAGGGCGTACGCGTACGCCTTCGCGGCGCTCACGCCGACGAGCAGGGCGCCCGCGAGGCCGGGGCCCGCGGTGACGGCGATCCCGTCGAGGTCCTTCGCGGTGACGCCCGCGTCCTTCAGGGCGCGCCGGATCGTCGGGACCATCGCCTCCAGGTGCGCGCGGGAGGCGACCTCGGGCACGACGCCGCCGAAGCGGGCGTGCTCGTCGACGCTGGAGGCGACGGCGTCGGCGAGCAGGGTGGTGCCGCGGACGATGCCGACGCCGGTCTCGTCGCAGGAGGTCTCGATGCCGAGGACGAGCGGTTCGTCAGCCATGGTTCTTCTCTTCAGTTCCTGATACGGGGGTGCCCGGTACGGGGTTCTCCGGTACCGGGTTTTCCAGTGGGGAGGCGCCGGGCGGCACCGGCTCCTGGGTGGTGGTCAGGCGCATCACGAGGGCGTCCACGTTGCCCGGCTGGTAGTAGCCGCGGCGGAAGCCGATCGGCTCGAACCCGAAGCGTTCGTAGAGCCGCTGGGCCCGCGTGTTGTCGACCCGGACCTCCAGCATCACCTCGGCGGCCTCGAAGGCGGTGGCGTGCCGCAGGAGTTCGGTGAGCAGCCGGGCGCCGAGACCGGTGCTCCAGTGGTCGCGGGCGACGGCGATGGTCTGCACGTCGGCGGCGTCGGCGGAGCCGCCGTCGGAGGCGCTCCCGGAGGCGGCGAGCCCGCCGTAGCCGACGAGCCGGTCACCGTCGTACGCGACGACGTAGCGCCGCGTCGAACCGGTGCCGCGCGCGTGGGCCAGCTCGGACCAGAACATGCCGCGCGACCACGCGTCGTCCGGGAAGAGGTCCTTCTCAAGGGCGAGCACGGGATCGATGTCCCACCAGCGCATCTCGCGCAGTTCGGCCGTCCCTGTCACTTGGGGGTGACCACCTTGTAGTTCTTGGGGACCTGGGCGTCGGGGCGGCGCAGGTAGAGGGGGCGCGGCTCCAGGAGCTCCTCGCCGGCCGCGAGCTTCTCGGCGGCGAGCGCGGCGAGCGCGGCGGCGGACACGTGCTCGGGGCCGCGCGGGTCCGTGAACGTGTCGGGGTAGAGCAGCGCGCCCGCGCCGACCGCGGGCAGTCCTGCGACGGCCTCGGCGATGTCGGCGGGCCGGTCGACGGCGGCGTCGGTGGCGCGGGTCCGCGGGTCCTCGTAGCGGGCCCAGTAGACCTCCTTGCGGCGCGCGTCGGTGGCCACCACGAAGGGGCCCTCGACCGCGCCCGCGGCGGCGTACGCGAGCCCGTCCAGCGTGCACAGTCCGTACACGGGGACGCCGAGCGCGAGCCCGAAGGTGTCGGCGGTCATCAGGCCGACGCGCAGTCCGGTGTACGGTCCCGGGCCCACGCCCACGACGATCCCGGTGACGGCGTCGAGCCCCGCGCCGGCCTCGGCGAGCACCCGGTCGACGGCGGGGAGCAGCAGCTCCCCGTGTCTGCGGGCGTCGACCTGGTCCGACTCGGCGACGGTGGCCGTGCCGTCGTGCAGGGCGACGGTGACGGCGGGGGTGGCGGTATCCACGGCGAGCAACAGCACGCAAACAGCCTACGGCTACCCGAGGGGAGCCACGTCCGCTCCGGCGGCAACCCGGGGCCGTGGGTCCTGGCTGCTACCGTCACGTAGAGCCGTCACCGGCGTCGTACATGCGTACATGCGTACTTGAGAGGCAGGCATCTGGTGGCACGGAGCAGCACCGGAATCGTGACCGCGCTGACCGCGGGCGCGCTCGCCGCGGTCGGCTTCCTCGCGTACCAGGCCTCGGCGAACGCGCCGGCGAAACTCGCCGCGCCGAAGGACGGTGCCTCCCCCTCCGCGACGGCGTCCCGCTCCCCCAAGGACAAGGCCGATCCCGCGGCGCTGCCCGCGCGGTCCGGCGGCGGCGAGCGCGTCGTCTACGCGCTGGGCACCGACCGGGTCTGGCTGGTCGGCGGCGACGGCAAGCCGCGGCGCACGTACCGGGTGACGCCCGGCACGGTGGATCCGGCGCCCGGCCAGTACACGGTGACGTCCCGCTCCGGGTCCGTGACCGGCACCGACGGGGTGCCGATCGAGCACGTCGTGCGGTTCGCGAACGCGGGCGGGGTGGCGGTCGGGTTCAGTGCGGCCGTCGACGGTTCCACGCCGTCGCCCGACCCGGCGAAGCAGACCGGCGGCATCCGGGAGTCGCGGGCGGACGGCGCCGCGATGTGGGAGTTCGCCACGCACGGCCGGAAGGTCGTCGTCGTCCGGTGACCCCGGGCGCCCGCGGGCCCTCCCCGGCTCTCCCCGTTGCCCCGCTCCGCGCTGCCCTCAGGCGCTCTTGGGGCACGCCTCGTCTTCGCGGTCGCGAAGAAGTACGGGCTCGCCGTGCTGACCGGCGTCCCGGCCCTGCCGGGGCGGCGGGGTCGACACCGCCCGCGCCGCCGCGCAGGACGCCAGCAGATCCCCCATCGACACCGTGTGCGCGCCGCCTTGCCCCGACGTCGGCGCGGTGCGCCGCACTACACGTTCCGAAGCCGACATGTGCGCCTCCCGAGCAGGCGTGGTTAGGTAGACCTAACTAAGTCCGGTCCCCATGTGAACACGCCGAAGACGCGCCGCGCAACATTTTGCCGACGCGTTGTCGGGATACGCCCGCGATCCACCCGTGATTCGTCCGGGATTCGTCGCGGGCGGGCGCCCCGGGTGGTCCGGAAGCGTTCGGGAAGGGCTCCGGGCAGGTGCGTCTCAGTCGGCGAGCGAGCTCAGGTCCGCCTGGGTCCAGCGCTCCCCGATGCCGTGCAGCGTCACGACGCGCACCTCGTCGGCGGTGTCCCCGGTCGCACGGTCGATGAGGACGTGCAACCGGTCGTCGGAGAGCTCCTCGACCTTGCCCTCGCCCCACTCCACGACGGTGACCGAGTCCGGCAGGGACACGTCGAGGTCGAGGTCCTCCATCTCGTCGAGGCCGCCGCCGAGCCGGTACGCGTCGACGTGCACCAGGGCCGGGCCGTCGGCGAGCGGCGGGTGCACGCGGGCGATCACGAAGGTCGGCGAGGTCACGGCGCCGCGCACGCCGAGCCCCTCCCCGAGCCCGCGGGTCAGCGTCGTCTTGCCCGCGCCCAGCTCCCCGGTGAGCATCACGAGGTCGCCGGGGCGCACTCGCTCGGCCAGGGCCAGGCCCAGCTTCCGCATGAGGTCGGGGGAGGTGACGGTGACCGTGGCGGTCGTGACGGGGGTGGCGGTCTCAGCCGCCGGGCTGTGCGGTGCTGCCGGTGTCTCCATGGCTCCCCACGGTAGCGGCTGCCGGCCCGACACCCGCGCGGGCCAGCAGTTCCACGAGGCGGTCCGTGACGACCTCGGGGTGCTCCAGCATCACCAGGTGCCCGGCGTCCGGTACGAGGACGAGCTCGGCGTCCGGCAGCAGCGCCGCGATCGCCTCGCTGTGCCCGCTCGGCGTCACCAGGTCCTGCTCCCCGGTCAGCACCAGGACGGGCAGCTCCGCGAAGCGTGTCAGGGCGGCCGTCTTGTCGTGCTCCTGGAACGCCGGGTAGAACTCGGCGACCACGTCGATCGGCGTGCCCTCGATCATCCGCTCGGCGAACCGGGCGATCGCCGGGTCGACGTCCCGCGTCGCGAACGAGTACCGCTTGATGATCCCGGCGAACAGGTCCGCGGTCGCCCGCCGCCCGCGCTCGACGAGGTCGGCCCGCTGCCCCAGCGCCTTCAGCACGCCGGGGAGCACCCGGCGCACCGCGTTCATCCCGGCCACCGGCAGTCCGTAGTTGACCTCGCCGAGCTTGCCCGACGACGTACCGACGAGGGCCACGCCCACGACGCGCTCGCGGATCAGCTCGGGGCACCGGTCGGCCAGCGCCATCACGGTCATGCCGCCCATGGAGTGGCCGACCAGCACGAGCGGGCCCTCGGGCGCGGCCGCGTCGATGACGGCCTTGAGGTCGTCGCCGAGCCGGTCGATGGAGACGGGCGTGCCGTCCCCGTCCACCGGGTTCTGCTCCACGCCGCGCCCGGAGCGGCCGTGGCTGCGCTGATCCCAGTACACACTGCGCACGACGCCGCGCAGGGCCGCGCGCTGGAAGTGCCAGGAGTCCTGGTTGAGGCAGTAGCCGTGGCTGAAGACGACGGTGACGGGGGCCTGGGCCCCGCGGCCGAACAGGCGGCGTCTGCGCGGGCCGTCGGCGCTGTCCGGCTCGACCTCGTCGACCTCGTAGTACAGCTCCGTGCCGTCGGCGGCGCGGGCCCGGCCGGGGACGCCGCGCAGCGAGCCGTAGGGTCCTGCGGCGTCGAGGGCCAGCCGCGCCTTGCGGCGCATGCCGCGGCCCACGGTCAGCCGCTCCACGGCGACCCCGGCGGCAGCGCCCGCGGCCACCACGCCTATCGCGGCGCCGGCGAACCCGGCCCGCCGCCAGTTCCCCGACGCGGCCTCGGCGGCCGCCTCGGCGACGGCCACCGTGGCCGGTGCGCTGCTCTCGCTCACGTGCCGCTCCTCCTGGGGACGCCGATCCGTTCCTGGTTCACATAGCCCGGGTGGCGCCCTCGCAACCCATGGGGAGCGTCACGCGCCGCCCTGGGCCGCTCCGTCCCCGCCACCCGCCGCTTCCGGGGTGGCCTTCTCCGCCACTCCGTCGGCCTGCTCGTCCACATAGACGCGCGGTACGCGCGAACCGATGCGCGTCACGATCTCGTATCCGATCGTCCCCGCCGCGGCCGCCCAGTCCTCGGCGGTCGGCTCGCCCGCGTCGCCCGGGCCGAAGAGCACCGCCTCGTCGCCCGCGGCCGGCTCGTCGCCCCCGAGGTCGACGACGAACTGGTCCATCGCGATCCGCCCCGCGACCGTGCGCCGCTTGCCGCCGATCAGGAGCGGGCCGGTGCCGGAGGCGTGGCGCGGGATGCCGTCCGCGTAGCCGAGCGGCACCAGGCCGAGGGTCGTCTCGCCCGGGGTGACGTAGTGGTGGCCGTAGCTGACGCCGAGTCCGCCCGGCGCGTGCTTCACCAGGGCGAGGCTCGCCTTGAGCGTCATGACGGGGCGCAGCCCGAAGTCGGCGGGCGTGCCCAGCTCGGGGCTGGGCGAGATCCCGTACATGGCGATGCCGGGGCGGACGAGGTCGAAGTGGGTCTCGGGGAGGGTGAGCGTGCCCGGCGAGTTCGCGATGTGGCGCACCTCAGGGGTGACGCCCTCCCCCTCCGCGTACGCGACCATCTCGTGGAAACGCGCCAGCTGCGCCGCGGTGGAGGGGTGTCCCGGCTCGTCGGCGCAGGCGAAGTGCGACCACAGGCCGGTGATCGTGACGAGGCCCGCCTCCTGCGCGGCGAGGGCCTCGCGGACCAGCTCGGGCCAGTCGGCGGGCAGGCATCCGTTGCGCCCGAGGCCGGTGTCGGCCTTGAGCTGGACGCGGGCCGTGCGGCCCAGCTCCCGCGCCGCGCCGGTGACCTCGCGCAGGGCCCACAGCCCGCTCAGCGACATGTCCAGATCGGCCTCGACGGCCTCGCGCCAGGGGCCGCCGGGCACCCAGAGCCAGCACATGACGCGCCCGGGCAGCCCCGCGGCGCGCAGCTCCAGGGCCTCCTCTGGGGTGGCGGTGCCGATCCATTCGGCGCCCGCCTCCTTGGCCGCGCGGGCCACGGGGATCATGCCGTGCCCGTACGCGTCCGCCTTCACGACGGCCATGAACGCGGCCCCCGGCGCGTGGGCACGCAGGGACCGCACATTGGCCCTCAGGGCGCCGAGGTCGATCTCGGCGCGGGCGCGGAGCGGGGCAGTCACGTTCTCGTTCATCGTGCGCCCAGTCTCTCAGAGCGGCCCGAGGTGCCCTGCGAGCCTGTGGAAAACCCTCAAGTGCCGGGCTTGCGGCCCCACACGTAGACGCGGTCGTTCTTCTTCAGCACGCGCCACAGCTTCTTGGCGTCGGCGAGCCGCATGTTCACACAGCCACGTGAACCCGGTGGGCTGTGCACATCGCCGTAGATGGCGTGGAAGGCCTGCCCGCGGCTGAAGAACTGGCTGTACGGCATGGAGGTGTTGTAGATCGACGACCAGTGGTTCTTGTGCTTCCAGTAGACCTTGTGCCAGCCGGTGCGGGTCCGGTACCCGGCGCGTCCGCTGCGGATCGGGACGGGGCCGAGGAGGATCTCCTTCCTTCCCTTGCTCACCCACATCCGCTGGCGCTTCAGGTCGACGCAGGCGAGGCGGTACGCGCGCGTGGGGCACTTCTTCGCCGTGTCCGGGTCGCCGGGGCTGCCCGGGACGGGTGCTCCGGCCGGGGCGGGCGCGGCGGGCCGGGGCGGGGCCGGCTCGGCGAAGACCGGTCCCGCCGACAGGACGGCGGCGAGGGCGATCAGCGCGGCGAGCGTGCCGCGCGGAGGGGGGCTGATCATGGGCGAAGGGAACCCGCCCGGGCGCGGGATCGGGGGCAGCCGCGCGGCGGGATCCACCGGAAATCGGTTGATCAGCCCAGCCGTACCTAGGTACCGTAAGTAAAAACCTAGGACCCATAGGCACGGCGGATGCCGGATCCGGGGGCGTGGCCCGGGACCACCGGCAGAGGAGTGACGGCGCACATGATGGCCAGAGCAGGGCTGACCAGGGAGCGGGTGGTGGCGGCAGCCGCCGACCTCGCGGACACCGTCGGCTTCGAGCACATCACCGTCGCGGCGCTCGCCCGCGGCTTCGGCGTGAAGGACGCGAGCCTGTACGCGCACGTGAAGAACCTGTCCGACCTGCGCCTGCGGGTGGCCGTCCTCTCCGGCCTCGACCTCGCCGACCGGATCGCGGACGCGCTCGCGGGCCGGGCGGGCCGCGACGCGCTCGTCGCCTTCGCCGACGCCTACCGCGACTTCGCCCTCGCCCACCCCGGCCGGTACGCGGCGACCCAGCAGCAGGAGCTCGACCCCTCGGTCTACGACGACCACCCGGCCCTGCGCCGCAACCTCACCTGCACGTACGCGCTGCTCCAGGGGTACGGCCTGGCCGAGCCGGACCTGACCGACGCGGGCCGGCTGCTGCGCAGCACGTTCCACGGCTTCGTCAGCCTCGAACTCGCGGGCGGCTTCCGCCACCGGCGCGAGGCGGGCGACAGCTGGACGAGCACGGTACGGGCCCTGCACATCGCCCTCACCAACTGGCCCGAAGGAGAGAGCAGTTGATCACCAGCGGCCGGCTTCGCGTGCCCGGCGCGACGCTCCACCACGAGACGCGCGGCGCGGGCCCGCTCCTCCTCCTGCTGCCCGGCGCGGGCGGCGACGCGGCGGCCCTCGACCCGGTCGCCGACGCCCTGGCCGACACGTTCACGGTGCTCACGCACGACCCGCGCGGATACTCGCGCAGCACCCTGGACGGCCCCCGCGCCGAGCAGCGGGTCGACGTCCACGCGGACGACGCCCTGCGCCTGCTGGACGCGGTCGCGCCCGGCGAACCCGCGTACGTGGCCGGCGCGTCCAGCGGCGCGATCGTCACCCTCGACCTGCTGGCCCGCCACCCGGAGCGGCTGCGCGGAGCCCTCGCGCACGAGCCGCCGTCGTGGAGCGTGCTGCCGGACGCGGCCGAGCAGCTGGCGTTCTTCCAGGAGGTGTACGACACGTTCGTCACCGAGGGGCTCGGAGCGGCGGGCGAGCGCTTCCTGCGGGGCGTCGGCCCGGTGCTGCTCCCCGCGCCCCAGGAGGACCCGCTCCCGGAGCGCACCCGGGCCGCGCGGGAGCGGCTCCTGGTGAACGCGCCCCTCGCGATCCGGTACGAGCACCGCAGTTTCGCGGCGTACGTCCCTGATCTCGCCGCCCTCTCGACGGTCGCCGACCGCCTGGTCCTGGCGGCCGGCGCGGACACCCGGGGCCACCTGCCGTACCGCCCCGCCGCACTGCTCGCCGAGCGTCTCGGGCTACCCCTGGCGGTCTTCCCCGGCGCGCACAACGGCTGGTCCACGCACCCCGCGGAGACGGCCGAGCTGCTTCGCACCCACTTCCTGGGGGAGACTCGATGACATGCGCACTGCCTATGACGTGGAGACCATCCGGGCCGCCGAACGCGCGCTGATGGCGCGACTGCCCGACGGAGCACTCATGCAGCGGGCGGCGGCCGGGCTCGCCGCGGCCTGCGCCGACCTGCTCGGCAAGGTGTACGGGAAACGGATCACCCTGCTGATCGGCTCCGGGGACAACGGCGGCGACGCCCTGTACGCCGGCGCCCGGCTGGCCCGGCGCGGCGCGGGCGTCACGGCGCTGACGCTGGCGCCGGAGCGGGCCCACGCAGGGGGCCTCGCGGCGTTGCGGGCGGCCGGTGGCACCGTGCTGGACGCGGAGTCCGACGCCGCCGCGCGGGCCGTGACCGGGGCGGACCTCGTCCTCGACGGCATCGTGGGCATCGGCGGCAAGGGCGGGCTGCGCCCGCGCGCCGCGCAACTGGCAGCCCTGGCACGGGAATCGGGGGCCCGCACGGTCGCCGTGGACCTGCCCAGCGGGGTGGACGCGGGCACCGGCGAGGTACATGGCGACGCGGTGCGGGCGGACGCGACGGTCACGTTCGGCGCGTACAAGCCGGGGCTGCTCATCGATCCGGCGCACACCTACGCGGGGGCGCTCCGCCTGGTCGACATCGGCCTCGAACCGCCCGCCGACGGGCGGGAGTTGGAGGCTCTGCAACACGGCGACGTGGCGGCGCTGCTGCCGCGTCCCACCGGGGAGAGCGACAAGTACCAGCGCGGCGTGGTCGGCGTCGTCGCGGGCTCGGCCCGCTATCCGGGCGCCGCGGTCCTGGCCACGGCCGGGGCGCTGCACGGCGGGGCGGGGGCGATCCGTTACGTGGGCGCGGCCGCGGACGCGGTGATCGCCCGTTTCCCGGAGACCCTGGTGTCGGCGGGGCCGCCTTCGCAGGCGGGCCGCGTCCAGGCGTGGGTGATCGGCCCCGGCCTGGGGGACGACAAGGGGGGCCTCGCGGACGTTCTGGCATCGGACGTCCCGGTCCTCATCGACGCGGACGGCCTCCGGCTGGCGGACGCGGAGACGGTACGGGGCCGCACGGCGCCCACGGTCCTGACCCCGCACGCCGGGGAGGCGGCGGCGCTGCTGGGCTGCGACCGGGAGCGGGTGGAGCGCGAACGCCTGGCGTCGGTACGGGAGTTGGCCGCGCGGTACCGGGCCACGGTGCTGCTGAAGGGCTCGACGACGCTGATCGCGTCGCCGGACGGGGACGCGGACGGCGTTCCGGTCCGGGTGAACCCCACGGGCACCCCCTGGCTGGCCACGGCCGGCAGCGGCGACGTCCTGTCCGGGCTGACGGGATCCCTGCTGGCGGCGGGGCTACGGCCGATGGACGCGGCATCGGTGGGCGCCTACCTCCACGGCCTGGCGGCCCGCCACGTATCCCAGGACGCCCCGATCTCGGCCCAGGACGTGGCCTCGGCGGTACGCCAGGTCTGGCAGAACATCACACACCCGTAGCCGTCCTACGGGCGGCACCACCATCGCGCCCGCCCGCGCCCCGCTGAGGTGACGCACGAAGTGCACACCTCAGGGGCGCGAGGAACTGCGCGAGAAGCCCCACCGCCCCGCAGCCACCACACGCACGGCCCACGACACCCAGCCCCCTCAGGGGCGCGAGGAACTGCGCAAGAAGCCCCACCGCCCCGCAGCCACCACACGCACGGCCCACGACACCCAGCCCCCTCAGGGGCGCGAGGAACCGCGCGAGAAGCCCCACCGACCCGCGGCCCAAACACGACCTCTAAAGCCCCGCGGCCGACACGACACCCAGCCCCCAGGGGCGCGGGGAACTGCGCACTCAGCACAACCCGGCCGCACCCACCCCGAAAGCGACGCCCCTTACCCCTCCGCCACCACCACCGCGGACGCAACCCCCGCGTCATGGCTCAGCGACACATGGAACCCGGTGACGCCGAGCTCGGCCGCCCGCGCGGCCACCGTCCCCGTCACCCGCATCCGCGGCTGCCCGCTCTCCTCGACGTAGACCTCCGCGTCGGTCCACCGCAGCCCGGCCGGCGCGCCCAGCGCCTTGGCGATCGCCTCCTTCGCCGCGAACCGGGCGGCCAGCGAGGCGACCCCGCGCCGCTCGCCGCCGGGCAGCAACAACTCGTCGCGCAGGAAGAGCCGCCCGGCCAGCCCGGGCGTCCGCTCCAGCGACGCCGCGAACCGCTCGATCTCGGCCACGTCGATACCGACCCCGATGATGCTCATGCCGAGCACCTTACGGTCGACGGCTACGCGGTGGTCAGTTCACACCACACGTACTTGCCCCGGGTCACTCCACCGTCACGGACTTCGCCAGATTCCGCGGCTGATCCACCTCGTTGCCGCGCGCGGTCGCCAGTTCGCAGGCGAAGACCTGGAGCGGCACCGTCGCGACCAGTGGCTGGAGCAGCGTCGGGGTGGCCGGCACGCGGACGAGGTGGTCGGCGTAGGGGACGACGGCCTCGTCGCCCTCCTCGGCGATCACGATGGTCAGGGCGCCGCGCGCCCGGATCTCCTGGATGTTGGAGACCATCTTGTCGTGCAGGACGGAGCGCCCGCGCGGTGAGGGCACCACGACCACCACCGGCACCCCGGCCTCGATGAGCGCGATCGGCCCGTGCTTCAGTTCACCGGCCGCGAAGCCCTCGGCGTGCATGTACGCCAGCTCCTTGAGCTTGAGGGCGCCCTCAAGAGCCACCGGGTGACCGACGTGGCGCCCGAGGAAGAGCACGGTGTCGTGCCCGGCCAGCGAACGGGCCAGTTCCCGTACCGGCTCCATGGTCTCCAGGACCCGTTCGACCTCCTCGCCCATGCGCGCGAGGTCCCGTACGACGGTGAGGATCTCGTCGCCCCACTTGGTGCCGCGCACCTGGCCGAGGTAGAGCGCGACGAGGTAACACGCCACCAACTGCGTCAGGAACGCCTTCGTCGACGCGACCGCGACCTCCGGCCCCGCGTGCGTGTACAGCACCGCGTCCGACTCGCGCGGGATCGTCGAGCCGTTCGTGTTGCAGATCGCGAGGACCGTGGCGCCCTGCTCGCGCGCGTGCCGCAGCGCCATCAGCGTGTCCATCGTCTCGCCGGACTGCGAGATCGCGATCACCAGCGAACGGGCGTCCAGGATCGGGTCCCGGTAACGGAACTCGCTCGCCAGCTCCACCTCGCACGGGATCCGCGTCCAGTGCTCGATGGCGTACTTGGCGATCAGACCCGCGTGGAACGCCGTGCCGCACGCCACGACGACGACCTTGTCGACCATCTTCAGCACCTGGGCGGGGATCCGCAGCTCGTCCAGGGTCAGCCGGCCCCCGGCGCCGATCCGCCCCAGCAGCGTGTCCGCGACGGCCTTCGGCTGCTCCGCGATCTCCTTGAGCATGAAGTAGTCGTAGCCGCCCTTCTCGGCGGCGGAGGCGTCCCAGTCGATGTGGTAGCGGCGCACCTCGGCGGGGCGCCCGTCGAAGTCGGTCACCGTCACCGCGTCCGGGCGCACCTCGACGACCTGGTCCTGGCCGAGCTCGATCGCGGAGCGGGTGTGCTCGATGAAGGCCGCGACGTCCGAGGCGAGGAACGCCTCGCCCTCCCCCACGCCCACCACCAGCGGCGAGTTCCGGCGCGCCCCCACGACCACGTCGGGCGCGTCCGCGTGCACCGCGACCAGCGTGAACGCGCCCTCAAGGCGGCGGCACACCCGGCGCATGGAGGCGGCGAGGTCCCCGCTGTCCGCGAACTCCTCGGCGAGCAGGTGCGCGACCACCTCGGTGTCCGTCTCGGAGGCCGGTTCGTGGCCGCGCTCGGCCAGTTCGGCGCGCAGGGCGGCGAAGTTCTCGATGATGCCGTTGTGGACGACGGCGACGCGGCCCGCGTTGTCCAGGTGCGGGTGGGCGTTCGCGTCCGTGGGGCCGCCGTGGGTGGCCCAGCGGGTGTGCCCGATGCCGGTCGCGCCGGTCGGCAATGGCCGCTCGACCAGCTCTTTCTCCAGGTTGGCGAGCTTGCCGGCCTTCTTCGCGGCGGCGAGCGAGCCGTCGGCGAGCACGGCCGCACCGGCGGAGTCGTAGCCCCGGTACTCCAGCCGTCGCAGCCCGGCCAGCACGACGTCAAGGGCCGACTGCGAGCCCACATATCCCACGATTCCGCACATGTGCCGCAGCCTAGGGTTTGCTCTCGCGTCCCCACAGGAGCCGGTCCCGCGCGTCCTGCACGAGCCCCAGGTACTCGACCTCCTCGCAGCGCGGCTTGCTGCCCATCTCGTAGAAGTCGAGACAGTCGTCGAGGTCCTCGCCGATGTCCTCGTCGGGCAGCTCCAGCGCCAGTTCGCTGCGGACGTGTCCGGCCCAGTCATCAGGGGGTCTCGCGGCATCGGCCAGTCGTCGTACGAAGCCGGGCAAGCGAAGTACGGCCATGACGTCCCCTTCCGCACCGCGGCTGCGGCTGCGGACCACGGGTCCCGGGAAGGTACCGCCCGCCTCCATCCGGAATCCATACCTGTGCGCAAGCTGTGACGATAGGACGGAGGCAGGGCCTCCGTTCGGCCGCGTGACGCACCCCACCCCCCGCGCCGTCCATACAGCCGTAACAATGGACTGTGATCTCTCCGGTCTCCGAGCCCCTGCACTCGACCTCCCGGAGCGCCCACCGGCACAAGCCGGAGGCGACTCCCTACGTCGACCTCACCCGAACCGAGTGGAGCGCCCTGCGTGAAAAGACGCCACTTCCGCTGACCGCCGACGAGGTGGAGCGGGTGCGCGGTCTCGGCGACGTGATCGACCTCGACGAGGTCCGCGACATCTACCTGCCGCTCTCCCGCCTCCTGAACCTGTACGTCGGCGCCACCGACGGCCTGCGCAGCGCCGTCAACACCTTCCTCGGCGACACCGGCGAGAAGGCCGCTCAGTCGGGCACGCCCTTCGTCATAGGGGTCGCGGGGTCGGTCGCGGTCGGCAAGTCGACCGTCGCCCGGCTCCTCCAGGCCCTCCTGTCGCGCTGGCCCGAGCACCCGCGCGTGGAGCGCGTCACCACCGACGGTTTCCTGCTGCCCACCAAGGAGCTCCAGGCCCGCGGCCTGATGGCGCGCAAGGGCTTCCCCGAGTCCTACGACCGCCGCGCCCTGACCCGGTTCGTCGCCGACATCAAGGCCGGCAAGGACGAGGTGACGGCCCCCGTCTACTCGCACCTCATCTACGACATCGTGCCGGACCAGAAGCTGACCGTGCGCCGCCCCGACATCCTCATCGTCGAGGGCATCAACGTGCTCCAGCCCGCCCTGCCGGGCAAGGACGGCCGCACCCGCGTCGGCCTCGCCGACTACTTCGACTTCAGCGTCTACGTGGACGCGCGCGCCGAGGACATCGAGCGGTGGTACCTCAACCGGTTCCGCAAGCTGCGCGCGACCGCCTTCCAGGACCCGTCGTCGTACTTCCGCAAGTACACGCAGGTCTCGGAGGAGGAGGCCCTGGACTACGCGCGCACGATCTGGAGCACCATCAACAAGGTCAACCTGCTGGAGAACGTGGCCCCCACGCGGGCCCGCGCGGGCCTCGTCATCCGCAAGGGGGCCGACCACAAGGTGCAGCGGCTGCGCCTGCGCAAACTCTGAGAGCGGGCCCCGGGCGGCGCCGGTTACCGTACGCGCATGCTGCATCTGCGTCTGATCACCCCGGCCGAGAAGACGGACGCCGTCGTGCGTCTGATCGAGAGCACGGTCGGCACCACGC
This sequence comes from Streptomyces sp. NPDC030991, assembly GCF_055571235.1. Taxonomy (NCBI): domain Bacteria; kingdom Bacillati; phylum Actinomycetota; class Actinomycetes; order Kitasatosporales; family Streptomycetaceae; genus Streptomyces; species Streptomyces sp. NPDC030991. The sequence goes on from NZ_JBVIFR010000008.1 coordinate 269,759, forward strand.
ACCTCGCGGTGCTGCCCGGCGCCGCCCGCGATCCGGCGGGCGACGTCGTGCTGTGCGATGTCGCCCGCGAGGCCGGGGACGAGCTCATCGACGGGCTGCGGAAGCTGGAGATCGACAAGGCGGGCTCGATCGCCGTCGAGAACATCGACCTGTCGCTGTCGCTCCGCGCCGACCGGGCCGAGGACGACGCGCCGGGCGAGGGCGCCGACGCGGTGCTGTGGGAGCACCTGACGGACACCACGCACGAGGAGTCGACACTCACCGTCACCTACGTGGCGTTCCTCGTCATCGCCACCATGATCGCGGCGTGCGGCGTGGTGCTCGACAACGCCATCCTGGTCGTCGGCGCCATGGCGGTCGGCCCGGAGTTCGGCCCGCTCGCCGGGGTCTGCACGGCGCTGGTGCGGCGCGCCCCGCGCCTCGCACTGCGCTCAGTGATCGCGCTGCTCGTCGGGTTCGCCGCGGCGATGGTCGTGACGGTGGGCTTCAGCTGGTTCATGGACGCGGTGGGACTGTTCACCCAGAAGCAGCTGGAGGCGGAGCGCCCCAACACCGGGTTCGTCTACGCGCCCGACTGGTTCTCGTTCGTGGTCGCCGTGCTGGCGGGCGTGGCCGGCACGCTCTCCCTCACCTCGGCGAAGTCGGGCGCGCTGGTGGGGGTGGCCATCTCGGTGACCACGGTGCCCGCGGCGGCGAACGCCGCGGTGGCCCTCAGCTACGGCGACATGGGCCAGACCCGGGGCTCCACCCAGCAGCTCCTGCTGAACCTGCTGGGCATCGTCCTGGCCGGCACGCTCACGCTCCTCGTCCAGAAGTTCCTCTGGGCCAGGCAGCGTGAGCGCGGCGCGCGCGGGGTCGCGCGCGCTTAGCCGAGCGCCGACTTCACGACGTCGGCGAGGCGCTCGGCCACGCCCCGCGCCTGCTCGATGTCGGCGGCCTCGACCATCACCCGGACCAGCGGCTCGGTGCCCGAGGAGCGGAGCAGTACCCGCCCGGTGGCGCCCAGCTCCCGCTCGGCGTCGGCGACGGCCGTGGTCAGCTCGGTGGAGGTGGTGACGCGGGACTTGTCCACGTCCGGCACGTTGATGAGGACCTGCGGCAGCCGCTCCATGACGGCGGCGAGGTCCTTCAGGCTCCGGCCGGTCTGCGCGACCCGCGCCGCGAGCAGCAGCCCGGTCAGCGTGCCGTCACCGGTCGTCGCGTGGTCGAGCACGATGACGTGCCCGGACTGCTCGCCGCCCAACGCGTACCCGCGGCTCTTCATGGACTCCAGGACGTACCGGTCGCCGACGGCGGTCTGTACGCAGGTGATGCCCTCGCGCTCCATGGCCAGCTTGAAGCCCAGGTTCGACATGACGGTCGCGACGACGGTGTCCTCGCGCAGGGCGCCGCGCTCGCGCATCGCGAGGGCGAGGACGGCCATGATCTGGTCGCCGTCGACCTCGGAGCCCGTGTGGTCCACGGCCAGGCAGCGGTCGGCGTCCCCGTCGTGGGCGACACCGAAGTCGGCCCCGTGCTCGACGACGGCGGCCTTCAGCAGGTCGAGGTGGGTCGAGCCGCAGCCGTCGTTGATGTTGAGCCCGTCGGGCTCGGCGCCGATCGTGACGACCTCGGCGCCCGCGCGCGTGAACGCCTCGGGCGAGACGCGGGACGCGGCACCGTGCGCCTCGTCGAGGACGATCTTCAGCCCGTCGAGCCGGTTGGGCAGGACCCCGAGGAGGTGGGCGACGTACTGGTCGAAGCCTTCGTCGTACGCCTTCACGCGGCCGACGCCGGAACCGGTCGGGCGGTCCCAGGGCTCACCGGTGCGGTGCTGCTCGTAGACGTCCTCGATCCGCTCCTCCAGGGCGTCGTCCAGCTTGTGGCCGCCGCGGGCGAGGAACTTGATGCCGTTGTCCGGCATGGCGTTGTGGCTCGCGGAGAGCATGACGCCGAGGTCGGCTTCCAGCGCACCGGTGAGATACGCCACCGCGGGGGTGGGCAGCACACCGACGCGCAGTACATCGACACCGGCGCTGGCCAGGCCCGCGACGACCGCGGCCTCCAGGAACTCGCCCGAGGCCCGCGGATCACGCCCGACGACCGCCACCGGACGGTGCCCCGCGAAGGTGCCCACCTCACCGAGTACATGCGCCGCGGCGACGGAGAGCCCGAGCGCCAGCTCGGCCGTCAGATCCGCGTTGGCGACGCCGCGCACGCCGTCGGTGCCGAAGAGTCGTCCCACTAGATGTCCTCCGAAACGTCACGTCATCCATAAACCGAACGCCCCGGCGGCACGCGAAGTGCCGCCGGGGCGAACGGGAAAGACAAGCAGGCAGCGAGATTTAGCGCTTGCTGTACTGCGGGGCCTTGCGGGCCTTCTTGAGACCGGCCTTCTTGCGCTCGACCGCACGGTCGTCACGCTTGAGGTAACCGGCCTTCTTGAGCGCCGGGCGGTTGTTGTCCACGTCCGCCTCGTTCAGCGCGCGGGCCACGCCGAGGCGCAGGGCACCGGCCTGACCGGAGACGCCGCCACCCGAGATGCGGGCGATGACGTCGTAGCGGCCGTCGAGCTCGAGCACCTTGAAGGGCTCGTTGACTTCCTGCTGGTGGACCTTGTTCGGGAAGTAGTCCTCGAGCGTGCGCCCGTTGACCTTCCACTTGCCCGAGCCCGGGACGATGCGAACGCGCGCGATGGCGTTCTTGCGGCGGCCCAGGCCGGCGGCCGGCTGCGGGTCACCGAAGCGGGCGGGGTTGGACTCCGAGGTGTACTCGCCCTCGACGGGCGCGTCCGACTCGGTGGTGTAGCTCTCGACGTCGACGATCTCTTCTTCGACCGGCGTCTCGGCGGTGGTCTCGGCCACGATGCTCCTCAGATTCTTTTCTGTCTTTGGGGGTGTGGCCGGAACTACTGCGCGACCTGGGTGATCTCGAACGGCACCGGCTGCTGGGCAGCGTGCGGGTGCTGGTCGCCCGAGTAGACCTTCAGCTTCGAGAGCATCTGACGGCCGAGCGTGTTCTTGGGAAGCATGCCCTTGATGGCCTTCTCGACGGCCTTCTCGGGGTTCTTCGCGAGCAGCTCGTCGTAGCGGACGGAACGCAGACCACCCGGGTAACCGGAGTGGCGGTACGCCATCTTCTGGGTCTTCTTGTTGCCGGACAGGTGCACCTTGTCCGCGTTGACAATGACGACGAAGTCGCCCATGTCCATGTGCGGGGCATAGGTGGGCTTGTGCTTGCCACGGAGGAGGGTCGCGGCAGTGGTGGCCAGACGGCCCAGGACGATGTCCTGCGCGTCGATGACGTGCCACTGGCGAGTCACATCGCCGGGCTTGGGGCTGTACGTACGCACTTCGCAGCCTTCTTCTTCAGTGGATGGGTGCTGAAACGTGGCATCACTGAAGCGATCGTGCAGCTGGGGACGACAGTGGCCGGGTTCAGCGCCCGTATGCCGCCCACTGGAAACTGCTCCAGGGAACCTGTGCAAGGCCCCTCACGTGAGAATGAGCAGGCCAATACACACAACGATTAGGCAGAATACCCGTGACGCCCCGGATGGGTCAAAACGCGGTTCGGACCCCGGCTCCGGGACCAGGGGGTGCCCAGTCCCCTCCAGCGTAACGGCATGCCGCTCGCGGGCCGCACCTGGTGTATCCCCGGCCCCGCGGGAGGCGTCTAAGATGCGCCCCATGAGTTTCGGGCAGGGGGGACCCCAGTGGGGTTCGGGTGACAGCGGGGGCGCTCCGGACTGGGCGGCACTGGCCGAGGCGTCCGAGGCCCGCACGCGCAAGAAACGCTGGATGATCATCGGCGGCGCCGTCCTGGCGACGCTCGCGGTCGGTTCGGCCGTCGCCTGGGGCATCGTCTCCGCGAACGGCGACAGCGAGGCCGCGAACAAGCCGGCCGACCAGCTGCCGAGCACCGCGGACATCCCCAGCGCGGGAAAGACGCCGGGCCCCTCCTTCGAGGAGACGACGCCCCCGCCCCCGCTGAACCCGAACGAGTTCATCGACAGCGCGGCCAAGGACAAGGCGCCGCTCGCCGCGGACACGCTCTATCCCGGCCCGTCGCTCACCATCGGCGGCCACGTCTACAAGAGGGGCGCGACGGCCCGTACGACCGACTGCGCCTCGGTGGCCACGAAGGGCCTGCCCGCCGTCCTGAAGAAGAACGGCTGCCGGCAGGTGATCCGCGCCACCTACTACAAGGGCGACGCGGCCGTCACCATCGGCCTCGCGGTCTTCGACACCAAGGCCGCGGCGACCCGGGCCAAGGAGCAGTACGACTTCGACGGCGCGGTCCTGTCACTGCCCGGCTCCGGGGTCCCCACGTTCTGCCGCACGACGGTCTGCCGCCAGACCGCGAACTCCGTGGGCCGCTACGCGTACTTCACCAACGGCGGCCGCACCAACGGCACGGACGCCACCCCCAAGGACGCCGCCATGTACGCGCTGGGCGACGACCTCCAGGAGTTCACGTTCCAGCAGATCAAGCGGCGCGGCGAGGTCCAGGCCTCGGCCGCGGCGACGGCGGGGTGACGGCGCGCAGCGTCAAGGTCTGCTCGACCGACTCGACGAATCCGGCCGTGTCGAACCCGTGGGGAGCCACCGGCACCTGCGGGGCGCTCCTGAACACCCAGGTGCGGTACGACCAGAAGCGGAACAGCGTCGCGACGCCGATGCCCGTGAACTTGAAGAAGTTGCTCCACAGGGCGTCGTGCAGGCCGAGGCCGTACGTCGCCCCGTAGAGCACCCCGTTCTCGATCAGCAGGCCGACGGCGCTGAAGAAGGCGAACAGCGCCATCTCGCGCCGCCGGCCGACGGCCGATCCCCGGTCCCGGTACGTGAAGTACCGGAACCCCACGTAGTTGCCGACGATCGCGACCGCGGTGGCGGCGACACTGGCACGGACCGTCTGCAACTCCGTGGCCCAGCGCAGCAGATTGAAGGCCGCGAGGTTCACGACGATGCCGAGCAGGCCGACCGCACCGAACTTGGCGATCTCTGCGTACAGCTTGCTCAGCGCGGACGGGGCGCCCCCGTGTCGCCCGGACACCGGCGTCACACCCCGCGGTAGCGGCGGCGCAGCCGCAGCGGGATCATGGCCGACTCGACCTGCGTACCGAGGCTCATCTTGGAGACGCCCTCGGTGCGCTCCTCGAACCGGATCGGGATCTCGACGACCTCACAGCCCCCGCGCACCGCCTTGTACTTGAGCTCCACCTGGAAGCTGTAGCCCGCGCTGTCCAGGGACTTCACGTCGACGGCGGCCAGCACGTCAGCGCGCCACATCGTGAACCCCGCGGTGATGTCGGAGATCTGCCGCGTCCCGAGTACCGTGCGCGCGTACCCGTTGGCGAACCTCGACAGGGCCTTGCGGTGCCAGCCCCACTCCTCGTCCAGGGAGCCGCCGTCGACGTAGCGGCTGCCGATGACGAGCCCGGCGTCGTGCGCCAGGGCCGCGTCCAGCATCCGCGGCAGCGCTTCCGCCGGGTGCGAGCCGTCGGCGTCCATCTGCACCACGTACTGGGCACCCTCCTCCAGCGCCGCGCTCATCCCGGCCGCGTACGCCCGCCCGAGCCCGTCCTTCTCCACCCGGTGCAGCACGCTCATCCGCCGCCGCCCGCCCGGCAGATCGGCGTTGTACTTCTCGGCGACCTCCTCGGCGATCCGCCCGGTCCCGTCGGGGCTGGAGTCATCCACGATCTTCAGGTGCAGCCCCGGCACCGGCTGGCCGAGCACCAGTTCGGCGACGCGCGGCAGGTTCGCCGCTTCGTTGTAGGTGGGCATCACCACGGTCACGGCGGTCTCGGATCTCTCCAGATCCCGGTCGCCCCTTGCGTACGTCATCTCTTTCCCTCCCCACCGGGGGCCTCCCCAGCCCCCGGACATCCCAGCTCGCCGCGGCCCATACGGCCGGGTCGAGCGCCCCGCGCCCGTCCACGATGCGTGGCCGGGAAAACCAGTGCCGTGCCTGCTCCGGATCCAGGGCCCGGACCTCGGCCCACTCCGTCAGGTGCGGCACGACATCCGCGCGCCGCGGCGCGTCCCGCGCCGTCTGCTTCAGCTGCTGCCCGCCCCGGGCAACGTCCGCCTGTTGCGGGCCTCCTTGCCCCGGGCCGCCAGCAGCTCGTCGACGGGATAAGCCACTTCCTCCAGCGTCAGCCCATGCGGCCGCACCACATGCACCGCACTGTCCCGCACCCCCGCGTCCAGCACCTTCCGCGGCCACTCGGCGCCCCGGTGCCCGTCCCCCACGAACAGCAGCGCGCCCACCATGGACCGCACCTGGTTGTAGCAGAAGGCGTCCGCGCGCACCTCGATCTCGATGACACCGTCGGGCCGCCGCTCGACCCCGAAGGCGAGGATCTCCCGAATCGTCGTCGCGCCCTCGCGCCGCTTCGCGTACGCCGCGAAGTCATGCTCCCCCACGAGGGACTTGGCGGCGACGTCCATCGACTCGACGTCCAACTCCCAGTCGTGCCACAGCACATGGCCGCGCAACAGCGGATCGACACCGCCCGGCCGGTCGCCGACCCGGTAGATGTAGCGCCGCCACAGGGCGGCGAACCGCGCGTTGAACCCCTCCGGTGCCTCCCCCACCGACCACACCCGCACATCCTTGGGCAGCCGCCCGGCCAGCCGCTTCAACAGCTTCTCCCGGTGCTCCTCCCACACCCCGGCCGGCAGATCCACATGCGCCACCTGCCCCCGCGCGTGCACCCCGGCGTCGGTCCGCCCGGCCACGGTCAGCTCGTACGTCTGCGAGGAGCGGGTCACCGTCCGCAGCGCGTCCTCGATCTCCCCCTGCACGGTCCGCCGGCCGCCGGCCTGCTTGGCCCACCCGGAGAAGTCCTTGCCGTCGTACGACAGATCGAGCCGCACGCGCACGAACCCGTCCGCCACCTCGTCACTCACTGCAACCGTTCCTCTCACACGACCGAACGCGAAAGCGGGCCCGCCCCGTAAGGGCGGACCCGCTCACACAACACGCGAGGCAGAGCCTCAGGCGTCCTTGGACTCCTCAGCGGCGGCCTCGTCGGCCGGCTTGGCGTCCTCGACGACCTCGGCGGCCGGAGCGGCGGCCTCGGCGTCCTTGGCGGAGCGCTTGGTGGCGGCCTCGGCCTCACCGGTGGCCTGCTGCGCGACCGTCAGCGCCTCGACCAGCTCGATGACAGCCATGGGCGCGTTGTCGCCACGACGGTTACCGATCTTGGTGATACGGGTGTAACCACCCGGGCGGTTCTCGTAGCGCGGGCCGATCTCGGTGAAGAGCGTGTGGACGACGCTCTTGTCCGTGATCACCTGGAGCACCTGACGGCGGTTGTGAAGGTCGCCCTTCTTCGCCTTGGTGACCAGACGCTCCGCGTACGGGCGCAGACGACGGGCCTTGGCCTCGGTCGTCGTGATCTTGCCGTGCTCGAAGAGCGACTTCGCGAGGTTCGCGAGGAGCAGCTTCTCGTGCGCGGCGCTGCCGCCCAGACGGGCACCCTTGGTGGGCTTCGGCATGGTGTTTCTCCTTGGTGTCTGCCCCGGCCGTATCAGGTACCGGGGTCAGTGGCCGCGCCCCGACAGGGACGCGGGAAAACTAGTACTGCTCGGTCTCCACGAACCCGGCGTCCGCGTCGTCGTCGGCGCCGAAGGCGTCGGCGGCGGCGGTCGGGTCGAATCCGGGCGGCGAGTCCTTCAGGGCGAGGCTCATACCGGCCAGCTTCGCCTTGACCTCGTCGATCGACTTCGCACCGAAGTTGCGGATGTCGAGCAGGTCCGCCTCGGAGCGTGCGACGAGCTCACCCACGGAGTGGATGCCCTCGCGCTTCAGGCAGTTGTACGACCGAACGGTGAGCTCCAGCTCCTCGATCGGCAGCGCCAGGTCAGCGGCCAGGGCGGCGTCCGTCGGGGACGGGCCCATGTCGATGCCCTCGGCGTCGATGTTCAGCTCGCGGGCGAGACCGAACAGCTCGACCAGCGTCTTGCCCGCCGACGCCATGGCGTCACGGGGACGCATGGCCTGCTTCGTCTCGACGTCGACGATCAGCTTGTCGAAGTCGGTCCGCTGCTCGACACGCGTGGCCTCGACCTTGTACGTCACCTTGAGAACCGGCGAGTAGATCGAGTCGACCGGGATGCGCCCGATCTCCTGACCAGCCTGCTTGTTCTGCACGGCGGAGACGTAGCCGCGACCGCGCTCGACGGTCAGCTCCATCTCCAGCTTGCCCTTGCCGTTGAGCGTGGCGAGGACCAGGTCGGGGTTGTGCACCTCGACACCGGCCGGCGGCGCGATGTCGGCGGCGGTGACCAGACCCGGGCCCTGCTTGCGCAGGTACATCACGACCGGCTCGTCCTGCTCCGAGGAGACGACGAGCTGCTTGATGTTGAGGATCAGGTCGGTGACGTCCTCCTTGACACCCGGCACGGTGGTGAACTCGTGCAGGACACCATCGATACGGATGGACGTGACCGCCGCACCCGGAATCGAGGAGAGCAGAGTCCGGCGGAGCGAGTTGCCGAGGGTGTAGCCGAAGCCCGGCTCCAACGGCTCGATCACGAACCGGGAGCGGAATTCGTCGACGACCTCTTCGGTCAACGAGGGACGCTGAGCGATCAGCATGAAGATAAGTCCTTCAGTTCAGGGGCACCCACTATTTGATGCCCTGACGTGGAACAAGGGTACGGGCGGCACCGCCCAGGAGAGCCGTACCGCCCGAAGACCTCAGACCAAGCGGCCTGCGCTGAGAAAGATCAGACGCGGCGACGCTTGGGCGGACGGCAGCCGTTGTGCGGGGTCGGCGTGACGTCCTGGATCGAGCCGACCTCGAGGCCGGTCGCCTGGAGCGAACGGATGGCGGTCTCACGACCGGAACCCGGGCCCTTGACGAAGACGTCGACCTTGCGCATGCCGTGCTCCTGCGCGCGACGGGCGGCCGACTCGGCAGCCATCTGCGCGGCGAACGGCGTGGACTTGCGGGAGCCCTTGAAGCCGACGTGGCCGGCGGAGGCCCACGAGATCACGTTGCCGCTCGGGTCCGTGATGGACACGATCGTGTTGTTGAACGTGCTCTTGATGTGCGCGTGGCCGTGAGCGACGTTCTTCTTTTCCTTGCGGCGCACCTTCTTGGCAGCGCCCTGACGTCCCTTGGGGGGCATGTCGTTCTCCTACGGGAGGTGGTCGGTCCTACAGCGAAGACCGCTGAAAAGCGTCCGCTGAGGACTACTTCTTGCCCGGCTTCTTCTTACCGGCGATGGCGCGACGCGGGCCCTTGCGGGTGCGGGCGTTCGTGCTGGTGCGCTGGCCGCGGACCGGCAGACCACGACGGTGCCGCAGACCCTGGTAGCAGCCGATCTCGACCTTGCGGCGGATGTCGGCCTGGATCTCGCGACGGAGGTCACCCTCGGTCTGGAAGTTCTGGTCCACGTACTCGCGGATCTTGACGAGGTCTTCCTCGGTCAGGTCGCGAACGCGGGTGTTGCGGTCCACACCGACGGTGTCCAGCGTGAGCTGGGCGCGCGTACGGCCGATGCCGAACACGTAGGTGAGGGCAACCTCGATGCGCTTTTCGCGCGGGAGGTCAACGCCTTCAACGCGTGCCATTCATGGCTCCTGTTGATTTTCGGAGGTCTGCAGCAGAGCCACTCCCCGACGCCGTCCCCGCTGCGATGAGCGGTTCGGTACGACTGGGTCCCCGGCCTCCGACCGAAGGTGTCGCCGCAGTGTTCAGCATCCTGTCCACTGCTGGCGGGCCCTGCATATGTACTCAATGTGTTGCGTGCGTCGCGCGAAACTCTGCGAACGAACTGCAGTCAGTCGTGCGTCAGCCCTGGCGCTGCTTGTGGCGCGGGTTGTCGCAGATCACCATGACCCGACCGTGACGGCGGATCACCCTGCACTTGTCGCAGATCTTCTTGACGCTCGGCTTGACCTTCATGGGTGAGGTTCTCCGGGTCAGTTGCCGGCGTCCCGCCGGAAAGCGGGACCGGGCAAGATCTACTTGTACCGGTAGACGATCCGGCCACGCGTCAGGTCGTACGGAGACAGCTCCACCACGACCCGGTCGTCAGGGAGGATGCGGATGTAGTGCATCCGCATCTTGCCGCTGATGTGTGCCAGGACCTGGTGGCCGTTCTGGAGCTCCACCCTGAACATGGCGTTCGGAAGAGACTCGACGACAGTGCCTTCGATCTCGATGGCACCTTGCTTCTTGGCCACGCTTCGCCCTTCGAATCGACTACCTTGATCAACTCTCGCCACGCATGCGGACATGCAGATACACGAGAGCCGACGAGTCAGTCTACGTCAGCACCCCCGGAAAGACGAATCCGAGAATTCTGCCCTACCAGGGAGATCACTAAGCCCCCCGACGCCACCTCTACGCCAACGGATCAGGCGCCGCCACCACACCCAGCTCCGCCAGCTTGGCCCGCCCACCGTCCGGCGACGTCAGCACCAGCGGGCCCTCCTCCGTCAACGCCACCGAGTGCTCCCAGTGCGAGGACCAGGTCCCGTCCGTGGTGATGACCGTCCAGTCATCCTCCAGGACCTCGGTCCTGGGGGTGCCGAGGGAGACCATGGGCTCGATGGCCAGGCAGAAGCCGGGGACCAGCTTGGGGCCCTTGCCGCGGCGGCGCTCGACGTAGTTCAGCAGGTGCGGGTCCATGTGCATCTCGGTGCCGATGCCGTGGCCGCCGTAGTCCTCGACGATGCCGTACTTGCCGCCGCCCGGCTTGGGCTGCCGGCGGATGTACGTCTCGATCGCGCGCGAGATGTCGACCAGGCGGTTGCCCGTCTTCATGGCGGCGATCCCGGCCCACATCGACTCCTCGGTCACCCGGGACAGCTCGATGAGCTCCGGGGCGTGACCGGAGCCGACGAACGCGGTGTACGCGGCGTCGCCGTGCCAGCCGTCGATGATCGCGCCCGCGTCGATGGAGATGATGTCGCCGTCCTCCAGGACGACCTTCTCGCTCGGGATGCCGTGGACCACGACCTCGTTCTTCGAGGTGCAGATGGTCGCGGGGAACCCGCCGTACCCCAGGAAGTTCGGCTTCGCCCCGTGCTCGGCGATGACCTTGCGGGCCACCTCGTCCAGATCCCGGGTGGTCGCACCGGGCACGGCCGCCTCACGGGTCGCGGCGTGGATCGCCGCGACGACAAGCCCCGCCTCCCGCATCTTGCGAATCTGCTCGGGGGTCTTGATCTGCACCATGGGGGCCTGCGCTCTCCGTCATCCAGTACGAGGTGTACGTAGACCAACACTAAGGCCGCGGCCCCCCGGACAGGGAACCGCGGCCTCAGCCACGTACAGCGGAAGACGGGTCTAGCGGCCCAGGGCCTCCATGGCCCGCGCCGTGACCTCTTCGACCTTGCCGAGCGCGGAGATCGTCTTCACGAGCCCCTGCTCCCGGTAGTAGCCGATGATCGGCTCGGTCTGCGTGTGGTAGACCTCGAGCCGCTTGCGCACGGTCTCTTCCTTGTCGTCGTCGCGCTGGTACAGCTCGCCGCCGCAGGTGTCACAGACACCCTCGGTCTTGGGCTGCTTGTACGCGACGTGGAACACGTGCGCCGATTCGTTACGGCAGATGCGGCGGCCGGCGATGCGCTTGACCACCTCGTCCTCGGGGACCTCCAGGTCCAGAACCGCGTCCAGCTTCACGTCGTCCGCCTTGAGGGCGACGTCGAGCGCCTCGGCCTGCGAGACGTTGCGAGGGAAGCCGTCGAGCAGGAAGCCGTTCACGGCGTCCGGCTGCTCCATGCGGTCCTTGGCCATCCCAATGGTGACCTCGTCCGGTACCAGCTGACCCGCGTCCATGAACGACTTGGCCTGCTTGCCCAGCTCCGTGCCCTTGCTGATGTTGGCACGGAAGAGGTCGCCCGTGGAGATGTGCGGGATCGACAGGTTCTGGGCAAGGAACGCGGCCTGCGTTCCCTTGCCTGCACCAGGCGGCCCGACGAGGACGATTCGCATCAGCGGAGGAACCCTTCGTAATTGCGCTGCTGGAGCTGGCTCTCGATCTGCTTCACCGTCTCCAGACCAACACCCACGATGATCAGGATGCTGGTGCCGCCGAACGGGAAGTTCTGGTTTGCCCCGAAACCAACCAACGCCATCGTCGGTACGAGAGCGATCAGCCCCAAGTACAGCGAACCCGGCCAGGTGATCCGATTGAGTACGTACGAGAGGTACTCAGCGGTCGGTCGGCCAGCCCGGATGCCCGGGATGAAGCCACCATACTTCTTCATGTTGTCCGCGACTTCCTCGGGGTTGAACGAGATCGCCACGTAGAAGAAGGCGAAAAACACGATCAGGAGGAAGTACGTAACGATGTAGATCGGGTGATTTCCCTTGGTCAGGTGGTCGTCGATCCACAGCTTCCACGACGAGTCACCGCCGGCGAACTGGGCGACCAGCGCAGGGATGTAGAGCAGCGACGAAGCGAAGATGACGGGGATCACACCCGCCTGGTTCACCTTGAGCGGGATGTACGTAGACGTACCGCCATAGGACCGGCGGCCGATCATGCGCTTCGCGTACTGCACCGGAATACGGCGCTGGGCCTGCTCGACGAAGACCACCAGGCCGACCATGACGAGGCCGACGAGGATGACGGTGCCGAACTCGATCCAGCCGTCGGCCAGCGAACCACCCTGCTTGATGGCCCACAGCGCGGACGGGAAGGTGGCGGCGATCGAGATGAACATAAGGATCGACATGCCGTTGCCGATACCGCGGTCGGTGATCAGCTCACCGAGCCACATCATCACGCAGGTACCGGCGGTCATCGTGATGACCATGGTGATGGTGATGAAGATCGACTGGTCCGGCACGATCTGGCTCGCGACGGGGCACCCTTGGAACAGGGCACCGGTACGGGCGGTGGCGACGAGGCCCGTGCCCTGAAGGATGGCGAGCGCCACGGTCAGGTACCGGGTGTACTGCGTGATCTTCGCGGTACCGGCCTGACCCTCCTTCTTCAGGGCTTCGAGGCGTGGGATCACCACGGTGAGCAGCTGCAGAATGATGCTCGCGGTGATGTACGGCATGATGCCGAGCGCGAAGACCGTGATCTGCAGCAGCGCGCCACCGCTGAACATGTTCACCAGACCGAACAGGCCGGTGCTGGATTTGGCCACGTCCATGCACGTCTGGACGTTCGAGTAATCCACACCGGGGATCGGGATATGTGCCCCGAGCCGGTAGATCACGACGATGCCCAACGTGAAGAGCAGCTTCTTGCGCAGGTCGGGCGTCTTGAACGCCCGGGCGAACGCGGTGAGCACGGTGCCTCCTGCGACCCCCGCGCGCGTGCGTCAGAGGTGACGGTCTTGAGGTTTCGACGAATGGGTAACGGTCAAGGTCCGGGATTGGTGCCGGGGACACACAACTGGCCCGAAAATTAACAGCGGACGCCACCTTACCGGCGTACATGCTCCCCTAGGAACGACCAACCGGGGATACCCCATATGTGGGGTATCCCCGGTCGGGATCGCTCATGTCATCGAGACGGCGTCTGGACTCAGACGAGCTCGGTGACCGTACCGCCCGCGGCGGTGATCTTCTCCTTGGCGGAACCGGAGACGGCGTCGACCGTCACCTGCAGCGCCACGGTGATCTCGCCCTGGCCCAGGACCTTGACGAGGCTGTTCTTGCGGACAGCGCCCTTCTCCACCAGACCCGCGACGGTGACTTCGCCACCCTCGGGGTACAGCGAGGTGAGCTTGTCCAGGTTCACGACCTGGAACTCGACCTTGAAGGGGTTCCGGAAGCCCTTGAGCTTCGGGAGACGCATGTGGAGGGGCATCTGGCCACCCTCGAAGCGCTCCGGAACCTGGTAACGGGCCTTCGTGCCCTTGGTACCACGACCGGCCGTCTTACCCTTCGACGCCTCACCACGACCAACACGGGTCTTGGCGGTCTTGGCGCCGGGGGCCGGACGGAGGTTGTGGATCTTCAGCGGGTTGTTCTCCGCCATGATCAGACCTCCTCAACCGTCACGAGGTGGCGGACGGTGTGCACCATGCCGCGGAACTCGGGGCGGTCCTCCTTGACGACCTGCGTGTTGATGCCCTTGAGACCAAGGGAACGCAGGGTGTCACGGTGGTTCTGCTTGCTGCCGATGTACGACTTCGTCTGCGTGATCTTGAGCTGTGCCATTACGCAGCACCAGCCCCGGCACGCGCCCGCAGCAGAGCCGCGGGAGCGACGTCCTCGAGGGGCAGACCACGGCGAGCCGCGATCTCCTCGGGACGCTGCAGACCCTTGAGGGCAGCGACGGTCGCGTGCACGATGTTGATCGCGTTCGACGAACCGAGCGACTTCGACAGGATGTCGTGCACGCCGGCGCACTCGAGCACGGCACGCACCGGGCCACCGGCGATAACACCGGTACCGGGGGAAGCAGGCTTGAGCAGGACGACGCCCGCGGCCTTCTCGCCCGTGATCGGGTGCGGGATGGTGCCCTGGATACGGGGGACCTTGAAGAAGTGCTTCTTGGCCTCCTCAACACCCTTGGCGATGGCGGCCGGCACCTCCTTGGCCTTGCCGTAACCGACACCCACGGTGCCGTCACCGTCGCCCACTACGACGAGCGCAGTGAAGCTGAAGCGACGACCACCCTTCACAACCTTGGCGACGCGGTTGATCGCGACAACGCGCTCAACGTACGCGGTCTTCTCGGCGGCGGCGTTGCCACCGTCGCGACCCTTCCGGTCCCGCCGCTCGCCGCCACCGGCACCGCCACCGCGGCGCTGGGGTCCAGCCATTGGAATTACCTCTCTCTTTTTCCGCTAGCTACGCAGTGCACGAACCACTGCGTGGCGGGCGACTCAGAACTTGAGTCCGGCTTCGCGGGCGGCGTCCGCCAGGGCGGCGATGCGCCCGGCGTACTGGTTACCACCACGGTCGAACACGACAGCCTCGACACCGGCGGCCTTGGCGCGCTCGGCAACCAGGGCGCCGACCGACTTGGCCTGCGCGGACTTGTCGCCCTCGCCACCGCGGATCGAGGTGTCCAGGGTCGACGCCGACGCGAGGGTGTGACCCTTAACGTCGTCGATGACCTGGGCCACGATGTTCCGGTTCGAGCGCGTCACGACCAGGCGCGGACGCTCGGCCGTACCCGAGATGTGCTTACGGATACGGATGTGGCGGCGCTTGATGGCCGCACGCTTGTAAGCGTCGCCCTTAGCGATCTTCTGACCGTATGCCATGGCTTACTTACCCGCCTTTCCGACCTTGCGGCGGATGACTTCGCCTTCGTACTTGACGCCCTTGGCCTTGTACGGGTCGGGCTTGCGCAGCTTGCGGATGTTGGCCGCAACCTCGCCGACCTTCTGCTTGTCGATGCCCTCGACCGAGAACTTGGTCGCCGATTCGACCTTGAACGCGATGCCCTCGGGCGCCTCGATCAGGATCGGGTGGCTGTAGCCGAGCGAGAACTCCAGGTTGGAGCCCTTCGCCAGGACGCGGTAACCGACACCGCTGATTTCGAGCTTCTTCACGTAACCCGTGGTCACGCCGGTGATCATGTTCGCCACCAGCGTGCGGGACAGGCCGTGCAGGGCCTTGTTCTGACGCTCGTCGTTGGGGCGGGTGACGTTCAGGACGCCGTCCTCACCCTTGGCGATCTCGATAGGCGCGACGATGGTGTGGCTCAGGTTGCCCTTGGGGCCCTTGACCGAGACCGTCTGGCCCTCGATGGTGACGTCCACGCCGGCGGGAACCGTGATGGGGAGCTTGCCAATACGCGACATAGCTGTTTCCTCCGTTCCCTTCCGCTACCAGACGTAGGCGAGGACTTCCCCACCCACGCCCTTCTTGCCTGCCTGCTGGCCGGTCAGGAGACCGTGCGACGTGGAGATGATCGCCACGCCGAGGCCGCCGAGGACCTTCGGCAGGTTGGTGGACTTCGCGTAAACGCGCAGACCCGGCTTGGAGATCCGCTTGATGCCGGCGATCGAACGCTCACGGTTCGGGCCGAACTTCAGCTCCAGGACGAGGGACTTGCCGACCTCGGCGTCCTCGACCTTCCAGCCGGTGATGAAACCCTCCTGCTGGAGGATCTCGGCGATGTGCGACTTGATCTTGCTGTGCGGCATAGCCACGGAGTCGTGGTACGCCGAGTTCGCGTTCCGCAGACGCGTAAGCATGTCTGCGATCGGATCAGTCATGGTCATGAATTGGCCTTCGGCCTCTCTCGCCGGGGTTTCCTGTATGCGCCATCCCTCTCCCCACACAGGGGCGGGACGGGTGCGGCGCGGGGACCTACGGCGTAGTAAGCATCCATTTGCGGGCTTCGCCCGCGGGCGGTGAGGGCGGCAGAGCACCCCCAACCCTCCTAGCCTAAGCCATGAGAGCAGGAGTCTCTGCCGACCTCTTACTTACCGAGAGATCCAAGCAATCCCAACTAGGGGACTACCAGGAGCTCTTGGTCACGCCCGGCAACTCGCCACGGTGAGCCATCTCACGAAGGCACACGCGGCAGAGGCCGAACTTGCGGTACACGGAGTGCGGGCGGCCACAGCGCTGGCAGCGGGTGTAGGCACGCACACCGAACTTGGGCTTACGAGCAGCCTTGGCAATAAGAGCCTTCTTCGCCATCTCGCTTACGCCTCCTTGAACGGGAAGCCGAGGTGACGAAGGAGGGCGCGGCCCTCGTCGTCGTTGGTCGCCGTGGTGACCACGGTGATGTCCATACCCCGGACGCGGTCGATCTTGTCCTGGTCGATCTCGTGGAACATGACCTGCTCCGTGAGACCGAAGGTGTAGTTGCCACGGCCGTCGAACTGCTTGGGGGACAGACCACGGAAGTCGCGGATGCGCGGCAGCGCGAGCGACAGGGTGCGGTCCAGGAACTCCCACATGCGGTCGCCACGGAGCGTGACGTGGGCACCGATCGGCTGGCCTTCACGCAGCTTGAACTGCGCGATGGACTTGCGGGCCTTGGTGATGGCCGGCTTCTGACCGGTGATGGTGGTCAGGTCGCGGACGGCACCGTCCATGAGCTTGGAGTCACGCGCGGCGTCACCCACACCCATGTTGACCACGATCTTGACGAGACCGGGGATCTGCATGACGTTCTCGTACGAGAACTCTTCCTGCAGCTTGTCCTTGATCTCGTCGCGGTACTTCTGCTTCAGACGCGGGTTCGTGGTGGTAGTCATCAGATGTCCTCACCCGTCCGCTTGGCAACGCGAACCTTGTTGCCCTCGTCGTCGAAGCGGTAACCGACGCGCGTGACGACCTTGTTGCCGTCCTTCTCCACGACCAGCGAAACGTTGGACACGTGGATCGGGGCCTCGGTGGTCACAATGCCGCCGGCCTGCGAGCCGGAAGCCGTGGGACCGGCCTTGGTGTGCTTCTTGACCCGGTTGACACCCTCGACCAGGACACGCTCGTCGCGCGGGTAAGCGGCAATGACCTTGCCCTGCTTGCCCTTGTCCTTGCCGGTGATGACCTGGACCAGGTCACCCTTCTTGATCTTCATGCTTACAGCACCTCCGGCGCGAGCGAGATGATCTTCATGAACTTCTTCTCGCGCAGCTCACGGCCGACAGGGCCGAAGATACGGGTGCCGCGAGGGTCGCCGTCGTTCTTCAGAATGACGGCGGCGTTCTCGTCGAAGCGGATGTACGAGCCGTCCGGACGGCGGCGCTCCTTGACGGTGCGAACGATGACCGCCTTGACGACGTCACCCTTCTTCACGTTGCCACCGGGGATCGCGTCCTTGACGGTGGCGACGATGACGTCACCGATGCCCGCGTAGCGGCGACCCGAGCCACCGAGAACACGGATGGTGAGAATTTCCTTCGCACCCGTGTTGTCGGCGACGCGCAGTCGCGACTCCTGCTGGATCACGTCTATCTCCTGATTGTCTGCCGGTTCCCGGTGCAGAAGCGCTAGTGACTAGCGCTTCTGCACCGAGCCTGGCGGAACGAACTCCGAGGGATACCCCTCAGAGAATTACTTGGCCTTCTCGAGGATCTCGACGATGCGCCAGCGCTTGGTGGCGGACAGCGGACGCGTCTCCATCAGGAGGACGCGGTCGCCGACGCCGGCAGCGTTCTGCTCGTCGTGCGCCTTGAGCTTGTTCGTACGGCGGATGACCTTGCCGTACAGGGCGTGCTTGACGCGGTCCTCGACAGCGACGACGACGGTCTTGTCCATCTTGTCGCTGACAACAAGGCCCTCACGGGTCTTGCGGAAGCCGCGGGCGGCAGTCTCTTCAGTCACAGTCTTCTCGCTCATCAGGCGCTCTCCACCGTCTCGATGCCCAGCTCGCGCTCACGCATGAGGGTGTAGATCCGCGCGATGTCCTTGCGGACGGCCTTGAGCCGACCGTGGTTCTCGAGCTGACCCGTCGCCGCCTGGAAGCGGAGGTTGAACAGCTCTTCCTTGGCTTCGCGGAGCTTGTTGAGAAGCTCCTCGTTGCCCAGTTCGCGCAGCTCCGACGCCTTGGTACCGGTCGACATCACGCTTCACCTGCCTCGCGCTTGACGATCTTGCACTTCATCGGCAGCTTGTGGGCCGCGCGAGTCAGCGCCTCACGCGCGATCTTCTCGTTGGGGTACGACAGCTCGAACATCACGCGTCCGGGCTTGACGTTGGCGACCCACCACTCCGGGGAACCCTTACCGGAACCCATGCGGGTCTCGGCGGGCTTCTTGGTGAGGGGACGGTCCGGGTAAATGTTGATCCAGACCTTGCCGCCACGCTTGATGTGACGCGTCATGGCGATACGAGCGGCCTCGATCTGACGGTTCGTCACGTACGCCGGCGTAAGCGCCTGGATGCCGTACTCGCCGAACGCAACCTGCGTGCCACCCTTGGACATACCGCTGCGCTTCGGGTGGTGCTGCTTGCGGTGCTTGACCCTACGGGGGATCAGCATTTCGGTCAGGCCTCCGTTCCGGTGCTCTCAGCAGCCGGAGCGGCGGCGGCGGGCGCCTCGGCCTTGGGGGCCTCGGCGGCCGGAGCCGACTGCTGCGGCTTACGACCGCGACCGCCACGCTCGCCACCACGGCCACCACCACGGGCCGGGCGGTCGTTGCCGCCACGGGCCGGACGGTTACCGGCGCGGGCCGCGGCGTTCTCGGCGCGAACCTCGGCGATGTTCTTGACGTCGCCCTTGTAGATCCAGACCTTCACGCCGATGCGGCCGAAGGTCGTCTTGGCCTCGAAGAAGCCGTAGTCCACGTTGGCGCGGAGCGTGTGCAGGGGCACGCGGCCCTCGCGGTAGAACTCCGAACGGGACATCTCGGCACCGCCGAGACGACCGCCACACTGGATCTTGATGCCCTTGGCGCCCGCCTTCATCGCCGACTGCATGCTCTTACGCATGGCGCGACGGAAGGAGACGCGGGAGGACAGCTGCTCCGCGACGGCCTGGGCCACGAGCTGAGCGTCGACCTCGGGGTTCTTGACCTCGAGGATGTTCAGCTGGACCTGCTTGCCCGTGAGCTTCTCGAGGTCACCGCGGATGCGGTCGGCCTCGGCGCCACGGCGGCCGATGACGATGCCGGGACGCGCGGTGTGGATGTCCACCCGCACGCGGTCACGGGTGCGCTCGATCTCAACCTTCGAGATGCCGGCGCGCTCCATGCCGGACGTCATCATCCGACGGATGGCGACGTCTTCCTTGACGTAGTCCTTGTACAGCTTGTCGGCGTACCAACGGGACTTGAAGTCCGTGGTGATACCGAGCCGGAACCCGTGCGGGTTTACCTTCTGGCCCATTACCGGGTTCCTTCCTTGCTGCTGACGACCACGGTGATGTGGCTGGTCCGCTTACGGATCCGGTAGGCACGGCCCTGAGCACGCGGACGGAACCGCTTCAGGGTCGGACCCTCGTCCACATACGCCTCGCTGATGACCAGCGAAGAGGCGTCGGGGTGGTCGTAGTTGTGTGCAGCGTTGGCGATGGCGCTGTCCAGCACCTTGCCAACCGGCACGCTCGCGGCCTGCGGGGCGAAACGCAGGACCGCCTGAGCCTCCGTGGCATCCATGCCACGGATGAGGTCCACCACGCGGCGGGCCTTCATGGGCGTGACGCGGATGTACCGCGCCTGGGCCCTGGCTTCCATGGTTGTCCCTTCGGTGTTTGTCATAGTCGATTCCACCCCGCCTTAGCGGCGCTTCGACTTCCGGTCGTCCTTGACGTGACCCCGGAAGGTGCGCGTCGGCGAGAACTCGCCGAGCTTGTGGCCGACCATCGACTCGGTGACGAACACCGGGATGTGGGTCTTGCCGTTGTGCACCGCGATCGTGTGACCCAGCATGCTGGGAATGATCATCGAGCGGCGGGACCAGGTCTTGATGACGTTCTTGGAACCGGCTTCGTTCTGAGCGTCCACCTTCTTCACGAGGTGGCCGTCAACGAAGGGTCCCTTCTTGAGACTGCGCGGCATCTAAACCCGCTCCTAGCGCTTCTTGTTCGTCTTGCGGCGGCGGACGATGTACTTGCTCGAAGCCTTCTTCGGCGAGCGCGTACGACCCTCCTTCTGACCCCACGGGGAGACCGGGTGGCGACCACCGGAGGTCTTGCCCTCACCACCACCGTGCGGGTGGTCGACCGGGTTCATCGCCACACCGCGAACGGTCGGGCGAACGCCCAGCCAGCGCTTGCGGCCGGCCTTGCCCCAGTTGATGTTCGACTGCTCGGCGTTGCCGACCTCACCGATCGTCGCGCGGCAGCGCGCGTCGACCAGACGGATCTCACCGGACGGCATACGAAGGTGGGCCATCGAGCCCTCCTTCGCGAGCAGCTGCACGGAGGCACCGGCGGAGCGGGCGAACTTGGCGCCGCCGCCCGGACGGAGCTCGATCGCGTGGATCGTGGTACCGACCGGGATGTTGCGCAGCGCGAGGTTGTTGCCGGGCTTGATGTCGGCCGTGGGGCCGTTCTCAACCCGGTCACCCTGCGTCAGGCCACGCGGAGCGATGATGTAGCGCTTCTCGCCGTCTGCGTAGTGCAGGAGCGCGATGCGCGCAGTGCGGTTCGGGTCGTACTCGATGTGCGCGACCTTCGCCGGCACGCCGTCCTTGTCGTGACGACGGAAGTCGATCACGCGGTAGGCGCGCTTGTGGCCACCACCCTGGTGGCGAACGGTCACACGACCGGCGTTGTTACGGCCGCCCTTGCTGTGCAGAGGGCGGACCAGCGACTTCTCCGGCGTGGACCGCGTGACCTCGACGAAGTCGGCGACGCTGGAGCCACGACGCCCCGGCGTAGTCGGCTTGTACTTGCGGATTCCCATTTCTCAGTCCTCGTCCGATATTCGGACCAGGGCGCTCCGTTAGGAGGCCTGGCCGAAGATGTCGATACGGTCGCCCTCAACGAGGGTCACGATCGCGCGCTTGGTGTTCGCACGCTGGCCGAAGCCGGTGCGGGTCCGCTTGCGCTTGCCCTGCCGGTTGATCGTGTTGACCCCGGAGACCTTGACCGAGAAGACCGCCTCGACGGCCTGCTTGATCTGGGTCTTGTTGGCACGCGGGTCCACGATGAAGGTGTACTTGCCCTCGTCGAGGAGCGCGTAGCTCTTCTCCGAGACGACCGGCTTGACGAGGACGTCACGGTGGTCCGTGAAGCTCTTGCTCAGCGGCGTCTCAACGGTGTTCTTGCCCTCGGTGGCGTGGCGCTTCGCCTTGGCGACGCGCGCGACCTTCTTGGCCTTGGCGGCCTTCGAGGCGATGCTCGGGTGACGCGTAGCCATCAGGCTTCGCTCCCTTCGGTGTCAGCGTTCCGCTCCGCAGAGGGGGCGCCAGACACGAAGGACTCGAAAGCGGCCTGGGTGAAGACCACGTCGTCCGAGACGAGAACGTCGTACGTGTTCAGCTGGCCCGGCTCCAGGATGTGGACCTGGGGCAGGTTGCGAGCGGAGAGCAGCGCGACCTCGTCGGCACGGTCCAGGACCAGGAGCACGTTCTTGCGCTCACTGATCTTGCCGAGCAGCGACTTGGCGGCCTTGGTGGAGACCTCGCCCTCGACCACGCCGGTGACGACGTGGATGCGAGCGTTGCGGGCCCGGTCGGTGAGGGCGTGGCGCAGGGCCGCGGCCTTCATCTTCTTCGGGGTCCGCTGCGAGTAGTCACGCGGCGTGGGGCCGTGGACGACGCCACCGCCGGCGAACTGCGGCGCACGGGTCGAACCCTGGCGCGCGCGGCCGGTGCCCTTCTGGCGGTAAGGCTTCTTACCGCCACCACGGACCTCGCCACGACGCTTGACCTTGTGCGTGCCCTGACGGGCGGCGGCCAGCTGCGCGACGACAACCTGGTGGAGCAGCGGAATGCTGATCTTCTCTACATCGAAGATCTCGGCCGGGAGCTCAACGGTCCCGGTCTTGTCGCCGGAGGGCGACAGAATGTCAATGGTGCTCATAGTCCTCAGGCCCCCTTGGCCGCGGTGCGGACCAAGACCAGGCCGCCGTTCGGACCAGGAACCGCGCCCTTGATGAGGAGCAGGCCCTTCTCCGCGTCAACGGCGTGAACGGTCAGGTTCTGGGTGGTGACCCGCTCGTTGCCCATACGGCCCGCCATGCGGAGGCCCTTGAACACGCGACCCGGGGTGGCGCAGCCACCGATCGAGCCCGGCGAGCGGTGCTTGCGCTGGGTGCCGTGACCGGCGCCGAGGCCCTTGAAGTTGTGACGCTTCATGACACCGGCGAAGCCCTTGCCCTTGCTCTTGCCGGTCACGTCCACCTTGACGCCGGACTCGAAGGTCTCAGCGGTGATCTCCTGGCCGAGGGTGTACTCGCTGGCACCAGCGGTACGGATCTCGACGAGGTGACGACGGGGGGTGACGTCGGCCTTGGCGAAGTGGCCCTTGAGGGGCTTGTTCACCTTGCGCGGGTCGATCTCGCCGAACGCGATCTGGACGGACTCGTAGCCGTCGGTGTCGTTCGTGCGGACCTGGGTCACGACGTTCGGGCCGGCCTTGACGACGGTGACCGGAACAACGCGGTTGTTCTCGTCCCACACCTGCGTCATGCCGAGCTTCTCGCCCAGGATGCCCTTGATCTGCTTAGTCATCTTCAGATCACCGGCCCTCAGAGCTTGATCTCGATGTCGACGCCGGCCGGAAGGTCGAGTCGCATGAGGGAGTCAACGGTCTTCGGCGTCGGGTCGAGGATGTCGATCAGGCGCTTGTGCGTGCGCATCTCGAAGTGCTCGCGCGAGTCCTTGTACTTGTGCGGCGACTTGATGACGCAGTACACGTTCTTCTCGGTAGGCAGCGGCACCGGGCCCGCGACCGACGCACCAGTACGCGTCACCGTCTCGACGATCTTCTTCGCCGAGGAGTCGATGACCTCGTGGTCGTAGGCCTTGAGCCGGATGCGGATCTTCTGTCCCGCCATGGCTACTTAGTAGTCCTGTCTCTTGTGACGCTCTGGAACCCGATAGGCCCTGTTTCACTCTTCCTCCGCCCCACGCGGTCGGGCGTGTCGCAGTCCCGCTGACAGAAATATCCGTACGGATTTCCCTGCTAAGGGGTCTGCGGCCCGAACCGCATGTGCCGGGGGAAGAAACCCACCGGGTGCCTGGCAAAGAAACCGCACTGCACTTCCCGAAAGATTCCCGTACGTCCGCCCCAGCGCTGCCGCAAGCGACAGATAAGGCGACGAGTACTGTGGGACTCGCTTCCGGTCCTCCCGGCGGGAGGCGCGCAGCATCGGCACTCAACCGAGCAACCCCGACAGTCTGCCACACGGGGCATGCCGGGGGCCAATCGAAGCTGTAGAGGTTACCCGGTGTGTGACCGAGGTCAAACCGCGGTCGGCCGGCCCGGGTGGACCCGAGGGGCTTGCGCCCCTGCCAGGTGCGGCTGTGATGATGGGCGGCATGCCTGAGCACGGGGGTGCGGCGGCCGAACCGCCGCGAACGCCAAGATCACGTCTCGCGGACTACGCGGACCACACGAAACCGACCGACAGACCGGTCACACCTGCCGAGGAGCCGGTTCCCGCGGCCGCGGCGGAGAGCGAGCCGGCCGCCGCGGATCCGCCGGTGGCCGAGGACCCTGAAGTGGCCGCGCGCAAACGGGAGTTCGCCGAACTGCTGGGCGAGTTCCGGCGCACGGCGGTCCTGGTCCCGCTGGGCGCGGACCCGGGCGGCACCGACGGTGGCGACCGCGGCGACGGGGACCAGGCCATGCTGACCGCCGACCTGAACGGGATCCGGTTCATCCTGGCGTTCTCCGACGAGCAGGCCCTGGCCCGCTACGCCCAAGCCCGCGGCGAGTTCAGCCGCGAATGGACCTACCGCACGGTGCTGGGCGCGAAGCTGCTCGATGTCGCGGTGCCCGCCGCCGGCGTGCCCTGCGGGGTGGCGTTGGACTGCGCGGACGGTCCGGACGGCATGGTGTTCCCGCCCGTCATGGGCATCGTGCCGGACGAGGCGGCCGTGGACCGTGACCTCGACGACGACCATGGAGTACGCGCATGACCGGCGGTGCGGGTGGCGGCAAGGACCTGAAGGCCGACGGACTGGGACTGGTGGCCAAGGGCCTGACCGAGGCGCTGGCGGAGCTGAAGGAGCTCGGCATGGTCGGCGAGGCCGGAGCCGGGCGCGGCTTCGGCGACATCGCCCTGTCGGGCCTCGAGCTCGGCCACGAGGGGCTGACCGGCGAATTCAAGAGCTTCTGCGAGCGCTGGGAGTGGGGCGTGCGCTCGCTGGTCAACGAGGGCAACGCGTTCGCGGCCAAGACCGGCCTGTCGGCCGGCACCTATTACGAGACCGAGCAGTACGTCGAAGGCTCCCTCAAGGTCATCACCAACTCCGCGATCGGCAACCCGTACGCCTCGGAGGAGGACGTCACCAAGCAGGGCTGGGGCGACATCGCGAAATCCGGGGCGTACGGCGGCGTGGACTACAGCAAGGACTCCTTCGACCAGGCCCTGGCCAACAGCGGCCAGGGCTGGAAGGACGCCGGCCGTGACGTCATGACCTCCCGCACGATGGGCCCCATGGGCCTCAACCCGGAGAACCTGCACGGCGCGATGGGCGTCTCCGACACCGAGTACGACCAGATGCTCGACGACACCTTCGGCCCCTCCCCGGAGGCCCGCGCCAAGGCCGCCGGAGAGCAACAGGGCGGGGGTGAATGACCGTGGGAGTGTTCGGTGACATCGGCGACGGGCTGAAGAACGCCGGCGGCGCGCTCAAGGACCGCGTCAACGACGGCCTGGGCAAGCTCGAGGACGGTATCGACGAGGGCAAGAGAATCGTCGGCGAAGGCGTCGACTGGGGCACGAACAAGGTCGGCGAGGGCCTGGACAAGGTCGGTCTGCACGACGCCGCGGACGCGGTCGAGGACTGGGGCGACGACGTCGCCTCCGACCTCGGCGCCACCCCCGGCGAGCAGCAGCTCGGCCAGACCGAGGAGGCCGACGAACTCGTCCACGGCAACCCCGAGAAGATCCGCGGGTCGGCCAAGCATCTCAAGGACTTCCACACCGCCTTCGACCACGTCGCCGCCGGTATGCGCAAGGTGGACTCCTCCGGTTGGGCGGGCGAGGGCGGCGACGCCTTCCGCAAGAAGTTCGACATGCACCCCACCAAGTGGGCCCAGGCCTCCGACGCCTGCGACGAGGCGGCCGGCGCCCTGGAGGCGTACGCCGACACCGTCAAGTGGGCGCAGGCACAGGCCAAGGAGGCTGTCGAGCTCTACAAGAAGGGCAAGAAGTCCTCCGAGGACGCGGTCGGCGCCTACAACAAGAAGATCGACGCCTACAACGCCAAGATCAAGGCGGACCAGGACCCCGGCCCGGAACCGGGACCGTTCCACGACCCCGGCAAGGCCGACATCCAAG
Organism: Streptomyces sp. NPDC030991; assembly: GCF_055571235.1. Taxonomy (NCBI): domain Bacteria; kingdom Bacillati; phylum Actinomycetota; class Actinomycetes; order Kitasatosporales; family Streptomycetaceae; genus Streptomyces; species Streptomyces sp. NPDC030991. Next base: position 295,538 of record NZ_JBVIFR010000008.1, read on the forward strand.
CCGCCCGGGACAAGCTCGGCACCGCGCGCAAGCAGCGCAACACCGCCGCTTCCGACGCCCAGACCAAGGTCAGGGCCGCCCTCGCGCACGCCCCCGCCGAACCCCCGCCTCTGGACCGCCTCGGCAACAACCTCGTCGACGGCTACCAGGCCTACAACACCGAACTCACCCACGTCGCCGGCGGCGTCCTCAAAGGCACCGCCGGGCTGGTCAACTTCGCCCGCGGCCTCAACCCCACCGACCCCTACAACCTCACCCACCCCGCCGCGTACCTGCAGAACGTCTCCATGACGCTCTCCGGCCTCGTCTCCACCGCCGCCCACCCCGAGCGCATCGTCACCGCGGCCGTCGACGGCTTCAAGAACGACCCGTCGGAGTTCGTGGGGCGCCTCCTGCCCGAACTCGTCGGGACGAAGGGTGCCGGACTCGCCCGCGGCGGAATGCGCATGGCGATGAAGGAGGGCCTGGAATCGGGAGCTTCGAATATCGCGAAGGGCGGGGCGAAATACGCGGACGAGGCGGCGGGGGCGGCGCCGAAGAAATGGGACGACCTGGCGCGGCCCACGGAGCACGTCAAGGAAAAGGCGATCCACGCCGATTCGGTCGACCCGCACAAGGCTCAGCAATTCCTGGACGATCAGTATCCGTGGCTGAAGGACGTCAACAACCGGTGGGCGGACGGATACACCCAGAACTGCGCGCACACCACGGTCACGGTCGACCGTCGCCTCGACGGTGTCGACGTCAGTGCGGCGCCCCGGGAGGGCCCGGGCCACCTGGACGTCGAGCAACTGGGCGTCAAGGATCCGTCGACCGCCTGGCACCGGGCCGACAGCTACGATGACGTGATTCGCGATCTCCAGGCCAGGGGTGAGGGTTCGAGAAGTGCGGTCTTCATCGGCCGCGGGGACTCCGGGCACTTCTTCAACGCGGTGAACACCGAGCACGGAGTGGTCTTCCTCGACGGCCAGAGCGGAAAGCTTGGAATGCTGGAGAAAGACGCGAAGGAAATCATGCACGTCCCGTACAGAAATGGGGCTCCATAAATGCTGAGCAGAGCAGAAGCCGTGGACACGGCCGCCGCGCTCCTCGGAAGGGTCTATCCGGAGAAGGCGGACTCCGTGGTCATGCTTCCGGAGAAGTGTGTCGAGTACCCCTACGGCTGGGCGGTCCGCTTCGACTTCAAGGAGCACATCGAGTCCGGGGACTGGCTGCAGTCGCCGGTCACCAGCGTCGTCGTCGTCCCGCACGACGGCAGCAAGGCCCATTTCCCGCCCAGTGTCTTCCCGGTGGCGGACTACATGAACCGGCGCGCCTCGGGCGACTGGCCACCCAAGGAGTGAGTGTGACAAGCCCTGCCGAGCGGGCCGCGACCTGGCTCCACCACACCTACCGCGGCCTCGTGGAGCTCGCCGCCCCCCACCCCGTGCACGAGTCCGCCACCGCCTGGCTCCTGCCCTGCCGCACCCTGCCCCAGCCCGGCTACCCGGGCACCCCCATGCTCGCGGCCTCTGTGGTCGTGCCCAAGGACGGCAGCAGCCCCTTCCACCCGGCCCCGAGCGCCCCGTTCGCCGACCTCGCGCCCGCGGCGTCGCAGGACGAGGCCGTCGCCCGTGCGGCGAACCAGCCGCGCCGGATCAACGCCCGCGGCTGCCTCGTCACGCTGCACGCGATGATCGACGGCGGGCCGTCGACGCCGCTGCCGTGGCAGCCGTCCGACGAAGCGCCGGGCTGGTGGGACCGGCTGCTGCGGCGCTACTTCCCGGGGTTCGAACCGGTGCCGGTGGGCAGCTGGGACGAGGCCGTCAAGGCGATCGCCGAGCCGGGGCCCGACACCCGGGGCGTGGTGTGGGTGCGCCGCGAGGCCGCAGGTCACGAGGTGACGGGGCAGCTCCTCTACGCCCACAACAACAAGGGTCGGGTCGTCTTCCTCGACGGACTCACCTCCTCGCTGGCCCGCCTGGACACCGAGAACGTGCGCGAGCTGGTCCTCGTACGCGCGGCTCCGGGGGTCTCCCGGGCGCCCTGGGAGCGGGCGGCGCCGGACTTCGAGGCCGCCCGGGACAAGGCGCGGCAGTGGCTGGGGGGCGCGTACGGCGCCGAGGTGGAACTCGTCGAGCCCGGCCCCGGTGACGAGACGCGGCGCGGCTGGGTGTTCTCCTGCGACACCCGGCGCCATCTGCGTACCGGCCGCTGGCAGGAGACCCTGCTGGACGCGACGGTCGTCGTGCCCAAGGACGCGACCGCCCCCTTCCACGTCCCGAACTCCGCGCCGTGGGCCTGGCTCGCCCACTGGGACCAGGGGGGCACGCCCGGCACCGGCGCGTTCCCGGCCCCTCCGGCCCCCGGCCGCGCGTACTGGTTCGAGCCGACGCTGGCCGAGCTCGGGCCGGTCCTGTCGACCTCCGACCACCAGCAGTGGCAGTCGGCGACGGCGGAGATCTCGGCCTTCCCCGTGGGCTCACGCGCGCTGATCTGGGTCCGCCGCACGGACGGGCGGGGCCGGGAGGCGGTGGGCCAGCTCGTGACGGCCCTGACCACCGAGACGGGCGTCCTCCTCTTCGACAACTCGTCCGACGACCCGGTCGCGCTGGACGAGACGGGCGTACGGGCTCTGCACGTGATCCGGTACCGCTGACGACGGCGACCCCACCCGGATGACGACCCACCCCGTCCGGCTGACGACCCGGTCCGGATGACACCCCGTCCGGATGAACAGAACATGTATACGCATGGAACCCGACACCCCGCCCGCCCCTCTAGCCAGGTGAGACACCTGAACACCTGAACACCTGAACAGAGGCGAGCGCACCACCCACCGCTGCCTCGCCAGCGGACGGAGTGAGCGTCACCGTGCGGAACCGACCTGCGATACCCGGGTCCGAAAAGCCCCTTGAGCGTAGAAAGTTCCAGGGGTTCGACCCGGGGATCTCCCGCCGCGGACTCCTCGCCACCGGCGCCGCCCTCGCCGCCGCCGGATCGCTCAGCTCCTGCTCCCGCGCGACCCCCGCTCCCCCGCCGCACACCACCGCCCCCTCGCCCGCGACCGGCCGCGCCGCCGCCCAGGCCGAGCGCGCGCTGCTGCTCCAGGTCCTCGCCCACCCCGACGACGACCTGTACTTCATGAACCCGGACACGCAGCACTCGCTCGCCGCCGGAACCCCGCTCGTCTGCGTCTACGTCACGGCCGGCGAGGCCAACGGCATGAACAAGACGCCGACCGACCGCACCCCCGCCCCCAACAAAGCGGCCTACTCCGCCGCCCGCCACCAGGGCCTGCGCCAGTCCTACGCCACCCAGCTCGGGCTGCCCGTCTTCACCCGCTGGGACAACAGCGTCCTGCGCCTGCGCAACGGGTTCCGGGCCGAGGTCGACTCCCTCGAACACCGGGGCCGCCGCGTCGAGCTGATCCACCTCGACCTCGCGATGCACACCCCGGCCGGACACATGGGCCTGCCCGCCCTCTGGCGCGACCGCGGCCTGCTGCTGCGCACCCTCGTCCCGGAGGGCTCACCGCTGCGCACGGTCCAGACGTACGACTACGAGTCGCTGATCGACGTCCTCGTGGAGCTCTTCGAGCGCTACCGGCCGACCCTCGTGCAGACCCTCGACCCCGACCCCGACATCCAGCTGAGCGACCGGATCACCCAGATCCGCGACAGCGAGCAGATCGGCTACTCCGACCACGCCGACCACACCGCGGTCGCCTCCTTCAGCTGGGCCGCGCTGATCCGCTGGGCGCGGACGGCCAGGGGCGGCCCGCCCGCCTTCCTCGCCACCGCCTTCCGCGGCTACTACAACCACCACTGGCCGAAGAACCTCCCGCCGCGGGTCCTGGACGAGAAGGCCGCGCACCTGGTCCCGTACGGCGCCGCGCCCGACTGGCAGTGCGGCAACCCGTCGGGCTGCGGCGACTACAACGTCGGCGGCGACCGCCCCCTGACCAACCGCAAGGGCTGGGTCCGCGCCACCCATTACCGCTACCCCGGCCCGCGCCTCGCCCTCATGCAGAACACCGACGGCGCGCTCACCGCGTACGGCGTCCTGGGCCTGCGCGCGGTCCGCTACGACGAGCAGAACGGCGCGTTCGGCGCCCCGGTCGACCTCGGCGGCGGCCCGCTCGCCCCGGTGCTCACCAGCGCCACGCTCCCCGGCGGCCGCCACCTCGTCTGCGGGCTGCGCCTCGCCGCGGTCGAGGGCAGGGGCGCCACCGAGCTCCGGGAGATCGTGGTCCTGGAACAGCGCGGGCCGCGCGCGTACGGCTCCTGGACCAGCCTCGGCAACCCGGAGACCGACCCCGACCGCGGCCGCCGCATCGGCGTCCCGGTGACGGTCACCGCCCCCGACGGCCGCGTCCACCTCTTCGTACGCAACGCGGACCAGGGCGTCAGCACCCGCGTGCGCGCCACCTCCGGCACCTGGTCCGCCTGGCGCGACCTCGGCGGCGGGCCCGTCCAGGACGGCCTGACCGCCGTGGTCGGCGACGACCGGCAGGTGCACGTCTACGCTCCGGGCCGCCACACCGTCCACCACTGGACGCCACAGGGAGCGGAGCCGCTTCCCGGCCTGCCCGCCCCCGCGGACGCGATAGCCGCGGCGGGCGGCCGCCTCTACTTCCGCCCGCCGGCCTCCGACCGCCTGCTCTCCCCCGGCGGCCCGGACGTGCGCTTCCCCGGCTACGGCCCGGTGACGGCCGCGGGCGGCTACCTCCTCGGCCTCGACACCACCGGCCGCGTCCAGCTCCTGCACGACGGCCGCATCACCCGCCCGACCGTCGCCCCGGCCACCCTGGCGGGCCCGGCACTGGTCGCGGACCGGCACGGTCCGACCGTCGCGGGGCTCTCCCCTGACGCCCGGCCGTGGCTGTGGCGGCCGACGCAGACCGCGGCGTGACTCCGCGGGAACCGCACACGAAAAGGGCCCGTACGACCGAAGTCGTACGGGCCCTTTCAGAGCTCGCGGGAGCTACCAGGCATCAAGCCCCGAAGGGACTCAACAGGTAAGCGGACTTACTTGTTGATCTTGGTGACCTGGCCGGCGCCGACGGTCCGGCCACCCTCACGGATGGCGAACTTCAGGCCCTCTTCCATGGCGACGGGCTGGATGAGCGCAACGGTCATCTCAGTGTTGTCACCCGGCATGACCATCTCGGTGCCCTCGGGGAGGGTCACGACGCCGGTCACGTCCGTGGTACGGAAGTAGAACTGCGGGCGGTAGTTGTTGAAGAAGGGGGTGTGACGGCCACCCTCGTCCTTCGACAGGATGTACGCCTGCGCCTCGAACTCGGTGTGCGGCGTGACCGAACCCGGCTTGATGATGACCTGGCCGCGCTCGACGTCCTCGCGCTTGATGCCACGGAGGAGCAGACCGACGTTCTCACCGGCCTGGCCCTCGTCGAGCAGCTTGCGGAACATCTCGATGCCGGTGACCGTGGTGGTGGTCTTCTCCTGCTTGATGCCCACGATGTCAACGGTCTCGTTGACCTTGAGGACACCACGCTCGATACGGCCGGTGACGACCGTACCGCGACCGGTGATCGTGAAGACGTCCTCGATCGGCATGAGGAACGGCTTGTCGACGTCACGCTCGGGCTGCGGGATGTTCTCGTCCACGGCCTTCATGAGCTCGAGGACCGAGTTGCCCCACTCCTTGTCGCCCTCAAGCGCCTTCAGAGCCGAGACCTTGACGACCGGAAGGTCGTCGCCCGGGAACTCGTACTCGGAGAGGAGCTCACGGACCTCGAGCTCGACGAGCTCCAGGATCTCCTCGTCGTCCACCATGTCGGCCTTGTTCAGGGCGACGACGATGTACGGGACGCCGACCTGGCGGGCCAGGAGCACGTGCTCCTTGGTCTGCGGCATCGGGCCGTCGGTGGCGGCGACCACGAGGATGGCGCCGTCCATCTGCGCGGCACCCGTGATCATGTTCTTGATGTAGTCCGCGTGACCGGGGCAGTCGACGTGCGCGTAGTGACGCGTCTCCGTCTGGTACTCGACGTGCGCGATCGAGATCGTGATACCGCGCTGGCGCTCCTCGGGAGCCTTGTCGATCTGGTCGAAGGCCGAGGCCTCGTTCAGGTCCGGGTACGCGTCGTGCAGCACCTTGGTAATGGCGGCCGTGAGGGTCGTCTTACCGTGGTCGATGTGACCGATGGTGCCGATGTTGACGTGCGGCTTAGTCCGCTCGAACTTTGCCTTCGCCACTGAATCCTCCTGCGGAGTGGTTCTGTACGCCTTGCTTCATCGGCGCCAGGTGATCTTTGCTGGAAAGCCCGGGCCCCGGGGCATTTCACGACGGTTGCCGGGAAATGCCCCGAGAGGCTCCGGAGTCAAGCCTAAAGCGTGAACTCGGGTGAGTTACTCGCCCTTGGCCTTCGCGATGATCTCCTCGGCGACGTTCCGCGGAACCTCGGCGTAGGAGTCGAACTGCATTGAGTAGCTTGCGCGACCCGACGTCTTGCTACGGAGGTCTCCGACATAGCCGAACATCTCCGAGAGGGGCACGAGGCCCTTCACGACGCGAGCGCCGCTGCGCTCCTCCATGGCCTGGATCTGGCCACGGCGGGAGTTGATGTCACCGATGACGTCACCCATGTAGTCCTCGGGCGTGGTGACCTCGACGGCCATCATCGGCTCGAGCAGTACGGGCTTCGCCTGACGCGCGGCCTCCTTGAAGGCCTGCGAACCGGCGATCTTGAAGGCCAGCTCCGAGGAGTCGACCTCGTGGTAGGCACCGTCGAGAAGCGTGACGCGGACGCCCGTCATCTCGTAGCCGGCCAGGATGCCGAACTGCATGGCCTCCTGAGCACCGGCGTCCACCGACGGGATGTACTCCCGCGGGATACGGCCACCGGTGACCTTGTTCACGAACTCGTACGAGGCCTCGCCGCCCTCGATGGGCTCGATCGCGATCTGCACCTTGGCGAACTGACCGGTACCACCGGTCTGCTTCTTGTGGGTGTAGTCCACGCGCTCGACGGCCCGACGGATCGTCTCGCGGTACGCGACCTGGGGCTTGCCGACGTTCGCCTCGACGCGGAATTCGCGCTTCATGCGGTCGACGAGCACCTCGAGGTGAAGCTCGCCCATACCACCGATGATGGTCTGGCCGGTCTCCTCGTCCGAGTGAACCTGGAAGGAGGGGTCCTCCTCCGAGAGACGCTGGATGGCGACACCCAGCTTCTCCTGGTCACCCTTGGACTTCGGCTCGATGGCGACCTGGATGACAGGCGCCGGGAAGTCCATGGACTCCAGGATGACCTGCTGCTTGTCGTCACAGAGCGTCTCGCCCGTGGTGGTCTGCTTCAGACCCATGACGGCGACGATGTCACCGGCGCCCACCGACTCGATCTCCTCACGCTTGTTCGCGTGCATACGGTAGATCTTGCCGATGCGCTCCTTCTTGCCCTTGACGGGGTTCAGCACCGCGGTGCCGGACTCCAGGCGGCCCGAGTAGACCCGGACGAAGGTGAGCTTGCCGAGGTGCGGGTCGCTCATGATCTTGAAGGCCAGAGCGGCCAGCGGCTCGTCGTCCGACGGCCTGCGCTTGACGACCAGCTCGGGGTCCTTCACGTCGTGGCCCTCGATGGCCTCGACGTCGAGCGGGGTCGGCAGGTAGCGCACGACGGCGTCGAGCAGGGGCTGAACGCCCTTGTTCTTGAACGCGGTGCCGCAGAACACGGGGGTGACGGTGGTGTCGCCGCCCTTGCCCGAGGCGATGGTGATGCGACGCACGGCGGCGTACAGCTGCTCCACGGTGGGCTCGGTGCCCTCCAGGAACAGCTCCATCATCTCCTCGTCGTTCTCCGCGACGGCCTCGAGCAGCTTGCCGCGGTACTCCTCGGCAGCCTCGACGTGCGTGGCGGGGATGTCGACGATGTCGTACGCCTCGCCCTTGGCGGCCTCGGCCGACCAGACGAACGCCTTCATCGTGACGAGGTCGACGACGCCCTGGAAGTCGGCCTCCGCACCGATGGGCAGCTGCATGACGAGCGGGGTCGCACCGAGGCGGTCGACGATCATGTCGACGCAGCGGTGGAACTCGGCACCCGTACGGTCCAGCTTGTTCACGAAGCAGATGCGCGGCACGCCGTAACGGTCGGCCTGACGCCACACCGTCTCGGACTGCGGCTCAACGCCGGCGACGCCGTCGAACACCGTCACAGCACCATCGAGGACACGCAGGGAGCGCTCCACCTCGACGGTGAAGTCGACGTGCCCCGGGGTGTCGATGATGTTGATCGTGTAGTCGTCGTTCTCGAGCGGCCAGTGACAGGTGGTCGCAGCGGAGGTGATGGTGATACCACGCTCCTGCTCCTGCTCCATCCAGTCCATCGTGGCAGCGCCGTCGTGGACCTCACCGATCTTGTACGAGACACCGGTGTAGAACAGGATCCGCTCGGTCGTCGTCGTCTTGCCCGCGTCGATGTGCGCCATGATCCCGATGTTGCGGACCTTGGCAAGGTCAAGTGAAGTGGTAGCCATAAGGCTTCAGTCTTCTCTCGGTCTCGATGTGGGTAGCGACTACCAGCGGTAGTGCGCGAAGGCCTTGTTGGACTCGGCCATCTTGTGCGTGTCCTCGCGCTTCTTGACGGCCGCGCCGAGGCCGTTCGAGGCGTCGAGCAGCTCGTTCGTCAGACGCTCGGTCATCGTCTTCTCGCGACGGGCACGCGAGTAGCCGACGAGCCAGCGGAGCGCGAGGGTGTTGGCGCGACCGGGCTTGACCTCGATCGGCACCTGGTAGGTGGCGCCACCGACACGGCGGGACTTGACCTCGAGGGTCGGCTTGATGTTCTCCAGCGCGCGCTTCAGCGTGATGACCGGGTCGTTGCCCGACTTCTCACGCAGACCCTCCATGGCGCCGTACACGATGCGCTCGGCGGTGGAGCGCTTACCGTTCAGCAGCACCTTGTTGATGAGGGAGGTCACCAGAGGAGAACCGTAGACCGGGTCGATGATGACCGGGCGCTTCGGGGCGGGGCCCTTACGAGGCATTCTTACTTCTCCTTCTTGGCGCCGTAGCGGCTGCGGGCCTGCTTGCGGTTCTTGACACCCTGGGTGTCGAGCGAACCGCGGATGATCTTGTAACGAACACCGGGCAGGTCCTTCACACGGCCGCCACGCACGAGCACGATGGAGTGCTCCTGCAGGTTGTGTCCCTCACCCGGAATGTAGGCCGTGACCTCGATGCCCGAGGTCAGACGCACACGCGCGACCTTACGGAGGGCCGAGTTCGGCTTCTTCGGGGTGGTCGTGAACACACGCGTGCAGACGCCACGGCGCTGGGGCGAACCCTCGAGCGCGGGCGTCTTGTTCTTCTCGACCTTGTCCTGCCGGCCCTTCCGGACCAGCTGCTGGATCGTAGGCACTACTTCTCCGGTTTCTGTGTGCCGAATAGTAAAGCTAACCTGGAACGCCCTCCGACCCACGCGGTCGGGTGTGTCGAATACTGCAGACCCCCGCGAAGAGCGGGAAGGCGGCAGATTGCGGTGACCTTGATCAATCAATGAGAATCAATCGATCGGGACTCGCCGTGCGGTTGAGGACACGCACACGAGCCCAGGCACACCCCAGGCACAAGGTCTGAGCGTACCTATCTCATACGCTGCGGTCAAAACAAATACCCCGCAGCCAGGACACGCCGGACGCAGCTCAGGCGCCCCCCGAGCTCGCGGCCACCATCACGAGGGTGAGGAACAACACCCAGCCGACGACCGAGAGCCACCCGAGAACGATCCCGGCCACGGCCATCCCGTCGCCCTGCTCCCCGCTCCGCCTGATCTCGCCGCGGGACATATGGCCCAGGATCACCGCGGGAATCCCGGTCAGCCCCGCCGAGAAGAAGGTGGAGACCCCGCACACCAGTGCCCCGATGGCCTTGCCATTGGTCGGGGCGGGGAGCGGCGGCGCCGGCAGGAACGTCCGCGGCACGGGGGCCGCCGGGAAGGACTGCTGCGGTACGGGCCCCTGCGGCAGATCCGCGACCAGCGCACTCAGCTCGCCCACGGTGCGCGCCTGGTAGGCCCGCTCGACCCGGTTCTCGTACTCCCCCTGCGGCATCCGCCCCTCGGCGAACCCGGCCCGCAGCACGTCCACCGCCCGCTCCCGGTCCGCGTGCGCGGCCAGCATCGACGGCTGGTGGCTGTGCTGCGGCGGCCAGGGCGCCGGCTGCCACGACGAATTCGACACGAGACCACTCCCCCGGGACCCGGACACTTTGTGCCCTCCATCATGCGTCAACGCGCCGCAGGGCGGCCACCCCGGAACGCTCCGGTGTGACCGCCCTGCGGTTCAAGCAGCTGCTCGCCTACTGGTTGTACGGACCGTAGTCGTAGTCCTCCAGCGGAACGGCCTGGCCGGAACCGGTGCCGAACGGCGAGTAGTCGATGTCGTCGTAGCCGACGGCCGAGTACATCGCGGCCTTGGCCTCCTCGGTGGGCTCCACCCGGATGTTGCGGTAGCGGGACAGACCCGTACCGGCCGGGATGAGCTTACCGATGATGACGTTCTCCTTGAGGCCGATGAGGCTGTCGGACTTGGCGTTGATCGCCGCGTCCGTCAGCACTCGGGTCGTCTCCTGGAAGGAGGCGGCCGACAGCCAGGATTCCGTCGCCAGCGAGGCCTTGGTGATACCCATCAGCTGCGGACGGCCAGAGGCGGGGTGACCGCCCTCGGTGACCACACGACGGTTCTCGGTCTCGAACTTCGAGCGCTCGACGAGCTCGCCCGGCAGCAGCTCCGCGTCGCCGGACTCGATGATCGTCACACGGCGCAGCATCTGCCGGATGATGATCTCGATGTGCTTGTCGTGGATCGACACACCCTGCGAGTTGTAGACCTTCTGGACCTCGCCGACCAGGTGGACCTGGACGGCACGCTGGCCCAGAATGCGCAGCACGTCGTGCGGGTTGGTGGCACCCACGGTGAGCTTCTGGCCCACCTCGACGCGGTCGCCCTCGCCCACCAGCAGACGAGCACGCTTCGAGATCGGGAACGGGATCTCGTCGCTGCCGTCGTCGGGGGTGACGACGAGCTTCTTGGTCTTCTCGGTCTCCTCGATGCGGACACGGCCCGCGGACTCGGAGATCGGGGCGACACCCTTCGGCGTACGAGCCTCGAAGAGCTCGACGACACGGGGCAGACCCTGGGTGATGTCGTCACCGGCCACACCACCGGTGTGGAAGGTACGCATCGTCAGCTGGGTACCGGGCTCACCGATGGACTGGGCGGCGATGATGCCGACCGCCTCACCGATGTCGACCAGCTTGCCGGTGGCCAGCGAACGGCCGTAGCAGAAGGCACAGGTACCGACGGCCGACTCACAGGTCAGGACCGAACGGGTCTTGACCTCCTCGACGCCGTGCAGGACCAGCTGGTCGATGAGCACGTCACCGAGGTCGACGTTGGCCGGCGCGATGACCTTGCCGTCCACGACGATGTCCTCGGCCAGCATGCGGGCGTAGACGCTCGTCTCGACGTCGTCCGTCTTGCGCAGGACGCCGTCGGCGCCACGCTCGGCGATCTTGAGGCGCAGACCGCGGTCGGTGCCGCAGTCCTCCTCGCGAATGATGACGTCCTGCGAGACGTCGACCAGACGACGGGTGAGGTAACCCGAGTCGGCGGTACGCAGAGCGGTGTCCGCCAGACCCTTACGAGCACCGTGGGTCGAGATGAAGTACTCGAGCACCGACAGGCCTTCACGGAAGGAGGCCTTGATGGGGCGCGGGATCGTCTCGTTCTTGGCGTTCGACACCAGACCACGCATACCGGCGATCTGACGCATCTGCATCATGTTTCCTCGGGCACCCGAGTCAACCATCATGAAGATGGGGTTGGTCTTCGGGAAGTTCGCGTTCATCGCCTCGGCAACCTCGTTGGTCGCCTTGGTCCAGATCGCGATGAGCTCCTGAGTGCGCTCTTCCTTCGTGATGAGACCGCGCTCGTACTGCTTCTGGACCTTCTCGTCCTGGGCCTCGTAACCCTTGACGATCTCGACCTTCGCGTCAGGGACGACGATGTCGGAGATGGCCACGGTGACGCCGGAACGGGTCGCCCAGTGGAAGCCGGCCGCCTTCAGGTTGTCGAGCGTCGCCGCCACGATGACCTTGGGGTAGCGCTCGGCCAGGTCGTTGACGATCTCGGAGAGCTGCTTCTTGCCCACCGAGTAGTCGACGAACGGGTAGTCCTCGGGCAGCAGCTCGTTGAAGAGCGCGCGGCCCAGGGACGTACGCAGCCGGAAGCTGTCGCCCGCCTGGTACTCGGGCTCGCCTTCCTCGGCGACCGGCGGGGTCCAGCCACGCGGCGGGATGGTGCCCACCGGGAAGCGGATGTCGACCTGCGACTGCAGCGCGAGATCACCGGCGTCGAACGCCATGATCGCCTCGGCCGTGGAACCGAACGAACGGCCCTCGCCCTTGGTGTCGCGCAGCTCGCCGTCGGTGGTGAGGAAGAACAGACCGAGGACCATGTCCTGGGTCGGCATCGTCACCGGACGGCCGTCGGCGGGCTTCAGGATGTTGTTGGAGGACAGCATCAGGATGCGGGCCTCGGCCTGCGCCTCCGCGGAGAGCGGCAGGTGCACGGCCATCTGGTCACCGTCGAAGTCCGCGTTGAACGCGGTGCAGACGAGCGGGTGGATCTGGATGGCCTTGCCCTCGACCAGCTGCGGCTCGAAGGCCTGGATGCCGAGGCGGTGCAGCGTCGGCGCACGGTTCAGCAGAACCGGGTGCTCGGCGATGACCTCTTCCAGGACGTCGTACACGACCGTGCGGCCGCGCTCGACCATGCGCTTCGCCGACTTGATGTTCTGCGCGTGGTTCAGGTCGACCAGGCGCTTCATCACGAACGGCTTGAAGAGCTCCAGCGCCATGGCCTTGGGCAGACCACACTGGTGCAGCTTCAGCTGCGGACCGACGACGATCACGGAACGCGCGGAGTAGTCCACGCGCTTACCGAGAAGGTTCTGACGGAAACGACCCTGCTTGCCCTTGAGCATGTCGCTCAGGGACTTCAGCGGGCGGTTACCGGGACCGGTCACCGGGCGACCACGACGACCGTTGTCGAAGAGGGCGTCCACGGCCTCCTGGAGCATGCGCTTCTCGTTGTTCACGATGATCTCGGGCGCGCCGAGGTCGAGAAGCCGCTTCAGGCGGTTGTTGCGGTTGATCACGCGGCGGTACAGGTCGTTCAGGTCGGAGGTCGCGAAGCGGCCACCGTCCAGCTGCACCATCGGACGCAGGTCCGGCGGGATGACCGGCACGCAGTCGAGCACCATGCCCTTGGGGCTGTTGCTGGTCTGCAGGAACGCGGAGACGACCTTGAGGCGCTTGAGCGCACGGGTCTTCTTCTGGCCCTTGCCGGTACGGATGATCTCGCGGAGGCGCTCGGCCTCCTCGTCGAGGTCGAAGGACTCCAGGCGCTTCTGCAGCGCCGCGGCACCCATCGAACCGTCGAAGTACGTGCCGAAGCGGTCACGCAGCTCGCGGTAGAGCAGCTCGTCGCCCTCGAGGTCCTGGACCTTGAGGTTCTTGAAGCGCGACCAGACCTCGTCCAGACGGTCGATCTCGCGCTGCGCACGGTCGCGCAGCTGCTTCATCTCGCGCTCGGCACCTTCGCGCACCTTGCGGCGCACATCGGCCTTGGCACCCTCGGCCTCGAGCTCGGCCAGGTCGGTCTCGAGCTTCTTGGCGCGGGCCTCCAGGTCGGAGTCGCGACGGTTCTCGACCTGCTGACGCTCGACCTGGACGTGCGCCTCGAGGGAGGGCAGGTCGCGGGTACGGCGCTCCTCGTCCACGTACGTGATCATGTACGCGGCGAAGTAGATGACCTTCTCGAGGTCCTTCGGGGCGAGGTCGAGCAGGTAGCCCAGACGCGACGGGACGCCCTTGAAGTACCAGATGTGCGTGACGGGAGCGGCGAGCTCGATGTGGCCCATCCGCTCACGGCGCACCTTGGCGCGGGTGACCTCGACGCCACAGCGCTCGCAGATGATGCCCTTGAAGCGGACACGCTTGTACTTGCCGCAGTAGCACTCCCAGTCCCGGGTGGGGCCGAAGATCTTCTCGCAGAAGAGCCCGTCCTTTTCCGGCTTGAGCGTGCGGTAGTTGATGGTCTCGGGCTTCTTGACCTCGCCGTGGCTCCACTGACGGATGTCGTCAGCGGTGGCCAGACCGATCCGGAGCTCATCGAAGAAGTTGACGTCGAGCACTATGCGTCAATCCCTCTCAGGGTTGTAAGTCTGTGGTCTGAAACGGGGGTCCCGGGGTCGGCCGGGGGCTCGTGAAAAGCCCCCGGCCGGACTCCCGTCAGACCTCTTCGACGCTGCTCGGCTCGCGCCGGGACAGGTCGATGCCGAGCTCCTCCGCTGCGCGGAAGACGTCCTCGTCGGTGTCGCGCATCTCGATGGACATGCCGTCCGAGGACAGCACCTCCACGTTGAGGCACAGAGACTGCATTTCCTTGATGAGCACCTTGAAGGACTCAGGAATGCCGGGCTCGGGGATGTTCTCGCCCTTGACGATGGCCTCGTAGACCTTCACGCGGCCGGTCACGTCGTCGGACTTGATCGTCAGCAGCTCCTGGAGGGCGTAAGCGGCGCCGTACGCCTCCAGCGCCCACACCTCCATCTCACCGAAGCGCTGGCCACCGAACTGGGCCTTACCACCCAGCGGCTGCTGGGTGATCATCGAGTACGGACCGGTCGACCGGGCGTGGAGCTTGTCGTCGACCAGGTGGTGGAGCTTGAGGATGTACATGTAGCCGACCGAGATCGGCTCCGGGAACGGCTCGCCGGAGCGGCCGTCGAACAGCGGCGCCTTACCGGTCGGGAGCACCATGCGCTCGCCGTCGCGGTTCGGGATCGTGTGGTTCAGCAGGCCGGCCAGCTCGTCCTCACGCGCACCGTCGAAGACGGGGGTGGCGACGTTCGTGCCGGGCTCGACCTTGTCGGCCTCGATGGCCTGGAGGCGCTGCGCCCAGTCGTCCGCGAGCCCTGAGACGTCCCAGCCGCGGCTGGCGAGCCAGCCGAGGTGGATCTCCAGGACCTGTCCCGGGTTCATTCGGGACGGGACACCCAGCGGGTTCAGGATGATGTCGACCGGCGTGCCGTCCTCAAGGAAGGGCATGTCCTCGATCGGAAGGATCTTGGAGATGACACCCTTGTTGCCGTGACGACCGGCGAGCTTGTCACCGTCCGTGATCTTGCGCTTCTGCGCCACGTAGACACGAACCAGCTGGTTCACGCCCGGCGGCAGCTCGTCGCCCTCTTCACGGTCGAAGACGCGGACGCCGATGACCTTGCCGATCTCACCGTGCGGCACCTTCAGCGAGGTGTCGCGCACCTCGCGCGCCTTCTCACCGAAGATCGCGCGGAGCAGGCGCTCCTCCGGCGTCAGCTCGGTCTCGCCCTTGGGCGTGACCTTGCCGACGAGGATGTCGCCGGCGACGACCTCGGCACCGATACGGATGATGCCGCGCTCGTCGAGGTCGGCGAGGACCTCCTCGGAGACGTTCGGGATGTCCCGGGTGATCTCCTCCGGGCCGAGCTTGGTGTCACGGGCGTCGACCTCGTGCTCCTCGATGTGGATCGAGGAGAGGACGTCGTCCTGCACGAGGCGCTGCGACAGGATGATCGCGTCCTCGTAGTTGTGACCCTCCCACGGCATGAACGCGACGAGCAGGTTCTTGCCGAGCGCCATCTCGCCGTTCTCGGTGGCGGGACCGTCGGCCAGGACCTGGCCCTCGATCACGCGGGCGCCCTCGTCCACGACAACCTTCTGGTTGACCGAGGTGCCCTGGTTCGAGCGGGAGAACTTGTGCAGGCGGTACGTGGTGTACGTGCCGTCGTCGTTGGCGGTGGTGATGTAGTCCGCGGAGACCTCCTGGACCACACCGTCCTTCTCCGCCTTGAGCACGTCACCGGCGTCGGTGGCGCAGCGGTACTCCATGCCGGTGCCGACGAGCGGCGCCTCGCTCTTGATGAGCGGGACGGCCTGACGCATCATGTTCGCGCCCATGAGGGCACGGTTGGCGTCGTCGTGCTCGAGGAACGGGATCATGGCGGTCGCGACCGACACCATCTGGCGCGGCGAGACGTCCATGTAGTCGACGTCGTCCCCGGGGACGTAGTCGACCTCTCCGCCACGACGGCGGACCAGGACGCGGGCCTCCTCGAAGCGGAACTCGTCGCTCAGCGGCGCGTTGGCCTGGGCGATGACGAACCGGTCCTCTTCGTCGGCGGTGAGGTAGTCCACCTCGTCGCCGACGACACCCGCGGTGACCTTGCGGTACGGCGTCTCGATGAAGCCGAACGCGTTGATCCGGCCGTACGAGGCGAGCGAACCGATCAGACCGATGTTCGGGCCTTCGGGCGTCTCGATCGGGCACATGCGGCCGTAGTGCGACGGGTGAACGTCACGGACCTCGAAGCCGGCCCGCTCACGGGAGAGACCACCCGGGCCCAGGGCGTTGAGACGACGCTTGTGCGTCAGGCCCGAGAGCGGGTTGTTCTGGTCCATGAACTGGGACAGCTGCGACGTACCGAAGAACTCCTTGATCGACGCCACGACCGGGCGAATGTTGATCAGGGTCTGCGGCGTGATCGCCTCGACGTCCTGGGTCGTCATGCGCTCACGCACGACGCGCTCCATACGGGCGAGACCCGTACGGACCTGGTTCTGGATGAGCTCGCCGACGTTACGGATACGGCGGTTGCCGAAGTGGTCGATGTCGTCGGTCTCGACGATGATCGAACGACCGGACTCGCCGACCGTCTCCACCTCACCGGCGTGCAGCTTCACCAGGTACTTGATCGTGGCGATGATGTCGTCGGTGGTGAGCACACCGGCGTCCAGCGGCTCGTCCGCGCCGAGCTTCTTGTTCACCTTGTAGCGGCCGACCTTCGCGAGGTCGTAGCGCTTCGGGTTGAAGTAGAGGTTCTCGAGCAGCGTCTGAGCGGCCTCGCGCGTGGGCGGCTCGCCCGGGCGGAGCTTGCGGTAGATGTCGAGCAGCGCGTCGTCCTGGCCCTGGGTGTGGTCCTTCTCCAGGGTGGCGCGCATGGACTCGTACTCGCCGAACTCCTCCAGGATCTGCTCGGTCGTCCAACCGAGAGCCTTGAGCAGGACGGTGACGGACTGCTTGCGCTTGCGGTCGATGCGCACACCGACCATGTCGCGCTTGTCGATCTCCATCTCCAGCCAGGCACCACGCGAGGGGATGACCTTGGCCGAGAAGATGTCCTTGTCGGACGTCTTGTCGATGGAGGAGTCGAAGTAGACACCCGGCGAACGGACCAGCTGCGACACCACGACACGCTCGGTGCCGTTGATGACGAAGGTGCCCTTGTTGGTCATGAGCGGGAAGTCGCCCATGAAGACCGTCTGGGACTTGATCTCGCCGGTCTCGTTGTTGGTGAACTCGGCGGTGACGAAGAGCGGGGCGGCGAACGTGAAGTCGCGCTCCTTGCACTCGTCGATCGAGTTCTTGGGAGGCTCGAAGCGGTGGTCGCGGAAGGTCAGAGACATCGACCCGGAGAAGTCCTCGATCGGGGAGATCTCCTCGAAGATCTCCTCCAGACCTGACTTGGTGGGGACGTTCTGTCCGCTTTCGAGAGCCGCCTCGACACGAGCCTTCCACGCGTCATTGCCGAGCAGCCAGTCGAAGCTTTCGGTCTGCAGCGCAAGAAGGTTCGGAACCTCGAGGGGCTCCTTGATCTTTGCAAAGGAGATGCGCAGCGGGGCGGTGCTGGCGCCGTTGTTCGTATTCGCGGTCGAGGCGTTGCGCGAGGCGGCCAAGAGGGGGTCCTTCCGAGGGCTCGGACTCACTACGCGCGTACCGGTCCCCGGCGAGGCAGAGGGACAGAGCCTCCCCCGGCTTGGCCGTAGGGCCAGGTCAGGGCTGATTCAGTCCACTGTGCTCAAGCGAGGGCATGCCCCTGGTGACGGGCAGGGAGCAGCTAACAGGCAGCGCAAAGGGACAGTGTAGCCAGAAGGCTCACTGATGTCCAGTGCGGGTTTCTTGACACCCTCGTTGTTCTCAACCGTTCACCGTTTGCGGCATGCCTTGTGCGCTGAGCGCACCTCTTTACTGCCCTCTTCGTCGCCGATCCATGCCTCGGATCCGGATCGATGTGACGACGCGTCCTGAGAATTGCGCGCTACGTGCGGTTCGTCAAGGCCCTCTCCTGGCCGAACAGGAGGGCCTGGGCACAACGAAGATCACCATACTCCGCGCGACCGACAGTGCAAGGCACCCTCGGGGCGCGAGCCAGTGAACGCCGAAGGGCGACCACCCAGTTGGGTGATCGCCCTTCGGCGCGTCGGCGTTACAGCCCCCGGAGAGGCTGTTTCACCGAGCGGGAGTCAGCAGACTCGCGAAGTCACTTGACCTCGACGGAGGCGCCGGCGGCCTTGAGGGACTCGGCAGCCTTCTCGGCGGCCTCCTTGGCGACCTTCTCGAGGACGGGCTTCGGGGTGCCGTCGACGAGGTCCTTGGCCTCCTTCAGGCCCAGCGAGGTCAGCTCACGCACGACCTTGATGACCTGGATCTTCTTCTCGCCGGCACCCGTGAGGATGACGTCGAACTCGTCCTGCTCCTCGGCGGCCTCGGCCGGGGCGCCCGGGCCCGCGGGGCCGGCGACGGCGACGGCCGCGGCGGCGGTGACGTCGAACTTCTCCTCGAAGGCCTTCACGAACTCGGAGAGCTCGATGAGGGTCATCTCCTCGAACTGGGCGAGCAGGTCTTCCTGGCTGAGCTTCGCCATGATGGGCGATCCTTCCACTAATTCGGCTGGTGCCGATGTACATGTGAGGCGGGCGTACGGACGGCCCGCTACGACCTTTCGCCTATGCGGCGAGGGTCATGACGCGAGCCGAGTTACTCGGCACCGCCCTGCTCGGCCTGCTTGGCACGAAGCGCCTCCGCGGTGCGGACGAACTTCGAGGGCAGCGCCTGGAAGAGCTGAGCAGTCTGCGTCTGCTTACCCTTGAAGGCACCGGCCAGCTTGCTGAGCAGAACCTCGCGGGACTCGAGGTCCGCGAGCTTCTTGATCTCGTCGGCGGACAGCGCCTTGCCGTCAAGGACACCGCCCTTGATGACGAGGTTGGGGTTGTCCTTGGCGAAGTCACGAAGACCCTTCGCCGACACCACCGGGTCACCGGTGACGAAGGCAACCGCCGTCGGACCCGTGAAAAGGTCGTCCAGCGTGTCGATCCCGGCCTCGTTGGCCGCGATCTTGGTCAGCGTGTTCTTCACCACGGCGTACTCGGAGTTCTCACCGAGGGAACGGCGCAGCTGCTTGAGCTGGGCCACGGTGAGACCCCGGTACTCGGTCAGCACGGCGGCGTTCGAGCTGCGGAACTTGTCCGTGAGCTCGGCTACCGCGGCAGCCTTGTCGGGCGTCGGCATAGAGCGTCGGCCTCCTTCCGGGTGATGAGGACCGCTCAAAAGGAGGCTGGGAAAACGAAACGCCCCGGCGCAGGCGCACGGGGCGTGAGCTCGACCGGATTCCATACGGAACCGGGAGCACTTCCACGGACACCTGCGCGGGTCGTCCGCAAATTCAGCGGATCCTTCGGCCACCGCACTCCCTGACGAGGGCACGGCAACGACCAGCGGTCTTTGGCTTCTGTGGAAGGTTACGTGAAGGGAGCGACGTCAGGCAAATCCGCTCAGACGCCGCTGTCCAGACCGGAATCGGTCGCGTCCGAGCCGGTGCCGGACCCGGCCGCCGCACCGATCTCCTTCAGCATCTCCATGAAGTCGAAGGTCTGGCCTGCGGGCGGCGTCTCGACCTTCACCGCGGACCCGTACTCCGAGTACTTCATCGACATGTCGACGGCGCCCTGGGAGCTGTCCATGGTGACGTCCATCCGGACCGGCAGGTCGTCCTCGTTGACCCACAGCTCGGTGTCGTAGTCCTTGATGCCGGCCTTCTTGACGTTCTTCAGCAGCTGGCTGCGCTCGGACGCGCTGAGGAGCCGCAGCGAGTCGTTCTTCGCCATCATCTCGTCGACCGTCAGCTTGCCCTTGTAGTGCTGGGTCCGCGCGCCGTCGACCTCGGCGGAGCCGACGTGCTTGAGGTTCGGCGAGTCGAGGAGCAGCGCGATCTGCTGCGCCGGGTCCTGGTTCATGCTGTCCAGGCTGCCGGTCATCTGGCGCGTGAGCTTCTCGTCGCCGGACTGCTTCGCCATGGCGCCCAGGTCCATCTTCATCCAGCGCTTGCCGTCCATCTCCTTGGCGGCGGCCGCGCCCATGTCCATGTACATCGCATTGTCCTGCCAGACCATGCGGACGTTCTTCGGGGCGTCCGGATCGGCGGCGGTGAGCGCGGAGCCGGTCATCGTCATATCCATGACGGTCGGGTCCCAGCCCATCGTGCCGGACATCTTCATGGTGCCGCCGCCACCGAGCGCGGCGGGCGTCTTCATGACCATCTCGACCTTGGCGGACTTGGCCTCGGCGGTCTTCTTGTACGCGGCCGTCAGCGCCTTCGTCATCTGCGAACGGGACTGGGGCGCCGGCTCCCCGGCCTTGTCCGATTCGCCTCCGCAGGCCACGGCCCCGGTACACAGCAGTGCGGTCGCGGCAGCAGCGCCGAGCACACGTCGTACGACAACAGTCATCTCAATCCCACCCCTAGGAACACCTGTACTGATCGCACGATAACCGACGGCCCCGACAACGGCCCGGGCATTACCCCTCGCTCGTCACGTCCTCGAAGTCGATGATGTCGTGCGCGGGCGGGCGCTCGGCGGTGGCGGACGCCCCGTAGTCGCGGTAGTGCACGGTGCTCGTGAAGTCGCCCGCGCGCTGGGTGCGTCGCACCAGAAGGTGGCGGGCGTCGATCCAGACGTCGATGCGCTGCCCGCCGGACGTGCCCCGGTAGTGGCCGGCGCGGGCGCCCCGCACGGTCTCCTCGCCCACCCTGCGCACGTCCTTCGCGGCGGCGAGCGCCTTCAGGCAGTCGCCCGGGGTGAGGTCGCTGCCGGGGTCGTACGGGTGGCGGATCCAGTGCCGGCCGCCCTGGCCCGCGGCGAAGACGTCGGACATCCGGGTGTAGTAGGCGTCCGGCAGAAAGCGCGTCTGGGACGGGTCGCCGCCCAGTCTGCGGGTGGACGCCGCCAGTTCACCGCCGGTGATCCGGACGGCGAGCGTGCCCTCGACGCCGTCGGACCAGCTGAGCGTGCCCGCGCTGGTCGAGGCGAGCCGGTCGCCGGTGTCCATCGTCGCCTCGACGCGCGCCGACCCCGCCGCGTCGACCCTCCGCTGGGCGGTGCGCAGCGCGTCGACGGCGCCCTGGTCCCTGGTCGGCTGTCCGCCACAGGCCGCGAGCAGCGCGCACGCCGCCGTCACGCCCAGGATCTGTCGTACGTACGCCACTGTCGCCATCCGCTCCCCCGGTCGGTCACGGCGACGCTAGCGCAGGGCCGAGCCCGTACGGAGCGGAAATGAGGAACGGGCCCCGCACCTGGGAAGGTGCGGGGCCCGTCGCCGACTTCAGGTGAGCTTGTGCAGCTCAACCGCCCGGTCAGACAGCTGCCGGGTCCTCCTCGGTGAGGAGGTTGCGGGTGCGGTTGGGGTCAACCGGAACGCCGGGGCCGATCGTGGTGCTGATCGCGGCCTTCTTGATGTAGCGACCCTTGGCGGCGGACGGCTTCAGACGGAGGATCTCCTCCAGGGCCGCGCCGTAGTTCTCCACCAGCTGGGTGTCGTCGAAGGACGCCTTGCCGATGATGAAGTGCAGGTTCGAGTGCTTGTCGACGCGGAACTCGATCTTGCCGCCCTTGATCTCGTTCACGGCCTTGACCACGTCCGGCGTCACGGTGCCGGTCTTCGGGTTCGGCATGAGACCACGGGGGCCGAGCACGCGGCCGAGGCGGCCGACCTTGCCCATGAGGTCCGGGGTGGCGACGACGGCGTCGAACTCGTTCAGGCGGTTGCCCTTGGCGATCTCCGCGATCAGTTCGTCGGAGCCGACGATGTCGGCGCCCGCGGCTTCCGCGGCCGCAGCACGGTCACCGGTCGCGAAGACCAGGACCCGGGCGGTCTTGCCGGTGCCGTGCGGGAGGTTCACGGTGCCACGGACCATCTGGTCGGCCTTGCGCGGGTCAACGCCCAGGCGGAAGGCGACCTCGACGGTGCCGTCGAACTTCGACGTGGAGGTCTCCTTGGCGAGACGAACGGCCTCGAGCGGGGCGTAGAGCTTGTCCGCGTCGATCTTGGCGTCCGCAGCGCGGAGAGTCTTGCTGCGCTTGCTCACTTACTGCTCCTGAGTTCTAGAGGAGTCGTGGTGCGGGCCGAGCAGGCCCTTCCACGGTGTTGCCTACGGGGGTGAGGTCAGCCCTCGACCGTGATGCCCATGGAGCGGGCGGTGCCAGCGATGATCTTGGACGCGGCGTCCAGGTCGTTGGCGTTGAGGTCGGGCATCTTCGTCGTGGCGATCTCACGGACCTGCGCGTCGGTGATCTTCGCGACCTTGGTCTTGTGGGGCTCGCCGGAGCCCTTCTCGACACCAGCGGCCTTGAGGATCATCTTCGCGGCCGGCGGGGTCTTGGTGATGAAGGTGAAGGAGCGGTCCTCGTAGACCGTGATCTCCACCGGGATGACCCAGCCGCGCTGCGACTCGGTCGCGGCGTTGTAGGCCTTGCAGAACTCCATGATGTTGACGCCGTGCTGGCCCAGCGCGGGGCCGACCGGCGGGGCCGGGTTGGCAGCGCCGGCCTGGATCTGGAGCTTGATGAGCCCCGTGACCTTCTTCTTCTTGGGAGGCATGTGCTCTCTCTCCGGGTCTTAGTGAGAGTGTTCAGCCACCATCCTGGTGAATGATCGTCCGGATCATCCGGATGGAGGCATACCGCACAAAGATAACGGGTATCCATGCGCAGCTAAAAACCGAGCAGGTCAGACAGGCTTTTGGGAGCCCATCTGACCTGTTCGGAAGCGTGTGTCCAGAAGGTGCTGGTCGGTACTAGTTCTTCTGGATCTGGTCGAAGCTGAGCTCGACCGGAGTCTCGCGGCCGAAGATCTCGACGAGGCCCTTGACCTTCTTCGAGTCGGCGTTGATCTCGTTGATCGTGGCCTGCAGCGTCGCGAACGGGCCGTCGGTGACGGTGACCGAGTCGCCGACCTCGAAGTCCAGGACCTGGACCTCGACCTTGCGGGACGGAGCGGGCTTGCCCTCGGCCTCGGCGGCCTCACGGGCGGCCTTCTCCTCGGCCTCCGGGGCGAGCATCTTGACGATCTCGTCCAGGGTCAGCGGGTACGGGTCGTAGGCGTTGCCCACGAAGCCGGTGACGCCGGGGGTGTTGCGGACGACGCCCCAGGACTCGTTCGTCAGATCCATGCGGACGAGAACGTAACCGGGCAGCTTGTTCTGCCGGACGTTCTTGCGCTCGCCGTTCTTGATCTGGACGATTTCCTCTTCGGGAACCTCGGCCTGGTAGATGAACTCCTCGACGTTCAGCGAGACGGCACGCTGTTCGAGGTTGGCCTTCACGCGCTTCTCGTAACCCGCGTAGGTGTGGATCACGTACCACTCGCCGGGCAGGCCGCGCAGCTCGTCACGGAGGGCGGTGACCGGGTCGACCGGCTCCTCGACGACGTCCTCGGCCTCGGCCTCGTCAGCGTCGTCGGTGGCCTGGTCGGCGTCGTCGGTGACCTCGGCGTCGTCCGCGGTGGCCTCGGTGTCAGCCTCGACGGCGTCGGCCTCTTCGGCGTCGGTCTCGTCGGCGATCTCGGCGTTCTCGTCGCCGGTCTCGACCTCGACGGCCGCTTCCTCGGCGGGCTCGCCCGCGGCGATGTCGGCAGCCTCGGCCTGGTCCGGCTCCTCGGCGTCCGCCGCCTCGACGATGTCGAGCTCGTCCTCAACGGACTCGACGGGCTCGATCGCCTCGTTCAGGTTCGGGTCAGACACTGTGGCTGCTTCTTCCTGGATACATAGGGGTGGAACATGCGAAAGGGGCGCCGCTCCCGGCGCCCTCCGCTGTCGGCTCAGCCGAAGACGTACTTGACGAGATGGTTGAAGCCATAGTCAATCACGGTCACCAGGCCGATCATGATGACGACGAACACAATCACCACTGTGGTGTACGTGGTGAGCTGGTTACGAGTCGGCCAGACGACCTTGCGGAGCTCCGCGACGATCTGGCGGTAGAAGAGAGCGAGGCGGCCGAAGGGGCCCTTCTTGCCGCGCTTGCCGCCCTTACGGGCCTTCTTCTTGGACTCCGGCGCCTCATCCTGGGCATCAGGCATGTCGATGGAGCCCACGGCGTCCGTCACGCGTCCTCACCTGATTCCGGGTCGTGGCCGTGCCGCGCCCGGTTGAGCCGCACGGCGGTGCAATGCAGTACGTACAATCCGCACACATCCTGGCGAAGGAGTGTGAGCAGGGCCGGAGGGACTTGAACCCCCAACCGCTGGTTTTGGAGACCAGTGCTCTACCAATTGAGCTACGACCCTTTGTTTTCCCCAACGTACCGCATCCGCCCGGTGGCACGGAGTGCGCTGGGAAGGTGCGGCCGGTGAAGGCCAACGAGCAGTGAGTGTACGTGCTCCTGAGCCCTCCGTCGAACAGATACGGAACGTCAGTGGATCAAGAGGAGATCCCATGGTCTTCGAAACCCGTGTGCCGGGCGGGTTTCCGGTCTGGAACGATGGGGTTATGAGCGCTGCAACTCCTTCTCCGTCCGCTGGTTCCTCCCCTACCGAGCGCCGGGTGTCGGCTCGCGTCGGTTCCATCTCCGAATCCGCGACCCTCGCCGTCGACGCCAAGGCCAAGGCCCTCAAGGCCGCCGGGCGTCCGGTGATCGGCTTCGGCGCCGGTGAACCCGACTTCCCGACGCCCGACTATGTCGTCGAGGCGGCCATCGAGGCGTGCAAGAACCCGAAGTTCCACCGCTACACGCCGGCCGGCGGCCTGCCCGAGCTGAAGGCCGCGATCGCCGCGAAGACGCTGCGCGACTCCGGCTACGAGGTCGACGCCTCGCAGATCCTGGTGACGAACGGCGGCAAGCAGGCCATCTACGAGGCGTTCGCCGCGATCCTCGACCCGGGCGACGAGGTCATCGTTCCGGCGCCGTACTGGACCACGTACCCGGAGTCGATCCGTCTCGCGGGCGGTGTGCCGGTGGAGGTCGTGGCCGACGAGACGACCGGGTACCGCGTCTCCGTCGAGCAGCTGGAGGCCGCGCGCACCGAGCGCACGAAGGTCGTGCTCTTCGTCTCGCCGTCGAACCCGACGGGCGCCGTGTACAGCGAGGCCGACGCGGAGGCCATCGGCCGGTGGGCCGTGGAGCACGGCCTGTGGGTCATGACGGACGAGATCTACGAGCACCTCGTCTACGGGGACGCGAAGTTCACGTCGCTGCCCGCGATCCTTCCCGAGCTGCGCGACAAGTGCATCGTGGTCAACGGCGTCGCCAAGACGTACGCGATGACCGGCTGGCGCGTGGGCTGGATCGTCGGCCCGAAGGACGTCGTGAAGGCGGCGACGAACCTCCAGTCGCACGCCACTTCGAACGTCTCCAACGTGGCGCAGGCAGCCGCGCTCGCCGCCGTGTCCGGTGATCTGACCGCCGTGGAGAAGATGCGCGAGGCCTTCGACCGGCGTCGCCAGACGATCGTGCGGATGCTCAACGAGATCGACGGCGTCCTCTGCCCGGAGCCCGAGGGCGCCTTCTACGCGTACCCGTCCGTGAAGGGGCTGCTCGGCAAGGAGATCCGCGGCAAGCGCCCGCAGGACTCCGTCGAGCTGGCGGCGCTCATCCTGGAGGAGGCCGAGGTCGCGGTGGTTCCGGGCGAGGCCTTCGGCACGCCGGGCTATCTGCGGCTCTCCTACGCGCTGGGCGACGAGGACCTCGTCGAGGGTGTCTCCCGTATCCAGAAGCTGCTGGCCGAGGCGCAGGACTGACCCGTACGCCGTTGCTGAACGGGCCGCTTCTTTCAAAGAAGCGGCCCGTTTCTTCGTTCGGAGGGGACCCCGAAGGGGGAAAGGCGCTACCGGTACTACAGGTGTGTACGGCAGGATCTTGGGATGGAGCGTGTACCTCGTGATGTACGGCAGTTGCCGAAGGCCCATCTGCATCTGCATTTCACCGGCTCGATGCGGCCGACGACCTTGCTGGAGCTGGCCGACAAGTACGGCGTACGGCTGCCCGAGGCGCTGACCGGCGCGGAACCCCCGAAGCTCCGGGCGACGGACGAGCGCGGCTGGTTCCGGTTCCAGCGGCTCTACGATGCGGCGCGTTCCTGCCTGCGGGCCCCCGAGGACATCCAGCGACTCGTCCGGGAAGCCGCGGAGGAGGACATCGCGGACGGCTCCGGCTGGCTGGAGATCCAGGTCGATCCGACGTCATACGCGCCCCGGCTCGGCGGTCTGATCGCGGCCATGGAGGTCATCCTCGACGCCGTCGACAGGGCCTCGCGGGAGACCGGGCTCGGGATGCGCGTGCTCGTCGCCGCCAACCGCATGAAGCACCCGCTGGACGCCCGCACGCTGGCGCGGCTCGCGGTGCGGTACGCGGACCGGGGCATCGTCGGCTTCGGGCTCTCCAACGACGAGCGGCGCGGGATGGCGCGCGACTTCGACCGGGCCTTCCACATCGCGCGCGAGGGTGGGCTGTTGTCCGCGCCGCACGGCGGTGAGCTGACCGGTCCGGCGTCCGTGCGGGACTGCCTCGACGACCTGGACGCCACCCGGATCGGGCACGGCGTGCGGGCCGCCGAGGACCCGCGGCTGCTGAAGCGGCTCGCGGACCGCGGCGTGACGTGCGAGGTGTGCCCGGCGTCGAACGTGGCGCTCGGCGTCTACGAGAAGCCCGAGGACGTGCCGCTGCGCACGCTCTTCGAGGCCGGGGTGCCGATGGCGCTGGGCGCCGACGACCCGCTGTTGTTCGGCTCGCGCCTGGCCGCCCAGTACGACATCGCCCGCCGCCACCACGACTTCTCCGACGCCGAACTGGCCGAGCTGGCCCGGCAGTCGGTACGCGGTTCGGCCGCCCCGGTGGACATCAAGGAGAAGCTGCTGAGCGGCATCGGGGAGTGGCTGGCCCGAGCCTGATGTGTGGCCCCCACCCCTAGGGCGTGTCGCCCCACCCCTAGGGCGTGTCGATCGTCTCGACGCCGCCACCATCAGGGGTGAAGACCCCTCGGGTCAACGAAGAATTGCAGCTCAGAGGCGTACGCCGACGGTCACCGGCTCATTGACCAGCGTCACCCCGAACGCCTCGCGGACCCCTGCCACGACCTCCCGGGCCAGGGTGAGGAGGTCCTCGGTGGTGGCGTCACCGCGGTTGGTGAGGGCGAGGGTGTGCTTCGTGGAGATGCGGGCCGGGCCGGAGCCGTACCCCTTGGTGAAGCCCGCCTTGTCGATGAGCCAGGCCGCCGAGGTCTTGGTCAGCCCCTCGCCCGCCGGGAACGCGGGTGCCTTCACGTCAGCGCCCAGACGCTCGGCCACGCGCGCGTGGAAGGCGGCGAACTGCGCATCGGTGAGGATCGGGTTGGTGAAGAACGAACCGGCCGACCAGGTGTCGTGGTCCTCCGGGTCGAGCACCATGCCCTTGCCCGCGCGCAGCTTCAGTACGGTCTCGCGCGCGGTCGCGGCGGCCACCCGGTCGCCGGCCTCCACGCCGAGGGTGCGGGCGGTCTCGGGGTACTTGATCGGGGCGCTCAGTCCGCCCGCGTCCTCCAGTTCGAAGCGCACCCGCAGCACTACGTAGCGATCGGGTTCGGCCTTGAAACGGCTGTGGCGGTACGAGAAGGCGCACTCGGCGTTCGGGAGCGTGACCGTCTCGCCCGCCGTGCGGTCGTAGGCGACCACCTCGGTGATCGTGGCGGAGACCTCCTGGCCGTACGCCCCCACGTTCTGGATCGGCGTCGCGCCCGCGGAGCCGGGGATCCCGGCGAGGCACTCGACGCCGGCGAGGCCCGCGTCGACGGTGCGCTCCACGGCGTCGGTCCACACCTCACCGGCCGCCAGTTCCAGCTTCGTGCCGTCGAGTTCGAAGCCCTTGGTGGCGATGCGCAGGGCGGTGCCTTCGAAGCCCTGGTCGCCGATGACGAGGTTGCTGCCGCCGCCGATGATCAGCAGCGGGGTTCCGGCGGCGTCGGCCTCGCGTACGGCTTCGATCCCCTCGGCGTCGCTCGTCGCGGTGAGCAGCCGGGTGGCGGGGCCGCCGAGCCGGAAGGTGGTCAGGGGGGCGAGGGGGGCGTCGTGGAGTTCCTGCACGCGCACCAGGGTACGAGAACGGCCCCGCCGCTCGGGCGGGGCCGTTCTCGGGGCGGGCGTCAGGCGTTTTCCAGGGCGGGGGCGAGGCGGGTGTCCGCCACCGGGTCCGTCGTGGGCCGCCGCCGCGGGATGAACAGGGTGGCGACGCCGGCCAGGGCCACTGCCGCGGAACCCACCCACAGGGCCGGCTCGATGCCGCTCACGAAGTGCTGCCCGGTGTCGTAGCCGCCGTTGGCCGAGAAGATCGACGACATGACCGCGATGCCGAGCGCGCCCCCGACCTCCCGCAGGGCGTTGTTGGAGCCGGAGGCGATGCCCTGCTCGTGCGGCAGGACGCTGGACATGACCAGGTTGGAGGCCGGGGCGAAGTACAGGGACATCCCTATGCCGCTGATGATCAGGGCGGGCAGCTGGGCAGTGTACGAGACGTCGACCGCGATCGTCATGGCGTAGTAGGCGAGCCCGACGGCCTGCAGGAAGAGGCCGGTGGCGACGACCGGGCGGCCGCCGATCCGGTCGGAGAGGTA
This sequence comes from Streptomyces sp. NPDC030991, assembly GCF_055571235.1. NCBI lineage: Bacteria > Bacillati > Actinomycetota > Actinomycetes > Kitasatosporales > Streptomycetaceae > Streptomyces > Streptomyces sp. NPDC030991. Next base: position 324,283 of record NZ_JBVIFR010000008.1, read on the forward strand.
TCCGGCGATCGGCGCGACCAGCATCGGCATGCCGGTCCACGGCAGCATCCTGAGGCCCGCCTCGGTCGGCGAGTAGCCGAGGACGCCCTGCATGAACTGGCTGAGCAGGAAGATCGAGCCGAACATACCGAGGAACATCAGCAGGCTCGCGGCGTTGATCCCGGAGAAGGCGGGGGAACGGAAGAGCCGCATGGGAAGCATGGGGTTCTTGTTGTGGATGCCGTGGTGGACGAACCCGGCGAGCAGCGCGAAGCCCGCGAAGAGGCCGAGCAGGACGACCGGGCTGGACCACCCGTCCATGGGCGCCCGCACCAGGGCGTACACGATGCCGAAGAGGCCGCCGCTGGCGAGCAGGGTGCCCACGATGTCGAGGCGGGCGCCGGAGCCGTAGGACTCCTTCAGGCGCAGCCGGGCGAGCGGCAGCAGGGCCAGGCCCAGCGGGACGTTCAGCCAGAAGATCCAGTGCCAGGAGATGTGCTCGGTGAGGCTGCCGCCGATGAGCGGCCCGGAGGCGACGGCGAGCCCGTTGACCGCGCCCCAGATGCCGTACGCCATGCCCCGCTTGGCCGCCGGGACGGCCGCGGTCAGCAGGGTCAGCGTCAGCGGCATCATGATCGCCGCGCCGACGCCCTGGACCGCGCGGGCCGCGATCAGCGATTCGATGCCGGGTGCCAGGGCCGCGGCGGCGGAGGCGCCGGTGAACACGGTCAGCCCGACCAGGAAGAGCCGCCTGCGCCCGAACCGGTCCCCCAGCGCGGCGCCGAACATCAGCAGTACGGCGAAGGTGAGCGTGTAGGCGCTGACGGTCCATTCCAGGTCGTCGAGGGCGCCGCCGAGATCCTTGCGGATGGACGGCAGGGCCGTGGTGACGACGAGGTTGTCGAGGGCCGCCATGAACCCGGCGACGCTGGTGATGACGAGGGCCCAGACGGCTTCCCCGCGCTGTGGTGTCGCTGTCGGCTGTGACATCGCTTCTCCCGAGATCCCTTGGTTAGTTATTGATGACTAACTTTCGCGGGGACAGAAATGCGCACCCCCGTGACACACCTACGCCGTACTGCCGTTCTCACTGCCGGAACTGCTGGAACTGCTGGAACTGCTGGAACTGCCGATGGTCACCGCGGCCGTTCACGACCGCCGCGGTCACCTCTTGGATTGGGGCTACTCGGACTGCTCGGGCCGCTGAGGCTGTGCCGACTCGTAGAAGCCGGTCCAGACCCGGTGATCGGGCTGGAAACCCAGGGACAGCAGGACATTGACCAGCATCCCGTAGGCGAGGAACTGCGTGGTGTCCCCACGGTCCGGGCCCAGCGCCAGCTGGACCGTGTCGTACATCTCCATCCAGCCGGCCCGGAGCGTGGTGCCGAACTCCCGGTCCCCGCCTGCCTCGGCGGAGGCCACGGCGACGTACATCTGCATCTGCATGAGCAGTACGTCCGGGTCGTCGGCGATGAGCGCCTGGTACGCCGCCCCCATCGCATGCAGGGCTTCCTCGCCCTTGAGCCCCTCCGACGCGTTCTGAAACACCTCGTTGGTCCGCTCGCAGCAACGGCGGGCCGCGGCGAGGAAGATGGCCTCCTTGCCCGGGAAGAGCCGGAAGAGATACGGCTGCGAGACACCGACGCGCTTGGCGATCGCCTCGGTGGACGTCCCCTTGTAGCCACCGCGGGCGAATTCGATCATCGCCGCGCGAATGACGCTCTCGCGCCGCTCCTCCGCACTCATCCTGACCATGCGAGTAAGTTAGTGGCCTATCACTAACCAAGTCAACCCCTTGCCGCGCGGGCCTCACTGTGTCCAAGGGCACAAGTAAGGGACGCCCTCCAGGAGGACGTCCCTTACTCTCAGCTACATACAAGCGGTCGAACTCGCTCAGCCGACCGGCCCAGGTGCCTTTTTCAGGCGAGCTGCACGACCGCCCGCGACATCCCGAGCACCTTCTGCCCCGCGCTCATGGCGATCAGATCGACCCGTACGCGGTGGTCGTCGAGCTTGGCCGCGACCTTGGCGCTGACCACGATCTCGGCGCCCTTGTCGTCGTTCGGGACGATGACCGGCTTGGTGAAGCGCACGCCGTACTCGACGACGGCGGCCGGGTCGCCGGTCCAGTCGGTGACGACGCGGATCGCTTCGGCCATGGTGAACATGCCGTGCGCGATCACGTCCGGGAGGCCGACCTCGACCGCGAACTTCTCGTTCCAGTGGATCGGGTTGAAGTCACCGGAGGCGCCCGCGTACTGCACGAGGGTGGCGCGGGTCACGGGGAACGTCTGCGCCGGCAGCTCGGTGCCGACCTCGACCTCCGCGTACTTGATGGTCGTCGCCATGGTCAGGCCTCCTCTGCGGCGCGCGAGACGAGCTTGGTCCAGGCGGTGACGACGTGCTCGCCCGCCTCGTCGTGGACCTCACCGCGGACGTCGATGATGTCGTTGCCCGCGAGGGATTTGATGCCCTCGATCGTCGACGTGACGGTCAACCTGTCGCCCGCGCACACGGGACGCGTGTAGGCGAACTTCTGGTCGCCGTGCACGACCCGGCTGTAGTCGAGCCCCAGCTCAGGGTCGTGGATGACGTCACCGGCGGCCTTGAAGGTGATCGCGAACACGAAGGTGGGCGGCGCGATCACATCGGGGTGGCCGAGCTGTCGGGCGGCCTCCGGGTCGGCGTAGGCGGGGTTGGGGTCCCCCACCGCCTCGGCGAACTCGCGGAGCTTCTCCCGGCCGACCTCGTACGGGGCAGTGGGCGGGTAGGTCCGCCCCACGAAGGACTGGTCGAGCGCCATGGACTCGGCACCTCCTGGGTGTGTCAACGACTCGAGGCCGCCCCCTAACGGGGACGGCCTCGAGTACAAGCCTGATTTATCGCGTTTCGCGGTGCGCGGTGTGCGCGTTGCAACGCGGGCAGTGCTTCTTCATCTCCAGTCGGTCCGGGTCGTTACGCCGGTTCTTCTTGGTGATGTAGTTCCGCTCCTTGCACTCCACGCAGGCCAGCGTGATCTTCGGGCGGACGTCTGTGGCAGCCACGTGAGTGCTCCTTGACGAACGGATGGGACGAGTTCAACACATAAAAGAGTAGCCGATCCGAGGACAGACCCCGCAATCGGCTACTGTCAGTAGCGGTGACCGGACTTGAACCGGTGACACAGCGATTATGAGCCGCTTGCTCTACCGACTGAGCTACACCGCTGTGATGCAATGACCCCTCACCCGAAGGTGAGGGAACTTCACACCAGAGCCCCAATGCGGAATCGAACCGCAGACCTTCTCCTTACCATGGAGACGCTCTACCGACTGAGCTATTGGGGCGAGCGATGAAGACATTACACGGTCGCCCGCCGATCGCCCAAATCCGTTTCGGGCACCCGGCACACACGCCCCACGGACCTCATCTGTACGACTAATTCGGCTTCCTCGAAGGTCACTCGCCGTCGCCCTAGGCTCGTCCCATCCTGCGTGATCTTGTCCGCAGCACGAGCCCCGACGAGCCCTCTGGAGCGCGATGCCCGACAGCCCGCCTCAGCAGCCCCCCTCCCCCGGCTCCCCCGGTTCACCGGAGGACGCGCCCGACGCCTCCGGCCTGCTGCTGTGCGGTGCCAGGCTCACCGACGGCAGGACCGTGGACGTGCGGCTGGGCGGCGGACGGATCGAGGCGGTGGGCACGGCAGGCAGCCTCACCGCCCACACCGCGCGCGTGGACCTCTCCGGGTACCTCCTGCTGCCCGCCCCCGCCGAACCGCACGCACACGGCGACACCGCCCTCTCCGCGGACTGCGACGGGCCCGTCTCCTACGACGCCGGGGACGTCCAGCGTCGTGCCACGGAGTCGGCCCTGCTGCAACTCGGGCACGGGGCCACCGCGTTGCGCTCCCATGTGCGGATCGGCGACATGGAGGGCCTCGGTTCCATGGAAGCCGCCTTGAAGGCGCGGCGTTCACTGGTGGGGCTCGCGGATCTGCGGACGGTGGCGATGCCCCGGCTCCTGACCGGGGTCGCCGGTTCGAACGGGCTCGCGATGTTGCGGGACGCGGTGAAGATGGGCGCTTCCGTGGTGGGCGGCTGCCCCGATCTGGACCCCGATCCGACGGGCTATGTGGAGGCGGTGCTCGAGATCGCCGCCGAACACGGTTGCCCGGTGGATCTGCATACGGACGGGGCCGATCCGGCGCGGCTCGGCCGGCTCGCGGCGGCCGCGGGCGGGTTGCGTTCCGGGGTCACCGTGGGGCCGCTGGGCGGGCTGGCACGGGTGCAGGGCGAGGTGGCCAGGCGTGCCGTGGACCGGCTCGCGTCGGCCGGGGTGACAGCGGTGTGCCTGCCGCAGAGTGGCTGCTCGGGGGTGGACGGCCGCGGTGTCGCACCGGTCAGGTTGCTGCGGGCGGCCGGGGTGCGGGTGGCCGCGGGCAGCGGGGCGCTGCGGGACATGTCGAACCCCGTGGGCCGGGGCGACCCGCTGGAGGCGGCGTACTTGCTGGCCTCGCGGTACGGGATGCGGGCCGAGGACGCGTACGACGCGGTCAGTTCGGCGGCCAGGGCCGCGCTGGGGCTGCCGGAGGTGCGCCTGGAGGCGGGTTTCCCCGCGGAGTTGCTCGCGGTGCGGGGCGATCGGCTGGCGGGGGCGCTGTCGCTCGCGTACAGCCGGATCGTGGTGCATCGGGGGCGGGTGGTGGCGCGGACCAGCGCGGTGCGTGAGTACTGCGACTCGGCGGCGGCGGTCGCGCTCGATCTGCCGCGTCAGGGGCGGGCCGCCAAGTACGGCGGCGGCCAGGGTTGAGGCCGCGTCCGTGAAGGCAGGGCGGGGTGGCGTAGCAGCTCGCTGGGCGCGGCGAGTGGGTGGCCTTCCCGCTGAGTCGGCGAGGGCTTCTGAGGCCCGACGGAGCCGCTCGTGCGGTGCGGGAGTTCGGCTCATGGGTATGCGCCGCGCACCGCCGCCGACATGGTTGCGCGGCGAACCTTCCGTACCCGGCGTACGGTCGAAGGCATGCGCATTGTCATTGCTGGGGGTCATGGTCAGATCGCGCTGCGGCTTGAGCGGGTGCTCTCCGCGCGCGGGGACGAGGTAGCGGGGATCATCCGCAAGGCCGAGCAGGGCGACGACCTGCGCGCGGCCGGTGCGGAGCCGGTCCTGTGCGATCTGGAGTCGGCGTCCGTGGAGGAGGTCGCCGCGCATCTGCGAGGCGCGGGCGCGGCCGTCTTCGCGGCGGGTGCGGGTCCGGGCAGCGGCACCGCCCGTAAGGACACCGTGGACCGGGACGCCGCCGTGCTGTTCGCGGACGCGGCGGAGCGGGCCGGGGTGCGCCGGTACATCGTGGTGTCGTCGATGGGCGCGAACTCCGCGCACAAGGGCGACGACGTCTTCGACGTGTATCTGCGGGCCAAGGGCGCGGCCGACGACGACGTACGCCGACGCACCGGCCTGGACTGGACGATCCTGCGGCCCGGGTCCCTGACGAACGACGCGGGTACCGGCCTCGTCCGCCTGGAGGCGTCGACCGGGCGCGGAGCGGTGCCGCGCGACGACGTGGCGGCGGTCATCGCCGAGCTGGTGGACACGCCCGCCACCGCCGGACTGACGCTCGAACTCGTCTCTGGTTCGGCGCCGGTGGCGGTGGCCGTGAAGTCGGTCGCCGGGAACTGATCCGCGTTCCGCGAGGAGGGCGGGCGGCGAGGCACGTACCGGGTGAGGCCGCCGAACGTCCTTCAGAACAGCGGCAGTTGCCCGGGCACGTACGGCACGGCGTACCCGTCGAGCGCGTCCTGCACCGCGCCGAGCTGGGCCCTGCTGCGAGAGCCGGGGCAGGAGACCAGCTCGCCCGCCGCTCGGGCCCCCGGTGGGTCGTGGCGGGCGAAGCGGCCGCCGACGACGGCGATGTCGCGCCGGCACTCGGGGCAGGTGCGGCGGCGGGACGCCGAGGGCACGGTCGATGTGGATGACGATGTCCTGGACGACATGGATGACGCGGATGACGTGGCTGACGTGGATGACGTGGACGACGTGGACGACATGGGTCAAGTCTGCGTCGTGATCGTCGGAGGCACACGGCGAAACCCCCTCAGGCCTTCCTGAGGGGGTTGTCAGGTTCCGCTGCCCCCTGGCCGGTCAGGCGGTGGGCGGTGGTGGTCCCTGGCCGGGCAGTGGTGGTTGGTTCCTGGCCGGTCGGGCGGCGGGCGTCGGGGCGCGCTCGTCGGTGTGCTCGGCGGTGAGCTCCGCTGCGGGGGTCTTCGGGTCGACCAGGTCCGTCGTCGCGGCCTGTACCGGCGCCCAGAGCGTCGCCGAGGAGGCGAGGGCGACCGTCGCCGAGCCCAGCAGGACGGGCACGTTGCCGAGCCAGGCGGCCAGTGCGCCGCCCGCGAACGCGCCGACCGGCACAGTCGCCAGGAGCACCGCCTGCACGAGCCCGGCGACCCGGCCCTGCATGTCGCCCGGGGAGACCTGTTGCTGCGTCGTCGTCATGGAGATCATCCAGACGGTGCCGGAGAGCCCGTACGCCACTTGGTACGCGAGCAGCAGCGCGAACGCCGGGCCGAGCGAGGCGGCCGGGATCAGGAACACCGCGGCGCCCGCCACGAGGCCGCACACCTGGGTGGCCCGCCACAGTCCCGCGGTGCGGGCGAACCGGCCGGCGAGGAGCGCGCCCACGACCGTGGCCGCGCTGTGTAGGGCGTATGTCGCGCCCAACTGCCACGCTGCCAGACCTAGTTCGCGGGCGGCATAGAAGACGTAGAGGGCGCCGGCGGCGCCGCTGCCGAGGTTGAGTCCCGCGCCGGACAGGACCATGCGGCGTAGCCGCGGCTGGGCGCGGACGACGGCGAGGCCCGAGCGCAGCGCGTCCAGCGGGGAGCCGGCGACCTGCTTCCCGCGGGCGTTCAGTGCGGTCGGCAGGGCGAGGACCAGCAGCGCCTCCACGGCGTAGGCCGCGCCCCCGGCGAGCAGGGCCGGGGCGGGACCGACGAGCCCGACCAGGATGCCGCCGAGTGCGGGGCCGCCGATCTGTCCGCTCGTACGGGCCGTGGTCAGCGCGGAGTTGGCGCCGAGCAGCCGTCCGGGCGGGACGACGCGGGGCAGTGCGGCCTGGAGCGCCACCGAGAGCGTGAAGGTCAGGGCGCCGGAGACGGTGGCGACGACGTACAGGTGCCCGCTGGTCAGCCGCCCGGCGGCGTCCGCGAGCGGGACGGAGCCGACGACGACGGCCTGCGCTGCGGTGACCGTGACCAGCAGGTTTCGCAGTCGTACGCGGTCGACGAGGACGCCGGCGAGTGGGCTGAGCACAGCGCCGGGCAGATAGGTCAGCGCGAGCACCGCTGCCGCCCCGAACGGGCCCGCGCCCAGGCCCGTCACCGCCAGCAGCGCCAGGGCGAGCGCCGTGATCTGGCGCCCCAGCGAACTGGCGATCTGCTCCGCGCACAGCAGGGCGAACGGCCGGTGCCGCCACAATGCGGTGCCGTCGGTCGCGGTTGTCGGCACCGTCAGATTCCCGTGCAGGGCACGGGCCAGCGGCGCAGGCGCGGCGGCAGCGCCACCGCCCAGCCGCCGACGATCAGCACGAGCCGCTCGGCCGCCAGCAGTTCGGCTGCCTCCCGGTGCACCGGGGTGAGGGCGTCGAGGGGTGTGGGCTCGTGCAACGCGTCGAAGGCGGCCAGCAGGTCGGGGTGGTCGAGGGTGAACCGGGCGGAGGCGGGGCGCTCCCTGCGGTCCATGACGGTCACGAAGCCGGGGCCTCTGCGGTGGTAGAGCATCCCGTAGGCGTGTCCGGTCCGCCATGCCGTCAACTCGGCCGGCTCACCGGGGAGTTCGGCGGGCGGGGGCAGGTGGCGCAGGACACGGAGTTCGTACGCGTCCGGGCCGGCGTTATACGTATTAGGTCCGGGGCCGTCGGCGGAGCGTGCGACGTCATACGTAACACGCAACCCGTGGCTCAGGCACTCGCGCAGGAACTGGACCGCCTGAGTGGTGGCGCGGCCCTCCCCCCGCAGGGTCAGCGGTTCGGTCACGTGGACGTCGGTGCCGGTGCCAATGCCGGTGCGGCGGTGGGCGAAGGTGGCGGGCAGGGAGGCCGGCGGGGCATCGGGTGCGGCGTCGGACCTGGCGCCGACGGGCGGGGCGGTCGTCCGGTCACTGCTCGGGACGGTCATCCGGCCATCGCTCGGGGAGGTCATCCGGCCACCGCCTCGGATGCGGGCTCCCGCGCGGGTACGGCGCCGGTCTCGCGGTCGACGCGGATCGGCACGGTCCGGGTCGGCAGGGACACGTACGTACGGTCGTCGCGGAAGAGCAGACCCTGGGCGAGGGCCTCGGCGATCCACTCCCCCAGCTCCTCGGCGGCCACCTCGTGCCGGTCGGCGGTCAGCTTCCGGTGGAGGGCCTTCTCGGTGCGGCCGTCCTCCAGGTGGCGCAGGGCGGCCGCCTGCCAGCCGTTGAACCAGTAGGTGCGCGGGGGCCAGCCGTGGCGCCGGTCGCGCACCAGAAGGGCGCTGTCGTCCTCGCCTGCCGCCTCCATAACGAGGGTCGAGGTGGCGTGCCCGGCCCGCCACTGCGCCACGGCCCGCAGGAGCCGGTCCTCGGCGTCCCCGCCGATGCCCGCGTCCTCGGTGTCGAACAGGTAGACGAGGTCGGCCAGTTCGTCCTCGGGGAGTTCGTACACGTGGTGGTACATCTCGGCGGGGCGGCGCTCGCCGAAGCCGAGGGCCGGGTTCGTGAAGTGCGGGCTGAACCGTTCCAGCTGGATGCGGTGGGCGCCGCCGGGCGGCTGGAGGTGGACGAGCGCCGGCATCTGGTCGAGTACGGCGGTGTAGTCCTGGGGGCTCTCGCCCGGGAAGCCGTACAGGTAGTTCCACGTGCAGGTGATCGCGTGGTTGTCGAACTCGCGCAGCGTACGGATGTTGCGGGCGCCGGTGACGCCCTTGTCCATGAGGTCGAGAACGCGGTCGCTGAGGCTCTCGATGCCGGGCTGGAGCAGGACCGCCCCGGCCGCGCTCAGCAAGGCGATCTGTTCCCGGCTGAGGTTGGACTTCACTTCGTAGTGCATCCGCAGGTCCCAGCCGCTCTCGGCGGCGCGCGGCAGGAAGTCCTTGAAGTAGGCCATGTCGATGATGTTGTCGACGGTGACGATGTCGAGGATGCGGTGGCGGCGCACCAGCCGGTCGATCTCGCTCCACAGCCGCTCGCCGGGTTTGGCCCGGAAAGCCATGGCGGTGCCGTTGAGGCCGCAGAAGGTGCAGTGGTGTTTCTCGCCCCACCAGCAGCCGCGGGCTCCTTCCACGACGAGTTTCGGATAGACGTACTCGATGACCGGGGACGCCTCGATCTCCGCCTGCCACTGGTCGTAGTCGGGCGAGGGTATGTCGGCGGGCGCCACCGTACGGCGGGCCTCGGCGTTGGCGCGCGACACTCGCAGCGCCGGGGAACCGTCCCACCAGCACAGGCCCGGTACGTCGTCGGGTGGCGTGCCCGCGTCCAGATGGGCCAGCAGGGCCGGGAAGGCGTACTCCCCTTCGCCGCGTACCACGTGGTCGACGTAGGGGTGGTTGCGGTGCAGGGCGTGCCCCATGGGGCCGTCGCAGTTGCTGCCGCCGAAGACGACGGTCAGCCGCGGGTGGCGGCGCTTGAGCGCACGGGCGAGGGCGAGCGAGGGCACGTTCTGCATGAAGGTGCTGGTGAACCCGACGACGTCGGGGTCGTGGGCGAGGACCTCGTCGGCGCACCGGTCGATGTAGTCAGCGGCGTGCACGCGCATCTCAAAGACGGTGTCGAGGGTGTCGGTGCACAACGCGCGCTCGCGCGCGTACGCGTGGAGCTTCGCGACGCCCCAGTTCTCGTCCTCGTACAGCACACCGGAGAAGACCCAGTCGCCCAGCCCGTGGAAGATCGAGTCGCTGCCGATCGCCTCGTAGTCACCGGGGCGCAGCCGCCCCTCGGAGCGTGCGAGCAGGAACTCCGCCCAGCGCAGCGAGCCATGGAACTCGCGGACCTCGTCGCCGGGGCGGGCCTGCCGCAACAGCTGGTGCAGCAGGCCCACCTGGAGGGAGGGCAGATCGATCGGGTGCCAGGGCATGGTCACCAGCTGAACGCGCATGCCGCCCTCTTCTTGGTAGTTCAGCGAGTGGGTTCAGCGGGTCGGCCGCTTCTCCATCACGGCGGGCCTGCGGTTGGTGCGCTCTTCCTCACGGATCACGGTCTTCTTGATCTCCATGCCTGCCTCCCCCTCGGCCTCTCGACCCTGCGGCCCGTCGGCCTTCATGTCCCCATGGGTTCGAACACCCGTATGCAATAAGGCGGTTCACCCTAAAGCTGCACCCTGCGTCACACAAGAGCGGTGCTGACGCAGGACGCGTCGAGGGCGCGACCGGAGCCGGGGCGCAAGGAGGCGGCGTCACTGAGGGCGGGACGGGGGCGTCGGCCCGCTGGTGGACGCGTCCCGCATGGATGATCACGCCTCACACCCGGACCGCTCCAGCCGTCCGTACACGGCCGACGACGACACGCCGCCCGCTCGGGCCCTGCGTCTGCTCGGGGAGCGCTTCCCGCACGCCCTGGGCGCCGTACTGGGCGGCTCGGCAGCCCGTGTGGCCCCCGAACTCGGCGCGGCGCTCCTCGCGGGGGCCACCGCACGGTCGCGGAACACGCCGATCCGGCCCCGCCGGCGGCCGCGGCGCAGAAGGTGCTGGAGCTCGTCGGAGGCCCGCTGCGCAAGGGATACGCACAGCGGCGCTGAACGGGCCCGCATACGACGAAGCCCCCTCCGGAATCCGGAGGGGGCTTCTCCCAAGTGTGGCGGCGCCAGGATTCGAACCTGGGAAGGCTGAGCCGGCAGATTTACAGCGGGCCAATGCAGCCTCGACTGACCTGGTGCTATAGCCGATCGTTCCCTTCTTGGGGGACGTCTGGGGGAATCGAGCCGGATGCCGCGAGCCTTCTGGCGACTAATAGCCGCCTTCCAGTCTGTTCGCCGCCTGCTCCGCTCGGCGAGCCGCCGCGTCAATCAGTCGGGCGTAATCCGGAAGGTTTACGAGGCTGTCCGTCACTCCACTCGCAGCTTGATCTAGTCGCGCAGCAGTTTGGCGAACGGCGGCGGCTACGTCAGGGAGCCGCGACAGGCCATCGACGGCATCGTTGAGCATCTGGGTACTGTCCTGCAAGTGCGACAGGCTCCGGGCCGCACCGGCCAAGATGAACGCAGTGTCCTGTAGGTGGGCCAGACCGTCGGCGGACCGACTCAGAGCGCTGAGCTCGTCTTCGGAGAGGCCGAATCCGTGCACGCGTGGATCTGCAAGCTCTTTGAGCGTGACACTGAGCAACGATGCCAGTTCCGGCGCGGACTTCGCGAACTCGTCAAGCGCAGGCTCAATGCGATCCACGAGGGAGGTTTGAGCCTCGCTGATCATTTCGCCCAGTCGCTGTTCTGTCAGGTCGCCCAGGCCCGCCAGCGCGCTTACGCCGTCACTTTCGCGCTCATGCTTCCAGCGCTCCAAGATCTTCACGGAGTATTGATCGCTACTCGTGCCATCGATCTCAGTGTGATGCGGATGGCACAGGAGAATCAGGTTTGCGAAGCTGTTCCGCGCCTCAATGCTCAACGCTGCGTCGGCACGCTTCCCGCCATCCTCGAATGCCCGAATATGGGCGATCTCCAAGTTCAGTCGGGGAGCGTCATTCACCATACGTACAGTTGGCACCCCGCAGCTTGGCCAGTAGCAGCCGCCCCTGGCCAAGGTCATGAGTCCTGCGATCGTCGCGTTGCTGTAGCTGCGTCGCGGTGTCTTCGCCACAGAGCCCCCCTCGTGGTTGATGACGGAACCGACCGTGCCACGCATGGGCCCACAGCGCAGCGCGAGTTCCGGTCAGTACGAAGGGGGTCTCCGTCGTGGGACACGAGAGGGCCCTAACCGCGATCTGTCTGCGCCCCTACTCTCCGAGCGCCCCGACGTGCTCAGCGAAGTCCTCTACGAGGCTGGCGAGCACGGCCTTGCCTTTCTCGGCCGTCGCGTAGGAGGGAAAGCCGATCACACCGCTCTCGGTGTACGCCTTCATTCCATGAGTCAGAAGGAACGGACGCTCCCCACCATCGTGGTCAGCGGTCTCGTATCCGACGCGTACGAGGCTCGGCTCCGAGTGAAGCAGGATAGAGGTCTCGATCTCCCCCGCGTGCATGTCACCGTGGGCGTCGGACACGAGGCCGGCGCGATCGCGAGACCGGTTCCACTCACGACCCTGCGGGAAGAGCGTCATCCGCGGCTCGATGAGGTTCGCTTCCTGCACGATGTTCGACAGCACGTAATTGCCGCCATGAGCGTTGATGAGTACAAGCTTGCGAACGCCGGAGGCTTCGAGCGACGCGGCGATGTCGTTGACCACAGCATGAAGGGTCCGCGCGCTGATGCTCACTGTGCCCGGCCAAGTGCCGTGTTCGTGGCTGCACGCGATCGTCACGGGCGGGAGCTGAAGGACCGGATAGGCGGCGGCAATCTCACGGGCGATGATGCACGCGATGGCCGTGTCCGTGACAAGCGGCAGGTACGCGCCATGCTGCTCGTACGAACCGATCGGGAGAACGGCTACTCGCGGCTCCTGTTCCTGGACGTCAGTGGTTGTGATCGCGGGAAGCAGATTCACAGCTCTCCTCTGGTTTGATCAAGTCCCCTTCATACTGCCCACGACCCGGTTGAGTTCCGCAATCTCCACGAGTTTCCGGAACGGTGTCAGGTGCGTTTGCAGTCGAGTTAACTCTGCCAAGATCCGTGCCGAACCGGTCGCCTGAGCGATGGCCACGGCTTGCGTGGCAGCGTTGACGGCGCCCTCCAGGTCCTCACTCTGCGCGTAGGCCGTCGCGAGACGAGCGAGACACAGCCCCCTGTCTCGCTGCTGTTCCGCGGGCCATCGCGTGAGGCTCTCCTCCAATGTCCTCACCGCGTCCTCCGGGCGGTTCAGCGCGATGGCACAGTTGGCCGCCTCCATGTCGATGTAGGCGACGGAGACGTACGGGGCGAGGCCGTCGTCATCCCCGGGGGTCCTGGCCGCGAAGGTGCGGGCCTCATCGAGCGCTCGCGCCGTCTCGTTGGCGTTGCCTAGCGCGGCATGAGCATTCGCCCGTGCCCGCAGGGTGACGGCTTCGATCTGGCTCGGGATCTTTCCCGAGTAGTTCAGTGCGGCATTGACGAGACCTTGGGCGTAACCCGCGTGTCCGGCCTCCGTCGCGATGTTGGCGCGCCGATGAAGGACATAGGCACTCAGGGTCGGATCATCGAGTTCGTACGCGTAGTCGAGGGCCCGATTCGTCCACAGCATCGCCTCTTGTGAGTCCCCAGAGTCCTGGTAGAGCCATCCGAGGAACTCCGCGTACCGCAGGCCGACGCGTAAGATTTCCCCCCTCGCCGAGCCCCCAGCGTCCGCGCACAGTTGCTCGATGAGCGGCACCTGACTCTGCACCGCAGGCACGAGGAATCGCGGCCCTACAAGCGGCTCAGCCTGCGCATGCCGCACAAAAACGGACTTGAGGTACCCGAGAACTTCCGGGGACGCTACGGGCGCCGGACCTCGCGGACGGGGCAACTTCGGCAGGGCGTCAAGTTGCGATGGTGCGGTCTCCAACTCGAAGCCGAGTTGCTGACGCGTCGCTTCATAGACCTCGCAGAAGAGGGACTGGTACTCCGGTCCGGGCGGCCGGCGCCCGTTCTCGAACATGGAGACCTGCGTCTTGAGACTGGAGCGCGAGGGAAGTTCGATGCCGAGTCGCTCGGCAGCGTCCTCCAATGCGTCCATCAATTCAGCCTGAGTCCACCCACGAGCAAGACGCGCGGCTTGCAGCTCGGTCTTCATCGCGTTCCCAACGTCAGCAGTGCAGCAGACTCCCATGATTGCCCAATAACGCCACTGACGTGCGGAGTTAACAGGTAACACAGAGAGCCTGTTAACCCCTGTCCACTGTCAAGCGGCGCAGAATCGGGCCTACTAGTTCTCGTAAGCGCGACCGGGGCGATCCGCTTCCAGACTCTCGACCCGGCCGCGAAGTTCCGAGAGCTGGGAGGTGACATGTTCGAGTCGCTGGAGGACTTCGGAGAGATCCGGACCGATGCCGGGCTTACCGGCTTCAGCGACCCGCTTTGGGTCCCGGGCGTAGTTGCCTCGCCCGGTGGTCGTCAGAAGTCCTTCATCGCGAAGGACACCGAGCGCCTTTTGCACGGTGGTCGGCGAGATGTTGAAGCGGCTCGCCAAGTCCCTTACAGAGCCCACCTTGTGGCCGGGCTTGATGACTCCATCCCTGATCTCACGTCGCAGGGTCTCGGCTGCCTGTACGTACGGCTGTCTGGGGTCGTCCTCAGCGATCGTCACGCATTCGAGCGTACCCACTAGCACGACCTAGCACGTTCCTGGCGCAACCTCTTGCGCGATGTCACGTACTAGTACATGCTGTGACGTACCAGCAAGACGCCCCGGAAGGGCTTCCAACTGGCACGCACATCTTCTTGACCTGCACGAACGCATAGGGCGGGGACGCTGCAATCCCGCTAAAGGCCAGGGGAACGGGGCTTCGGCCCTACTGGCGAGGTGGCCCGGTGACCGCGAGCAACGGCCGGAGTGTGGGGACGAGGTCCCCCTTGCAGTGCGTATCCCCTGTCCAGCCATCTGAAGGAGCAGGTGCAGTGAGACGACGAACGCGATAGGCGCGGCCGTGATCGACCGGCACGGCGGCGCCGCTACATCCCTTGGTCCGTGAGCGTGTACGAGTGCTGCGGACGACCGGTCACCATCTTCGACCGCTTCGCGGCGGCTAGCGCCGCGCCGGTTGCCTCCTCCGTCCGTCCGGACGCCCTGCGGGGCGGGCCCGTACGGGCGGGGTTGAGGGGAGCCGGATGTACCGACTTCAACGGCGTGCGGCCCCGGTGCTCGAACACCGGGGCCGCTGTACGGGCCGTACCTACTGCTAGGGAGACACGACCCATGAACCACATCGTCACTGTTCAGGACGCCGTTACGGCGTTCGAGCCGTGGATGGAGCCCACGGATGCGGAGCTGGACGCCATCGAGTACGAGGCGCCGCTGATCGCTGCCGAGCTGGAGTTGCTGGACGTGCAGATCGCGCTGCTGGACCGGACGGCTTCACCGCTTGATGAGCGCCGGTTGCGGCGGGCCGCGAACCAGGTTCTGGCCGTCCGTGCCGAGGTCGCCAACCGCAGTGCTGCGGTTCGAGAGGGTGACGCCGCATGATCCGCATCGTCACCGCGAAGCGGCTCGCGTTGCTGGAGGCCGACCGGCACGCCGCGTTCCAGCGCGCACGGCAGGACAAGGAGTCTGCTGCCGCGGCAGCCGAGTGGCACGAGCAGGAACTGACCACCGCCACCGACCGCGCCGAGCGGGCAGAGGCAACCACCGCCGAGATGGGCGCGCTGCTGTCTCACGCGGTGAAGGAGGCGAGTGCAGCCGAGCAGCAGATGCTGCTCGATCAGATCGAGCTGCGCCGGCTGCGCACGGAGCTGGCGGCCGGGCCGGTGGAGGGACAGACGCTCACCGTCCTGTTCCACTACGGCGAGCCGCACACGATTTACGCCTCCCGCGAGGACGCGCATGCCGACACCGCGGTGCACGGATATCCGGCCGATCACGTTTGGGGGCCGCGCGGTGAACGCTCGCCGTACGGCTGCCGGTGGTCGTGTGAGGCGTTCATCTACAGCCGTGCCTCGAACGGGTTCCGTCGCATCTACCGGGCGGTCGCGGAGCCGCTGGGGGGTGCGGCGTGAACAGTGTTCAGACGCGTTCAGCAGAGCGTGCCCTGTCCGGCGGGACGTGGTTGATCGTGTGCGGAGCGATGCTCTATTCGATCCTCACCGTCACCCCGCTGATGGCCGACCACACGGCCCCGGAATGGGCGTGGACGGCGCCGATCCTCCCGCTGGTGGTGGATGCGGCGGTGGTCATCGTGGTCAAGCTCGATGACGTGCTGGCCCGCCTGGGCGGGCACGGCGGACGCTGGCCCATCACCCTGCGGTGGATGACCGGTCTGATGACGTGGGCTCTGAACGTCGGGGACTCCGCACTGCGGAAAGACCTGGTCGGCGTGGCCGTGCACTCGGTGGCGCCGCTGCTTTTGATCGTCACCGCGGAGACCAGCCTGGCCTACCGGCGTGCTCTGGCCGCGGCACAGGCTGCGCTGAAAGCCGATGCGCAGGCCGAGCGTGAGCATGCCGAGCAGGTGGCACGGGAGCGTGCCGAGCAGGCCCGTGCGGAGGCCCGTGAGGAGCGCGAGCACGCCGCGCAAGTGGAGCGTGAACGGCGCGAGCACGAGGCTGCGTTGGCCCGTGAGCAGGCCGAGCGGGAGGACCGGCGGGCCCGTGAGGAGCGCGCCTCCCGTGAGCGGGCGGAGGCGGCCGAGCGGGAGGCTGGTGAACGCCGTGAACGAGAGCGTGAACACCGTGAACACGAGGCCGCCAGGCTTGAACGCGAGGCGCGTGAGCAGGCCATGACCGAGCAGCGCGAGCGGCGTGAGAAGGCCGAGCGTGAACAGCGTGAACACGCGGAGCGGTTGGCCCGTGAACGCGACGCGCTGCTTCTCCGCGGGCCCGCCGAGGGCAAGCTGCCCGAGGATGAGGCGCGCCGGATCGTGGCCGCCGCCTATGCGGCGGCGCTGTCGGTGCGGCAGGCCGCGGAGCTGTGCGGCTGGTCGGTCGGCTGGGTGTCCACCCGCTACGCCGACCATCGCGACCCCGGTGACGGCGGAGCGCAACTGGCCATAGCGAGCCGGTGATGGCCAGTCTCCCTGTCTACCGGTGGCATCTGGCCCCGGACGGTTACGCCACCTACCGACAGCTCCGCGCTCTGGGCCTGCGTCCGGGTGGTCAGGACGTGGCCGCGCAGCTGGAGCGCCCGCGCCGGCGGCGGGGCCCGCTGGTCGCCTACCTCTACCGCATCGACGCTGCGAAGCCGGTCCGGCCAATGACGCCGGCCCGCTGGCGGGCGCTGGCCAAGGCCAACGCCGCCCGCCGCCTCTGCCCCGAGTGCCGGCGCGATGCCGGTTACGTCATCCCGCCCTCGCTGGGCATGTGCGGCCGATGCGCCGCCCGCGAAGAACAGTGCGCCGCCTGAAAACCCCTTGTCTGAACTGGGAGTTCCTATGGCACACAACTCTGCTCGGCGTCTGGTCATCGACGCCGTGAACATCGTGGTCGCGCTCACGGTCGCCGTATCGATCGGCGTGCGACTCCACTCCTACCGCGTGCCGTACGGCCTGCTCATCCCCTGCGTTCTGGGGATGCTGTCCTCCGCGCTATGGCTGCTGTCCCGGGTCGCTGAGGCCACGCAGAGCACGCTGCACCGCTGCACGGTCAACGGCTGCACCTTCCAGGTCCGCGTGCAGCACGTGGACGCCGCGGAGAACCGCCGCTGGCAGGAGATTGCCGCCGCCCACCCCGCTCATCACGTCGTTTGACCACCCCGGAACTCAGTGAGGAGTGAAACCGTGTCCAGGCTTCCTGAACAGCGGCGCTATCACTACGTGATGACCATGCAGACGCCCGAGCACCAGATGGGCACCGTGGACGGCACCCTCGTCATCGACCTGGGCACGCCCGCCGCCACCCGCTACAGCGCCTTTCAGCACGTACGGGCGCTGCTAGTGCGCCAGTTGGGCCGCGCCGGTGCTGTCATCGCCTGGTCGTTCGAGCCCGACGAGCTGTGACCTGCACGTCCCCGATCACAGGCGCAGGGCCCACCCGACAACCCTTCCACAAGCGCGGGTGGGCCCTGCTCTCCTCCCGAAGGAGTGCGCTCAGCATGACCGACATCAGCACCGAACCGGTAGTGGCCCCCCTGGGCACACCGGAGGCACCCCCCGACCTCACACCCACCCCCACGCCCGACTCGGAGCCGGACACCGCCCCGGACCTGAACCACACCCCGGGCGGCTACCCGGTCCTTCCGCTGGCCTTGACCAGCGCGAACACCACGGCGAGCGTGATCGGAGCGGGCGGCCTGGCCGCCGGTCCGGCCGGCGTCGCGGCCGCGGCCGGCGGGGTGGCCCTACTCGGCACCATCGCCGCGCTGGCCCGTGCCCGGCGCCTCGCGGCCGAGGACCGCGCCACCGACCAGCGCAAGAACAGCCCCGGCCGCGACACCAGGAAGCAGACCGGGGCCGACAACCGGCGCGGTGGCGGCCGGCGGACGCTTTCACCGCAGGGCCGCGGCACCAAGAGCACCGGCACCGGTCGTGGGAACCGCACGGGGGGCGGCACCGGGCGCGGCCGGACCACCTCGCCCTCGCCTGCCGGCTCGCGCACGTCCGGGCGCGGAACCGGGACACGGTCTGGCACCCGGTCCAGCATCGGGTCCGGCTCCGGTTCCGGGCGGGGCCTGGGCAAGCACCGCTCCCCGCAGAACCGCACCAGCGCCCCCAAGAGCGCGGGCAACCGCCCCAAGGCGGGCGGCGCCGGCGGGAGCGGTGGCGGGAAGTTGTCGCAGGCTCGCGCACTGCGCGGTGCCAACCGGCAACAGACGCCGACTCGTTCCTCGGCCCGGACGCAGGGCACGCAGGACCGGCGGGCAGTCGCCGACGCCCGCCGCGACGCCAAGGCCGCCGCCAAGCAGGCCAAACGCGACGCCCGCGGCGGACGCGGAGCACTGCGCCAGGCCGCGGCGTGGGGTGGCGGCAAGGCCGCGTCCGGGGCCCGCGCCCTGCTCGACCGGGCTCGCGCCCGCCAGGACCGGGCCACCGACAAAGCGCTCTCCACGAAGCGGAACACCACACGGAAGGCGCCGGCCCGCCGCAAGGCGCGGTGGGCGCTGTGGCGCAGCGCGGCCCGCCATTTCGGCAAGCGGCTGCTCGCCGGTGCCCTTGGCGGTGCCCTCGGTCTGGTCGGCATGGTGACCAGCCCGATCGGCCGCCGCCTCGGCATCCCCGCCCTGATGCATCCCGGACGGCGCCTGTACCGGCGGCTGATGGCCAAGGCCCGCGCCGCCCGCGCCGACCGCAACGCCCGGATCAAGGCCACCCGCACCGCCGAGGAAGCACGAGCCGACGCCGACGCGTCCGGCACCGACGAGATCGGGAACCGCGTCGAGCGGCCCACCCACCTGGTTCCGAACCACTACCCGACCGCACTGGAGGTCGAGAACGTGTCTGGATTCAAGTTCGAAGAGGCCGCATCCGAGATGCAGAACGCCGCGGCCACCTACGACCCCGACGACAACATGGAGGTCGTCGACATGATCGACAACCTTCCCGCGGCCCTGGAGTGCGTCGCCAAGACCTTCCTGATCCTGGCCGAGCGCTCGGACGCGGAGTTCGCCTTCGAGAAGGCGGTCGCGGACGGCTTCGACGACATCTACAAGACGCTGCTGAGCGCGGTCGACGCCGCGGTCGACCTGGGCCCGCGCTTCCGTGAACTGCACGAGCACGACATCGCCCGCCACGAGGAGCCCCGCAACGGGCCCGAGGCCGAGAAGAAGTGGAACGTCAACTGATCATGTCGACACACACCGAGGCCAACGTGAGCACCAAGAAGAGCAGCAAGAAGGCCGATTCTGCGGTGGAACTGAGCACGGGCCCGGTGTGGGACTGGGCGGCCGGTCACGGACCCGTGACCGGCGCCCTGTCCGCCACCACCGGCGCCTTCGCCGTCGCCACCTGTGGCGCCGCCGGCGGCATGCCGCCCGGCTGGGCCCTGGCGGTGGGCAGTGCCGGCGCGCTCGGGCACGCCGCGGCCGGTCTGCGGCTGCGCAACGCCGGGCGCACCATCGCCGCCCGCGCCTCCTCCTGGCTCATCGGCGGCGGCTGGACCGCCTGGGCCATGACCCACGGCCCGCTGACCTGGGAAGCGCTCGGCTCGCTCGCCGCGATCGGCGTCGGGATGGGCACCGTGACCCGGTCCACCAACCTGTACGAGGAGGCCCGCGAGGAGGAAGCCCTCGCCGCCGAACACCGGCAGATCACTGCGGAACTGTCCGCCGAGCGCCGGGCGATCGCCGAGGAGTGGGCCGCCCGCATCGAGCGCGTCTGCGGCCTGCGACTGCGGATCCTCGCAGTCGAGAAGTGGGAGGCCGGGACCGGGTTCACCATCGACGCCGAACTCCCGGGCGGCGCCACCTACGACGCCATCGCCAAGAAGTCGGCCGGCCTGTCCGCCGACGCGCGCCTGCCGCACGGCTGCACCGTCACCGCGGGCCCGGGCGTCCACCAGGGCCGCACCCTCATCGATGTCGGCACCACCAACGTCCTGGAGGGCGAGACCCCCTACCCCACCGGATACGGGCCACTGTCCATCCAAACCGGCATCCCGTGGGGCTACCGCTCCAACGCCGACGAGATCCTCACCTACCTGCGCGAGCAGTGCGCCTTGGTCGTCGGCCCGACCGGGTCCGGCAAGACCAACATGGTCCACGTCATCCTCGCCGGGTTCGCCCGCGCCACCGATGTCCTCACCTGGGTCATCGACCTCAACGCCGGATCCGCCGGCCTGCCCTGGGTGCTGCCCGCGCTGGAGTCCCACGGTGCGGGGCGCCCGGTGCGGCCCGGGGTGGACTGGCTCGCCTCCACCTATCAGGAGGCGATGCTGATGCTCGACACCGCGCTCGCGGTCGCCCGCTACCGCAAGGTCGCCTACCAGGACCTGCTCGCGCGGGAGAACACCGACCTGCTCCCCATCGGCCCCTCGATCCCGCAGATCGAGCTGGTCATCGACGAGGGCGCGGAGATCCTCACCAGCACCGACCGGGCGGTGCGCAAGCTCGGGGAGAAAATCCTCGAAGTCATCCGCATCGCCCGCGCGATGGGCGTACGCACCGTGCTCACCGCACTCGGCGCCACCGGCTCCGTGCTGGGCAACCTGATGATCCGGCGGGAGGCCAAGGTACGGGCCGCGCTCACCGGCGGCGAGACCGAGGGCATGGACCTGTCCAAGATGTTCCCCGGTTCCCGCGGCCTGCGCCCCGAGCAGGCCCCCTACAAGGGCTCGGGGTTCATGGGCACCCCCGAGTCACCGGTCGGTCTGTTCAAGGTCTGGCGGATCAAGCCCCACCAGATCCGCGAGATCGTCCACGCCACCAGCGAGCGGCACCCGCGCCTGGACGACATCAGCGCGAAAGCCGCGGGGGAGGCGTACGCGCGGCGGTGGGACGCCGACCGTATCGCCTGGATGCACGATGGCACCCCGAACACCACACCGGCCGCCGGTCCGGCCGCGTCCGGTGCCGAGCAGTCGGGCGGCCGGCGTGGGCTGAACCTGGCTGCGCTGCGCGAGCAGGACGACGCCCCTTCGGGCGGCTCGCACGGCGCGGACGCACTCGCGGCCGAGTTCCGCAAGCAGATCGACGCCACGTTCGGCACCGCGCCCGAACCGCGCAGCGAACGCCCGCGCCCGGACCGGCCGGAACGTCCGGGACTGAACCTGTCCGCCTTCCGCAAGACCGACGGCGAACCGCCCGCCCCGAGCGAGACGGAGCCGGTCGAGGGTCCGGAGTGGCTGGCGCAGGTGATCGACGCGATCGAGTCCACCGGGGCCATGGGCATGAAGCCGTCCGCGGTCGCGGACCTGGTCGGCAAGGACCGCAAAACTGTCCGCGCCGCCCTCCGCGATGCGGTCGCACGGGGGCAGTTGGCCTACCGCGACAATGGCCCGCACTCGGTCTACGTCCACCCCGACCACACCTAACCGCCGCTTACGTTCCGCTACTGGGTAGTGGGTAGTGGGGCACGCCCCACTACCCACTAGATCACCCCAGTAGCGTCACAAGGCCCGTGAACAGGCGCCTTTCTAGTGGGGCCCCACTACCCACTACCCAGTAGCCACACCCCACTACAACCACACACCGTCACCGTCGAGCGGGCGGCACCATCCACGTGGTGCCGCCCGCCGGCCGTTCCTTGGGAGGCCGCTCGTGATCGTGACCCTGTCCGCCGTCGCCCTCTTCGGGCTCCTCACCCTCATCCTGCTGCGAGGCCGCTACGTCGGCCCGCTCGCCGCGATCGCGGTGTTCCTGTTCGGGTTCTTCACCGCCGACACCGGAGCCTCCACCGCCATCCGCGCCGTGCTGCGCGCGCTGCTCGACGCCGCCCACAACGTCTCCTGACCACCTCGCCCGGAGGGCCCCGCCATGACCGAGTACGAGCAGCCGACCTCCGTCACGTGGTCGCCGCGGATGAGTGACGCCGCCGCCAACGCCGAGGCCCGCCGGATCATCGACGAGGTCTACCGTCCCGCCCCGCCGCGGCGGCCAGTTCCTACCTCGTTCCGCGACGAGAGTCCCACCCCGCTGTTCGGGGACGCCGAGCCCGTCCAGCAGGACGACCACCGGGTCGTGCCCGCGTGGGCCGCCGGCATCGCGGTCGCCTCCATCGGCATCGGCGCCGGCACCACCGGAATCGGATGCGGGATTTGGCTCGTGCTGAAGGGATTCGCCTCCATGAGCGTCACCGGCGTCGTCTGCATGGGCGTGCTGTTCTCCGGGGCCGCGTTCGCCGCGCTGTCCATCGGCGCCGCCTTCTCCCGCGCCCGGCGCTCCGTCTCCAAGCACGTCTACACCGGTCCGGTCACCAAGAACACGCACGTCACCACCCACACACGCGGACTCTCCCGCACGAACAACACCTTCCACGGCTGAGCAGAGGAGCACCCATGGCCAGTAAGCCCGTGGACCCGGTCCAGCATCCGCAGGATGCGGCCGAGGCACTGCGTAAGTTCAACCACGCCACCTACGCCACCACCCACAACCCCCGCCCCCTCCCGGACCCCGGTGAGGCATACCGGGCGATCGCCGCGTACACCGCGCTCGCCCACCGCCTGCCGCAGGGCTTCGAGCACATCGGCAACGCCCTGGACGACCTTGCGGAGGCCGGCCACCTCACCGCCAACCACGGCGACGTGGACCACCACGTGACCGCCGCCATCGACGCGCTGAACGAGGCCGACGGCCTGGCCCGCTCCCTCGCCGCCGTCCTGGAACGCGCCCACAGCGCCACCGGCGTACTCGGCTACAACGACCCGACTTCCATCCCTGACGCCTGAGGAGGCACCCATGTCGTTCGGAGAGACCCCGATCACCGTGATCGGCAACCTGACCGCCGACCCCGAGCTGAAGTTCACCGACGGCGGGGCCGCGCTCGCGAAGTTCACTATCGCCGCCACCCCGCGCGTCTTCGACCGCGAGAGCAACCAGTGGAAGGACGGTCAGGCCACCTTCTTCCGCTGCGCGGCCTGGCGCCAGCTTGCCGAGCATGCCGCGGACTCGCTGACCAAGGGCGCCCGCATTGTCGCCCATGGACGCATCCGCCAGCACGACTGGAAGACCGACCAGGGCGAGAACCGCTCGATGCTCGTCATGGAGGTCGACGAGATCGGCGCGAGCATCCGCTTCACCACCGTCACCGTCAACGCCAAACGGCCCGCGCAGTCCGCGCCCGCCGCGGGTGACGACGCATGGACCACCACCGCGTCGGCCGGCAAGCAGGAGAGCGACGAACCCCCCTTCTAGCTGCGCCAAGGGCGGCCCCCACTCTCGCCAAAGAATCCGGGGCCGCCCTTGTCCACCCGTCCTCAACAAACCTGACGGAGGTCTCCCAGCATGACGCAACCCACCGACTTCCGGCGAGACGGCCACCGGCCGTTACTGCTGGACCTGTACTCCTGCGCCGGCGGCGCCGCCACCGGCTACGCCCGTGCCGGGTTCGCCGTGGAAGGCTGCGACATCGCCGACCGGCCCAACTACCCCTTCCCCTACCACCGGGGAGACGCCCCCACCCGGCTCGCCGCGCTCATCGACTCCGGGGAGATCGAGCGGTACGCGTTCGTGCACGCCTCCCCGCCCTGCCAGGCCAAGTGCGCGCTCACCGTGGGCACCAACCGCTCGCGCGGTTGGGGCGGCACCCACTCCGACCTGGTGGCGCCCACCCGCGCTCTGCTGGAAAGGGCCGGCCTGCCCTACGTGCTGGAGCAGCCCAACGGACAGGCCGAGATCCGCAAGGACCTGACCCTGTGTGGGGAGATGTTCGGCCTCGGGGTGATCCGGCACCGCAACTTCGAGGTGAGCGGCTGGAGCGTCGGGCAGCTGGCCCACGTCCCGCACCGGGGCCGGGTGCGCGGCTATCGGCACGGCCGGTTCTATGACGGCCCATACGTCGCCGCGTACGGCAACGGTGGCGGTAAGCCGTCCATCCCGGAGCTTCAGGCCGCGCTCGGCATGGACTGGACTGACGTGCGCGAGGAGCTGACCGAGGCCATCCCGCCCGCCTACACCGAATTCATCGGCCGCGCCGCCCTCGCACAGCTCAACGCCGTCCTGGGGGTGGCCGCGTGAACGCCCGCGTGCTGCCGCTGCGACGACCCAACGGGCTGCGGGTGCTGGACGCCTTCTGCTGCTCCGGTGGCATGGCGATGGGCTTCTACCTCGCCGGGTTCGAGGTGGTCGGTGTGGACATCGAGCCCCAGCCCAACTACCCCTTCACCTTCCACCAGGGCGACGCGGTCGACTTCATCGAGCGCCACGGCGCGGACTTCGACCTGATCCACGGCTCCCCGCCCTGCCAGGCGTGGACGCCGCTGAACGCCTACAACCACAAGAGCTATCCCGAGCTGATCGCCCCCACCCGGGCCGCGATGCGCGCCACCGGTCGGCCGCATGTGATCGAGAACGTGGAGGCCGCACGTGCCGAGCTGATCGACCCGGTGCGACTGTGCGGGCCCACCTTCGGTCTGTGCATGTACCGCCACCGACTGTTCGAGACCAGTTTCCCGCTCGCCGAGCCGGCCCACCCGGCGCATACGGCGCTCTGCGTGCGCAATGGCTACCTGCCCACACCGGAGAAACCGTTCATGACCATCACCGGCGGCGCCCACTCCCGGGCCTGGCAGAACGCCGCGTGCGACGCCATGGGCATGCCCTGGATCAAAGTCCCGGCCGGCGGTGACATCAAGTCCGGCATCCGCAAGGTCTGTGAGGCCATCCCACCCGCCTACAGCGAGTACATCGGCCACGCCTACCTCACCGCCCACGCCCTGGAGGTGGCTGCATGAATCCCACGACCACCCTCACCCTCCTCGCCTGGGCCCTGGAACCGGCCAGCCGCGGCTGGCCCGTCTTCCCGCTCCGACCCGGCGACAAGCGGCCCGCAGGCCACGCCGAACGCCTCTGCCCCGCAACCGGACGCTGCGCGAACGGACACCTCAAGCCTGAGCAGCGCGCCACCCTCGACCGCGATTTGATCGTGGCGGCGTGGACCGGCCAGCCGTACAACATCGGCATCGCCACCGGCCCCTCAGGGCTGCTGGTCGTCGACTTGGACGTGAGGAAGGCGGATGAGCCAGAAGGAGCGCCTGACGGCGCCACTTCGTTGCAAGCGCTCTGCGAGCGCGCCGGCCAGACCCTCCCGTCCACCTATCAGGTGCGGACTCCCAGTGGAGGTCGCCACCTGTATTTCCGCGCTCCGCGGGGGGACAAGCTCCGCAACACTGCGGGTCTGCTCGGGCCGATGGTCGACACTCGTGCCTGGGGCGGTTACGTGGTAGCACCCGGCAGCACCACATCCGCAGGAGCCTACGAGGTCATCGATCCGGCACCGGTCGTAGATCTACCGATCTGGCTACTGGAGCGGCTTCGGCCACGCAACCTACCCATACAACGTCCCACCTGCGTCCAATTGGATCGGCAAGTCCCATCGAACCGATATCTGCGCTCCGCGATCGATGGAGAACTGGAACGCGTGACCCGCTCTGGGCCAGGCCAGCACAACACAGCTCTATACCGAGCTTCGGTAGCGCTGGGGCAATTGGTCGCAGGTGGTGAGCTGGCGACTCACGAGGTCACAGAGTGGCTCGCCGCCGCAGGCATCAGCGTCGGTCAGGGCGAGCGTGAGGCACGAGCCACGATCGCGTCTGGCCTGCGTGCAGGAGCCAGCAGGCCGCGCAAAGTGGGTAGTTGACTCGGTTGGCTACGCCAATCGGCTGCAACATGCGGGGGAGGGCCCGCTCCTTCCCCATGTTGCAGCCGTCTTTCACGCCGGTCCGCCTTGACGGACCCGACCGCATCAGGGAGAAGCCGCCTTCATGACCACCGACGCGCCCGTTGAAACCGACGAACTCATACAGAGAGCCGCCGCGGCGTTTCAACCGATCGCCGGAGAGCCTTCGCCTTTCGGAGATCCGGTGGGCTACCCCTTGTACGGCCAGCAGGTCACTCTCTCCGGCTTCGCTGATGAGGCGGCGCTGGCAAAGGCCGTTCTAGGCCGCCTGGAGCCCTGGTTCGAAGTCCAGCGTGAGGTTCCCGGTGTCCACCCGACCGGCGAGCGATGCCGCATAGATGCGGTACTCAGGCCACGTGACGCCCACCGCTGGAAGAACCCGCACGTTGCACTAGGGGTCGAGTTCAAGGCGTGGAACTCGCACGTGGCCGAGGCCAGCAGAAAGGACCAGATCGGCTGGGTCGCACAGGCGATCGACTACTCGATGACGAACTGGGGAGATTACGGCCGCCTTCCCATCCTCATGTGCCCCGACCCGTTCTTCCGCGACCGCAACCGGCCGGGCAACGGACTCAGCGCCATCGGCGGCTTCGTGGACGGCCTGCTGGGCCAGTACAACATCGGCTTCCTGACGCTCTTCAACGGTGCTGGCCTGGCGATGCTCATGTACGGCAACAACAACATTTGGTACGAGCGCCGAGGCGTCGCCAACGGCAAAAACTGGGCCCTGAACCCCCGCACCGGACACCGTCGGTAGCCCGCTCTTTCACCACACGGATCCGGGGCGGTCGCCTCATCTCGCCAAAGACACGCGACCGCCCCGGCCTGCCCCTGCCCTCTCACGAGACCAGGAGATATCAAGCATGACTGACTACGCCGTCCCACCGCGACTCTCCGACGAAGGCCACACGCACAGGGCACGCCCGCAAACGAAGGTGAGGACCGTATGAACGGTCCGCGCTTCGCCGACCACACGGCAGCCAGCCCTCCGGCTATGCGGCCGAAGGACGACGCCGAAGGCGTCCTTTCAGCCCTCCCCTGCACCCTCCTCACGGAACAGGAAGCCAGCGCGCCGCCCACGCCGTGGGTGGTCGGATCCCTGAACATCAAGATGCCCCACCGGCGCACCCCCACCGCCCGCTCCACCTGCGCATGCGGACGCGATGTCACCGCACGCGGAGCCGACCAGATCCGGGCGCTCACCGAATCTCACGCCTACCACCGCACCGTGTGCGACCTGCACAACGCCCAGGAAAGGCGGCACGCCGCATGAACCAGACCACGCCGGCTACGCCGATCGACGGCGCCGCCCTGCTCGACGAGGTGGAAGCCTTCCACCGCCGCTTCAACGTCTTCCCCACCGAACACGCCTATGTCGCCGTCGCGTTGTGGGACGCCCACGCGCACCTCATGGACGCGCTCGACGGCACCGCCCGCATCGCCTTCCTCAGCCCCGAACCCGGATCGGGCAAGTCCCGCGCCCTGGAGATCATCGAAACGCTCACCCCGCGCGCGGCGACCACCGTCAACGCCTCCGCGAACGCCCTGTTCCGGCTGGTCTCCGCCGACGAGGGCACCCCCACGCTCCTCTTCGACGAGATCGACACCGTTTTCGGCCCCAAGGCCGGCGGGAACGAGGAGGTTCGCGGGTTCCTCAACTCCGGCTACCGGCGCGGCGCCAAGTCCCTGCGCTGCGTGGGCGACGGGTCCGACCAGAAGGCCGGGTTCTTCCCCTCGTTCTGCGCGGTCGCCATGGCCGGACTCGGCTCGCTGCCGGACACCATCCTGACCCGCTCCGTCATCATCCGGATGCGCAAGAAAGCCCGGAATGAGAAGTGCGAGCCCTACCGGCGCCGGGTCCACGAGAAGCAGGGCCACGCCCTGCGCGACCGGCTCGCGGAGTGGACAGCCACTGTGCACGACCAGATCGCGGAAGCCTGGCCCGAGATGCCCGAGGGCGTCACCGACCGGCCCGCCGACGTGTGGGAGCCCCTGCTCGCGGTCGCCGACGCGGCCGGCGGGCACTGGCCCGAGCGAGGGCGCGCCGCCTGCCTCGCGCTCATCAAGGCCGCCACCGACGGAGACGAAGCCTCCCTCGGGGTGCGGCTGCTGACCGACCTGCGTGACCACGTGTTCTGCGGAGTCGACAAGATGCCCACCGCCGCCATCCTCGAAGTCCTCCTCTCCCTGGATGACGCGCCGTGGGATGACATGAGCGAGGACGGACAGGCCGTGAAGCCGCTCACCGCCCGCCGGATGTCCAAGCTCCTGAGCCAGTACGTGCGCCCGGACAACACCCCGATCAAGCCCAAGGGCATTCGGGTGGGCAGCACCACCCCCAAGGGCTACTACGCGGAGGATCTGAGCGACGCCTGGGCGCGCTACTGCCCCCCTCCCCCCGGAGAGTCCGCAACATCCGCAACAGCCGCAACACCGCAGGTCAACGGCGGTGACTTTGTGGCGGAAGACCCTTCCGAGACCCGCCACATGTTCGCGGAAACCGACACACCCACCCTCCGCAGCGTCGGCTGACACTGCCCACTCCGCAGGGGCCGCCAGACCACGCGTCCGGCGGCCCAATCCGCAACAGAAACACATCCGCCACAGATTTCAGGCGTCTGACCTGCAATGTTGCGGCGTGGCGGATGTTGCGGATTCCCCAGAAGGCAAGAGACGAGGAGACGCAACGATGGCACGCCCCCAGATGCTCAAGCTCCCCGAAGTCCTCGACGAAATCGGCATGAGCCGCCCCGCCTTCTACCGGATGCGCGCCCGCGGCCAAGCACCCCGAATCCGCAAGCTCCCCAACGGCCAGCTCCGCGTCAGCCGCACCGATCTGGACGCCTGGTGGGAGAGCTGCGAAGAACGCGCCGCCTGACGCAACCATCCCAAAGGCCCGCCTCTACTGGAGGCGGGCCTTCTCATTGCCCGGAGAGCCATGCCCCTCACGTACGACGTCCGCGTCTACAGCATCGAGACACGCCGCGACCGCCCGAAGCCCTACCGCGTCCGCTGGCTGGTCGGATCTCAAAAGCACTCCAAGAGCTACACCGTGAAAGCCCAGGCAGATGGCCGCCGTTCTGAGTTGATGACAGCTCTCCGCAAGGGGGACCAGTTCGACGTGGACTCGGGCCTCCCCGCCTCCGAACTCCGCGCGCTGAACGGCTCCGTGACTTGGTACGAGCACACCCGTGCGTACATCGACCGCAGGTGGGACCGGCTCCCTGCGAAGTCCCGCCGCAACGACGCGGACGCCCTGGCCACCATCACGCCCGCACTCGTGAAGACGACCGCCGGTCGCCCGTCGGCCCGTTCGCTCCGCACCGCCCTCTACGGATGGGCGTACAACAAGAGCCGTTGGGATCAGGAGCACCCCGCCGAAGTCGCGGACGCTCTGCGCTGGCTGGAGAAGAACTCTCTGCCCGTCTCAGCCCTCGAAGACCCCGAAACCCTCCGCGCGGCGCTCGATGCTCTGTCGACGCTGCTCGATGGCTCTCGCGCGGCCGGACGTACGGCCAATCGCAAGCGTGCCTGTCTCAGTGACGTTCTCGGACTCGCGCTGGAACGGCGGTACTTCACCATCCCTGTGAACCCACTGAGCACGGTGAAGTGGTCCCCTCCAAAGTCTACGGAGGAAGTTGACCCTGCGAGCGTCGCGAACCCTCGGCAGGTTCGGGAGCTCCTGGCCGGCGTACGCGCACAGGGCGACCGCGGCGCCCACCTCGAAGCCTTCTTCGGTTGCCTCTATTACGCCGCCATGCGCCCCGCTGAGGCAGTGGGCCTGACCGCGTCGCAGTGCTACCTCCCCAAGCGTGGTTGGGGCCGCCTCACGCTCCGCGGCGGCATTGTCCACGCCGGCCACGGCTGGACGGACGACAACCGGGCCCACCAGGACCGCCACTTGAAGGCGCGAGCCGCACGAGATTCGCGAGTGGTGCCGATCCCACCGCACTTCGTGTCCATGCTCCGATGGCACCTCATTCGCTACGGCGCGGCCCCCGATGGGCGCCTCTTCCGTACGAGCCGCGGCGGTGTGATTCAAGACACAGGTTATGGCGAAGTCTGGGCCGCGGCGCGGAGCGAAGCGCTCTCCCCCACCGAGGCGGCATCGCCGCTCGCCCGCCGCCCGTACGACCTCCGGTGCGCCGGCGTGTCCTTTTGGCTCTTTTCCGGAGTCGACCCGATGGAGGTGGCCCGTCGCGCCGGACACTCCGTGGCCGTGCTGCTCCGGGTCTACGCGAAGGTTCTGGCGCAGGCTCAGGATCGAGCGAACCGCCAGATCGAGGCTGGCCTGCGGGAATGGGACGGAAACGGCGCGTCCCCCGGGGGACGCCTGGGGGACACACGCTGATCAGGGCCGGGTCACCCCCGAGACCTAGTGAGACAAGCTTCGCTTTTCGGGCGGCTCTCGAACCCCGGTGTTCGAGCAAAAAAGACCCCCCTCCGAACTGCGTTTCCGCAGTTCGGAGGGGGTCTCCCCAAGTGTGGCGGCGCCAGGATTCGAACCTGGGAAGGCTGAGCCGGCAGATTTACAGTCTGCTCCCTTTGGCCGCTCGGGCACACCGCCTTGGGTTTGCTGCCTCAGGCCCCGCTCGGTGGCGGTGCTCGCTGGCAACGACGTAAACAATACCTGATGCACGGGGGTGCTTCGCCACCTGATTGATCGCCGGTGGGGTGCGAGGCGGTGGCTAGGCTTTGCATGCGGCGCAACGCCTCGGTGCGCGCCCGACCAGAACCCGATCGGACCCCGATCAGTCCCCGATACAAGGAGCCACAGGACATGGCCGACTCCAGTTTCGACATCGTCTCGAAGGTCGAGCGGCAGGAGGTCGACAACGCCCTCAACCAGACCGCCAAGGAAATCTCGCAGCGCTACGACTTCAAGAACGTCGGCGCGTCCATCTCCTGGTCCGGCGAGAAGATCCTGATGGAGGCCAACTCCGAGGAGCGGGTCAAGGCCATCCTCGACGTCTTCCAGTCCAAGTTGATCAAGCGCGGTATCTCGCTGAAGTCGCTGGACGCCGGTGAGCCGCAGCTGTCCGGCAAGGAGTACAAGATCTTCTCCTCCATCGAGGAGGGCATCTCCCAGGAGAACGCCAAGAAGGTGGCGAAGACCATCCGCGACGAGGGCCCCAAGGGCGTCAAGGCGCAGGTGCAGGGCGAGGAGCTGCGGGTCAGCTCCAAGAGCCGCGACGACCTCCAGGCCGTGCAGGCGCTGCTCAAGGGCAAGGACTTCGACTTCGCGCTGCAGTTCGTGAACTACCGGTAGGCCTCCTGGCAGGTGTACACCTGGATGCCTGCATAGTTGCGTGCCGTAAGCGCCTGCCGCAGGTACCCGCGCGGAAGGCCGCGTAGAGGGTTACGTGGATGAAGGGGCGGTGCCCGGTCGGGCACCGCCCCTTCATTGCTGCCGCCCGCCCGTGCTCAGCGGCGACTGCGCGAGTCGCCGAAGAAGATGCGGTAGGCGATCAGGAGGACGAGCGCGCCGCCGATCGCGGAGACCCAGGTGGCCGTGTCGTAGAAGTCCTTGGTGATGGGGCGGTCCAACCAGCGGGACGATATCCAGCCACCGATGAAGGCTCCCGCGACGCCTATGAGCGTGGTGCCGATCAGGCCGCCCGGGTCGCGGCCCGGGAGCAAGAGCTTGGCTACGGCACCGGCGAGCAGTCCGAGAATGATCCAGCTGATGATGCCCATGCCGTGTTCTGCCCCTCTGTTGTGCCGACTCGCGCGCGATGCAGCTCGCCGCGATGTTGCCCAGAAGGACGAGAATCAGGCGGGGGACGGTTGCGGCGACCTGGGGACGAGTGCGGGGACGGTGCCGCTCAGCGGGCCGCGAACGGCTGGTCCGTGGAGACGATGTCGCGGCCCAGCGGCATCAGCGACACGGGGATCAACTTGAAGTTGGCGATACCGAACGGGATGCCGATGATCGTGACGCACAGGGCGATGCCGGTGAAGATGTGGGCCAGCGCCAGCCACCAGCCGGCGAGAACCAGCCACAGCACGTTGCCCACGCAGGACGGCGCGCCCGCGTCCCTGCGCTCGACTGTCGTGTACCCGAAGGGCCACAGGGCGTACACGCCGATCCTGAATGCCGCCACGCCGAACGGAATGCCGATGATCGTGACGCAGAGCAGCAGGCCCGCAAGCACATAGCCGAGGAACAGCCAGAAGCCGCTCAGGACCAGCCAGATGATGTTCAGGATTGTCTTCACTGTTGGCGACCTGCCATCTGCTCGAGCCGGGCGATCCGCTCCGCCATGGGCGGGTGCGTGGAGAACATCTTCGACATTCCCTGACCGGGGCGGAAGGGGTTGGCGATCATCATGTGGCTCGCCGTCTCGATGCGGGGCTCGGGCGGCAGCGGGAGCTGCTTCGTCCCCGCGTCGAGCTTGCGCAGGGCGCCGGCCAGGGCCAGCGGGTCCCCGGTCAGCTGGGCGCCGGAGGCGTCGGCCTCGTACTCCCGGGAGCGGCTGATGGCGAGCTGGATGAGGGAGGCGGCGAGCGGGCCCAGAATCATGATCAGGAGCATCCCGAAGATGCCGGGGCCCTCGTCGTCGTTCGAGCGGCCGACCGGGATGAGCCACGCGAAGTTGACCAGGAACATGATCACGGAGGCGAGGGCGCCGGCGACCGACGAGATCAGGATGTCGCGGTTGTAGACATGGCTGAGCTCGTGCCCGATGACGCCGCGCAGCTCACGCTCGTCCAGGAGGCGCAGGATGCCCTCGGTGCAGCACACCGCCGCATTGCGCGGGTTGCGGCCCGTCGCGAACGCGTTCGGCGCCTCTGTCGGGGAGATGTACAGACGCGGCATGGGCTGGCGGGCCTGGGTGGAGAGCTCGCGGACCATGCGGTAGAGCGCGGGCGCCTCGAACTCGCTGACCGGGCGGGCCCGCATCGCGCGCAGGGCCAGCTTGTCGCTGTTCCAGTACGCGTACGCGTTCGTCCCGATCGCGATGACGAGTCCGATGACAAGCCCCGTACGGCCGAAAAAGCTGCCGATGACGAGGATGAGGGCGGACAGTCCCCCGAGGAGTACTGCTGTCTTCAACCCGTTGTGCCGGCGGTGCACGGTACGCCCTCCTGATGGTGCGGCAGGGGAACCCACTGCTTGCTTGCTCGCTGCTTCCACTGGGCCTGGGCCCGCGATGGGCGCGCGTGGCGCTGGTGCCTACGTCCAGTGGACCCTCCCGTACTGGTCAACGCCAGACGAGGAGGTCTAGTTCCCTTGTGCACGCTCAGGGAGCGGGGGGTGTTTCTGGGCCGTACGGGTCAGTACTGCTGCTGGGGCAGCAGGCCCGCGACCTCCAGGGCCTTCGGGTCGGCCTCGATCTCGCTGGTGCAGTTCGGGCAGCGGGTGGCGACGCCGGGGATCTGGCTGAAACAGCGGGGGCAGTCGCGCAGGGCGGCCTTGATGTCGATCGGCTTGTTGCGGTCGGCCCGGGCCGTGATCTTCATCATCGGCACGACGATCAGGAAGTAGAGGATCGCGGCGGTGATCAGGAAGGCGATGCCCGCGTTGATGAGCTTTCCGTAGGGGAACCGGACGCCTTCGAGCGTGAAGTACGCGTCCGAGTAGTTGCCGATGGATCCGGTGGCCCAGCCGAGCAGCGGGGTGATGAAGGCAGCGGTGAAGGCGGTCACAAGGGCCGTGAACGCCGACCCCACGGCGAGGCCCACCGCCATGGACACGATGTTGCCGCGAAGGATGAAGTCCTTGAAACCGCTCAGCACGCTGCTGCTCCTGGGAAGGGTGATGATGGGGAGACTGCTTGTTTGTTGCGACCCAGAAACGTACCAAATTGGGGCTTTAGGAGTCTGACGCGTCACGAGAACAGTCCACTGTCCACAAAGTGAAGGATCAATTGTGGAGCTCCGGAGAGGACCACTCCGATGACGGCCGTGACCGCGATGGCGGCGGTGAGCGGCAAGGAGGCGCGGTAGGTGGCCGGCTTGCCTTCGGGGGCGCGGAAGAGCGCCGCGGTCCACTGGAGGTAGTAGAAGAGCGCGATGACGACGTTCACGGCCATGACGACGGCGAGCCAGCCCAGGCCGGCCTCGACGGCCGCGGAGAAGACCGTCACCTTGGCGAAGAGACCGATGATGCCCGGCGGTAGACCCGCCAGGCACAGCAGGAAGAAGCCCAGGACGAGCGCGGCGAGCGGACGGGACGCGTACAGGCCGCGGTAGTCGCTGACGCGGTTCAGCGGCTTCGTACGGGCCACCAGGGCGGCCACGGCGAACGCGCCGAGGTTCACCGCGGCGTACATGAGGGCGTACGCGAGGGTGGAGCCGATCGACTTCTGGGGGTCGTCGGAGTACGCGGCGGCGGCGACCGGCACCAGGAGGTATCCGGCCTGGCCGACGGAGGACCAGGCGAGGAGGCGGACGGCGCTGTACGCGCGCGTGGCCTGCTGGCGCAGGGCCGCGACATTGCCGATGGTCATGGTCAGCGCGGCGAGGGCGGCGAGCGCCGGGCCCCACACGTCGGCGTACGAGGGGAACGCGACGACCGTGACGAGGATGAGGCCGGAGAAACCGACCGCCTTGCCGATGACCGACAAGTAGGCGGCGATCGGCAGCGGCGCGCCTACATAGGTGTCGGGTACCCAGAAGTGGAACGGTACGGCGGCCGTCTTGAAGGCGAAGCCCACGAGGGTGAGGGCCACGCCCGCTTGCGCGAGGGTGTGGAACTGCCCGTCCACGTGGGTGAGCTCGGAGGCGACCTTGGTGAGGTGCAGGGTGCCCGTGGTCGCGTAGACGAAGCTCACGCCGAGGAGGGTGACGGCGGTCGCGGTGACCGACGACAGGAAGAACTTCAGGGCCGCGTCGGAGGACCGCTTGTCGTCGCGCTTGAGGCCCACCAGGGCGAAGGCGGGCAGTGAGGCGACCTCCAGGGCGACGACGAGCGTGGCGAGGTCCCGGGAGGCAGGCAGCAGGGCGGCGCCGGCGGCGGAGGACAGGAGGAGGAACCAGAACTCCCCTTCGGGGAGCGGCTTGTGCGCGTTCCTGGCGTCCTTCAGGGTGCTGATCGAGAGCAGGGCTGTGAGCAGAGCCCCCGCAAGGACCAGGAACTGGATGACGAGCGTGAAGCGGTCCGCCGTGTAACTGCACGCTTCCTGGGAGGACGCGAGGCAGAACGTGGAGCGTTCGTCGCCGATCAGCGGGATCAGGGCGAGTCCGGCGGCGGCCAGGCCCGCGACGGAGAGCCAGCCGAGGACCGGTTTGCGCCGCTCGTCCACGAACAGGTCGGCGACCAGGACGACGAGGGCGACGACCGCCGCGATCGTCGGCGGGGCGATCGCGGCCCAGTCCACGGACTGGACGAGGGACGCCACGGAGGGCGCGGCGACGGCGGTCACTGGAGGCCTCCTGCGAGGAGCTTCTGCACGGCCGGGTCGGTCAGGCCGAGCAGCGCGGCGGGCCACAGACCCGCGAGGACGGTGAGGGCGACGAGCGGGGTCCAGGCGGCGAACTCGTATCCCCGCACGTCGACGAGGTGCGGGGCCTCGCGGTCACGCGGGCCCATGCAGACGCGGCGGACCACGATGAGCATGTACGCGGCGGTGAGCAGGGTGCCGAACGCGGCGATCGCCATGAACACGAGGAAGGCCGGGCGGCTGAGTCCTTCGGCGGGCCTGAACGCGCCGAACAGCGCGAGCATCTCGCCCCAGAACCCGGCGAGGCCGGGCAGCCCGAGCGAGGCGACGGCGGCGAACGCGAGCAGGCCGCCCAGGTGCGGCGCCTTGCCGTACAGGGCCATTCCGCCCTGCTCGGCCAGGGTGTCGAGGTCGCTGGTGCCGGCCCGGTCCTTGAGCGCGCCGACGAGGAAGAAGAGGAGGCCGGTGATGAGGCCGTGGGCGATGTTGGCGAACAGCGCGCCGTTGACCCCGGTCGGACTCATCGTCGCGATGCCGAGCAGGACGAAGCCCATGTGTCCGACGGAGGAGTACGCGATGAGGCGCTTGAGGTCGCCCTTGGCGCCCTGCTTGGCGAGGTTGAGGCAGGCCAGGGAGCCGTAGACGATCCCGACGACGGCGAACGCGGCGAGGTACGGCGCGAAGGTCCGCATCCCGTCGGGGGCGATGGGGAGCAGGATCCGGACGAACCCGTACGTACCCATCTTCAGTAGGACCCCGGCCAGGAGGACGGAGCCGACGGTCGGGGCGGCGGTGTGCGCGTCCGGCAGCCAGCTGTGGAACGGCCACATCGGGGTCTTCACGGCGAGCCCGATCCCGACCGCCAGAACGGCGATGACCTGCACGGATGTGGTCAGGCCCCGGCCGTTGTCAGTGGCGAGTGCCATCATGTCGAACGTGCCCGACTTAACACCGATAAGGAGAAGCCCGAGCAGCATCACGACCGAGCCGAGCAGGGTGAAGAGGATGAACTTCCAGGCAGCCGCCTGCCGTTGCGCCCCGCCCCAGCGGGCGATGAGGAAGTACATCGGGATGAGGACCATCTCGAACGCGAGAAAGAAGAGGAGGAGGTCAAGGACGGCGAAGGTGGCGAGCGTGCCCGATTCCAGGACGAGGATCAGGGCGACGAAGGCTTTGGGGGACGGCCCGCTCGGCAGCTTGAAGTAGGAGTACAGCGCACAGAGGAACGTCAGCAGCGCCGTGAGCACCAGGAGGGGGAGAGAGATGCCGTCGATGCCCAGGTGGATACGTACGTCCAGGGCCGGGATCCAGCTGATGTCCGTCGTGGCCTGCATCTTCGACGGGTGGTCGTGGTCGAAGCCGAGCGCGAGGACGATCGCGGCGATGAGGAGCACGCCGGTCACGGTCACGCCGTGGCGGAGCACGGCCTGGTCCGGGGAGTTCCCCTTCAGTCCCGGCGGGGCGGGGAGAAGAGCCAGGACCGCGCCGATGAGCGGCCCGACGACGATCAATGCGAGAAGGAACTGCATCACGGATTCGCTGATATCGATCACGGCTGCTCACGCTCCGGCGGTGGCGACGAGGACGACGGCGACCACCAGCACGACGGTGCCTGCGAGGAGTGCGCTGAGGTAGGTCTGGACGTTGCCGGTCTGGGCGCGGCGCACGGCCAGGCCCAGCGCCCTGGGGGCTACGGCGGCCGCGCGCACGTACGTGTCGACGACCGTGCGGTCGAGGAAGCGGACCAGCGCGGCCGCGGCCTGGACCGGGCGGACGAAGAGTGACGCGTAGACGGCGTCGAGGTGGAACCCGGCGGCGGCATGCCGGTGCAGCGGGCCGAGCAGGAGGCGGCCCGGGTCAGCCGGGTCGGGGGCGCCCGCGATGTTCCCGTACGCGGCCGTGTGTGTGGCGATGGCCTCGGCCTCGACCAGACCGCCGTCTCCGGTCGCGGTGTCGACGGCGACCGCGCCGAGCGGCCGGCGTGCGGCCATCGCGGTGGTGTGGCGCCACGCCCCGTAGGTGACCAGACCGCCGACGAGCGCGAAGCCGGTACCGACGACGGAGGTGGTCAGGGTCGGGGTGAGGGAGCGGCCGTCGAACCAGTCGGGCAGGACGCCCGTGGCCAGACCGAGAGCGAGGGAGGGGATCGCCAGGACCCACAGGACGACGTTCATCACGGCCGGCTGCCGGCCGTGGTCCGGGGCCTGCGTGCCCCGGCCGTTGAAGGCGAGGAGCCACAGCCGGGTCGCGTAGGCGGCGGTGAGCAGGGCCGTGACCAGGCCCGCGACGAGGACGATCCAGCCGGACGCGGCCGGGATGCCGTGCTCGTGGCCGGTGGCGGTGTGCTCGGCGGCGCCGAGGACGGCTTCCTTGGAGAAGAAGCCGCTGAAGGGCGGGATCGCGGCGAGCGCGAGCAGCGCCACGGTCATCGTCCAGAAGGCGTCGGGGACACGGTCGCGCAGCTTGCCCATGCGGGCCATCGCGGCCAGGGAGTTGGTGCCGGCGGCGTGGATGACCACGCCCGCCGCGAGGAATAGCAGCGCCTTGAAGGCGCCGTGCGTGAGGAGGTGGAAGACGGCGGCGTCCCGGTCGCCGACGGCGAGGGCGCCGGTCATGTAGCCGAGTTGGCCGACCGTCGAGTACGCGAGGACGCGCTTGATGTCGTCCTGGGCGAGGGCGGCCAGGGCCGAGCCGGCCATGGTCACGGCGGCCATGGCGGCCAGCACGATCAGGGCCGCCCGGGAGGCGGCGAAGACCGGGAGGAGGCGGGCCACGAAGTAGACACCGGCGGCGACCATCGTCGCGGCGTGGATCAACGCGGAGACGGGTGTGGGGCCCGCCATCGCGTCGGGCAGCCAGGTGTGCAGGGGGAACTGCGCGGACTTGCCCGCCACGCCGGCGAGGAGCAGCAGGGCGATCAGGGTCGGGTGGTCGAGGCCGCCCTCGCTCGCGACCTTGCCCAGGATCGTCGTGATGCGGAAGGAGCCGGCGTCCGTGGCGAGGGCGAACAGGCCGATCAGGAAGGGGACGTCGCCGAGTTTCGTGACGAGGAAGGCTTTGAGGGAGGCGGCCCGCGCCTCGGGGGTCTCCCAGTAGTGGCCGACGAGGAAGTAGGAGCAGATGCCCATGACTTCCCAGCCGACCAGCAGCACCATCAGGTCGCCGGAGTAGACGACGAGGAGCATCGCGGAGGTGAAGAGCGAGACGAGAGCGGCGTACGAGGAGTAGCGCGGGTCGTCGCGGAGATAGCCCGTCGAGTAGAGCTGGACGCAGGTCGCGACCAGGCCGACCAGGACGGCGACGAGGGAGGCGAAGCCGTCGATGTGCAGGGCGAGTTCGATCGGCACGGAGCCGGTCGGGGTGAGCTCGGTGTGCGCGTCGAGGGCCGTGGTGCCGTTGCCGGTGCCGCCGCCCTGCTGGACGGCGACAACGACGGCGAGGACGAGAGCGGCCAGCGGCGGCAGTACGGCCAGCGGTCGGACGAAGCCGGGGGCGGTGCGGCCGAGGAGGAGGCCGGCGATCGCGCCGAGGAACGGCAGGAGGGGGACGAGGACGGCGAGGGTCGTGGTGGTCACGCGGTGGCCTCGGCCTTCTTGTCCGCCGGACCGGCCGGGGCGGCGGCTGTCGCGGGGTCGTCGGACGGGTCGTGCGGGCCGTCGTCCGGATCCCCGTCCGGGTCGTCCGGGGCGTCCGGGTCGTCGTCCGGGTCGTGGGGTTCGGCGGAGTCGCGGAGCTTGTCGATGTCGGCCGTGCCGCGGTTGCGATGGACGGCCAAGACGATCGCCAGGCCGATGCCGATCTCGGCGGCGGCGATGGCGATGGTGAACAGGGTCAGGGCCTGTCCGGAGTGCAGGGCGTCGCGCAGCCAGACGTCGAAGGCGACGAGGTTCAGGTTGACGGCGTTGAGCATCAGCTCGACGGACATCAGGACGAGGATCGCGTTGCGACGAGCCAGGACTCCGTAGAGGCCCGTGCAGAAGAGGAGGGCGGACAGGACGGCGGGATAGGCGAGGTGCATCAGCGGTCGCCCTTCCGGCCGGCGGAGTCGGTGACTCTGGCGGTGGCTGCGGCTTCGGCGGCGGCTTCGGCGGCGTTCTTCTTGCGGGACAGGACGATCGCGCCGACCAGGGCCGCCAGCAGGAGGACCGAGAGGGCCTCGAAGGGCAGCACCCAGTGCCGGAACAGGACGGAGCCGGTCACGGCCGTATTGCCCTGGGCGGCGACGTCCAGGTCGATCCAGGTCGCGCGGAAGGCGTCGACGACGACCCAGACCAGGGCGGCCGCGGCGGCGACGGCCACGGTCAGGGCGGCCCAGCGGTTGGGGCTGTCCGCGTCCGGTGACCGGCCGATGGGCGCGCGGGTCAGCATCAGACCGAACAGGAGGAGGACGACGACGGAACCGACGTAGATCAGGACCTGCACCCACGCGATGAACTCGGCGGTGAGCAGGAGGTACTCGACGGCGAGGCCACCGAGGGCGACGACCAGCCACAGGGCGGCGTGCACCAGCTGCTTCGTGGTGACGGTGACGATCGCGGCGCCGAACGTGACCAGGCCGACGAGGAGGAAGGCGATCTCGACGCCCGTCGGGGAGAGGAACCCGTGGCTGTCGGCGGCCGTGGTGACGGCGGCGGAGACCGCCGTTGCGGCGGGGGTCATGCGGGCGTCTCCTCTCCGGGGTCGTCGGACGCGGCGGGCTTAGACGCGCGGGGGGCCGGGGGGCTCTGCTCGGGCCGGGCGGGTTGAACGGTCTGCTCGACCTGCGGGCTCTGCTCGGGCTGAGCGGGCTGCTCGGGCTTCGGGCGTTGCTGAGCCGGTGCGGGGTGCTCACCCGGTGCGGGGTGCTCCGTCGGCGCGGGCTGCCGGGCCTCACCCGACGCAGGCTGCTCCGTCGGCGCGGGCTGCCGCGCCTCGTCCAACGCAGGCTGCTCGGGCTCGGGCTCGGGCTCGGGCCGGGGCTGGGGCTCGGGCTCGGGCTGGGGCTGGGCTGCGGCGAGTTTGTCTGCTGCTTTGCGGGCCGCTGCGAGTTCCTTGGGTTCCTCGGCCGCCGGGTCGAGGGCGGGCGGGGAGGGGACCGTCCACATCCACTCGCGGAGCTTGTCGCGCTCGTGGGTGAGGTCGCGGATGTCCGTCTCGGCGTACTCGAACTCCGGGGACCAGAACAGCGCGTCGAAGGGGCACACCTCGATGCAGATACCGCAGTACATGCAGAGGGAGAAGTCGATGGCGAAACGGTCGAGGACGTTGCGGCTGCGCTCGCGGCCACCCTCGACGGCGGGCGGGACCGTCTCCTTGTGGGAGTCGATGTAGATGCACCAGTCGGGGCATTCACGGGCGCACAGCATGCAGACCGTGCAGTTCTCCTCAAACAGGCCGATCACGCCGCGGGTACGGGGCGGGAGTTCGGGCTGGACGTCCGGGTACTGCTCGGTGACGGTCTTCTTCGTCATCGTGCGGAGGGTGACGGCGAGGCCCTTGGCCAGGCCGGACCCGGGGATCGGAGGCACTAGTTGATCGCCACCTTCACGATTCCGGTGAGCGCGATCTGCGCGAGGGCGAGAGGGATGAGCGTGGTCCAGGCGAGTTTCTGGAGCTGGTCCTCGCGGAGGCGGGGGTAGGACACGCGCAGCCAGATCACGACGAAGGCGAGGACGGCCGTCTTGAGCAGGGTCCAGACCCAGCCCAGACCGTCGGCGCCCCACGGTCCGTGCCAGCCGCCCAGGAA
The DNA here is from genome assembly GCF_055571235.1 of Streptomyces sp. NPDC030991. Taxonomy (NCBI): domain Bacteria; kingdom Bacillati; phylum Actinomycetota; class Actinomycetes; order Kitasatosporales; family Streptomycetaceae; genus Streptomyces; species Streptomyces sp. NPDC030991. Next base: position 365,321 of record NZ_JBVIFR010000008.1, read on the forward strand.
GAGGACCGTGGTCAGACCGCACAGGACGACGATGCCCGCGTACTCGGCGAGCAGGAAGAGAGCGAAGCGCAGGCCCGTGTACTCGGTGTACGCGCCGAAGATGATCTCGGAGTCGGCGACCGGCATGTCGAAGGGCGGGCGTTGCAGCTCGGCGAGGCCCGCCACGAAGAAGACCAGGGCGCCCACGATCTGCCAGGGCAGCCACCACCACGCGAAGGCGTCGAGGATGCCGGGCAGCGAGACCGTGCCCGCCGCCATCGCGACCGAGGCCGCCGCGAGCAGCATGGGGAGTTCGTAGGCGAGGAGTTGCGCGGCGGTGCGCAGGCCGCCGAGGAGGGAGAACTTGTTGGCGCTGGCCCAGCCCGCCATCAGCGAGCCGAGCACGCCGATGCCCATCACCGCGAGCACGAAGAAGATGCCCGCGTCAATGGCCTGGCCGACCGCGCCGTCGCCCGGCCCGACCGGGATCGCCAGCAGGACGATGAGGTAGGGCAACAGGGCTACCGCGGGCGCCAGTTGGAAGACCCGGCGGTCGGCGTCGGCCGGGACCACGTCTTCCTTCTGCGCGAACTTGACGCCGTCGGCGACGAGTTGGGCCCAGCCGTGGAAGCCGCCCGCGTACATGGGGCCGAGGCGCCCCTGCATGTGGGCCATGACCTTGTGCTCGGTCTGGCCCACGACCAGGGGCAGCACCAGGAAGGCGACGAAGACGACGACGAGGCGCAGGGCGACGTCGAGAGCGTCGTTCACTGCGTGCCTCCGTCGGTGTTGTCCTGGTCGGGGTGGGGGTCCCGGTCGGGGTCGGGGTTCCGATCGGGATCGGGCACCCGGTCCCGCTCACTGTCGGGGACCGGGTCCGGTGCCGGGTCCGGTGCCGGGTCCGGCTTCGCGGCCTGGGCCGGCTCCGAGGCCCGCTCCCTTGCCGGGTCCGGTTCTGGTTCCGGGGCCGGCTTCGAGGTCGGCTTCGCCTCTGGTTCCGCGGCAGGGTCGGTGTCCGGCCTCGGCTCGGTTTTCGGGGCCTCGTCGAACGCCGGCTTGGCGTGGTGCCACGGGGCGTCGGTGGAGCGGGGTTTCGGTGCCGCCGCCGTCGGGGTGAGGCCGGGCTCGGGGGCGTCGCCCGGCGCGGGCCGCTGGCTCGACGAGCCCTCCGACACGCTCCGCGCACGCCGCGCGGGCCGCGCCGGACGTGCCGGACGCGCCTCCTCCGGCGCAGAAGCTCCCGACGCGGAAGCCGTCGGCGCAGAAGCCGTCGACGCGGAAGCCGTCGACGCGGAAGCAGCGGCCTCCGAAGCGGCCGCCTCTCCCTGCGCGGAAGCACCCGCCGCCTCCGCAGCTCCCGCCGCCTCCGAAGCAGCCGACCCCTCCGGATCAGCCGGATTACCCGCAGCACCCGGGGTACCCGCAGCACCCGCAGCAGACTTACCCGCCTCCGCAGCGCCACCCTCAGACGCCGCCGCCGTCGCCGACTGGCTCGCCGAGCCCTCGCTCACCGACCGGGACCGCCGAGCCGGACGTTCACCCGGAGCGCCCGCCGCAGCCCGCCCCGCGGCACCCGCAGCACCCGCGGCACCTGGCGCACCTGCCGCGCCTGCCGCGCCCGCAGCCCGTCCCGCGCCCCGCGCCGTGCGGGCCGGGCGGGTCGGAGCAGGCGGCATCTGGCCCTTCATCGGGCCCCATTCGTTCGGGTCGGGGACGCCGGGCGGCAGCATCTGGCGTCGCTTCGGGCCGCCGTGCTCGGACTCGCCGGGTTCCTTCGCGCCGGGCCACGCCTTGGCGACGCGCGCGGCGAGCACGAAGTCCTTGCGCAGCGGATGTCCTTCGAAGGTGTCGGGCAGCAGCAGCGGGACCAGGTGCGGGTGGCCCTCGAAGCCGACGCCGAACATCTCGTGCGTCTCGCGCTCGTGCCAGGCCGCGCCCGCGTACACGTCGACGGCGGAGGCGAGCACCGGCGCGTCGTGCGGCACGGTCGTGCGCAGCAGCAGGCGGTGTACGGACCCGGGGGCCACGGCGGCGACGTGCGCGCACACGCGGAAGCCGGTGCCGGGTTCGTCGACGGCGCTCAGCCAGTCGAAGTACGTGCAGCCCAGTCGCGTACGAGCGGTTTCGAGGGCGGTGATCCAGGAGGCGGCCGGGACGTCGACCGTCAGCAGGTCGTACGCCTCCTCGACGGTGGCGTCGGCGCCGAACAGTTCCTCGACGGGGTCCGGCAGCCAGCTCATCGGTCGCCCTCCGGGGACGCGGCGGGCGGCTGCACGAGACCGCTGCTCAGCGCTGCCGCGGAGGGCCGTCCCGCGGCCTCGTCGGCGGAGGCGTAGCGCTCGCCGAGCGATTCGCGGGCGATCTTCTCCTGGAGCTTGAGGATGCCCTGCAGCAGCGCTTCCGGGCGGGGCGGGCACCCGGGCACGTAGACGTCGACGGGGATGATCTGGTCGACGCCCTTGGTCACCGAGTACGAGTCCCAGTACGGGCCGCCGCAGTTGGAGCAGGCGCCGAAGGAGATGACGTACTTCGGCTCGGGCATCTGCTCGTACAGGCGCTTCACGGCCGGGGCCATCTTGTCGGTGACCGTGCCGGAGACCACCATCAGGTCGGCCTGGCGGGGGCCCGGTGCGAACGGGATGACGCCGAGCCGGATGAAGTCGTGGCGCGCCATGGACGCGGCGATGAACTCGATGGCGCAACAGGCGAGGCCGAAGTTGAAGACCCACAGGCTGTATCTGCGGCCCCAGTTGAGGACCACCTTCATCGGCTCGGGGGCCAGGCGCGAGAGAACACCCAGCTTCTTCGGCCCGAGAGGCTCGGGAAGCAGCACCGGTTCCGAGGGGGTCACGTCGCTCACGCCCATGTAAGGACGCCCTTCTTGTATGCGTACAGCAGGCCCACGGCGAGGAAGCCGAGGAAGATGAACATCTCCACGAGCGTCGTCGCGCCGTAACCGGGCGCGGCGAAGACCGTCGCCCAGGGGAAGAGGAAGATCGAGTCGACCGCGAAGATCACGTAGAGGAACGCGTACACGTAGTAGCGGACCTGGGTGTGGGCCCAGCCCTCGCCGACGGGGTCGACGCCGCACTCGTACGTGAGGAGCTTCTCCGGGGTGGGGACCACCGGGCGCAGCAGTCGTCCCGCGCCGAAGGCCACGGCGACGAAGAGCACGCCGACGAGGGCGAGCAGTCCGACCACCGAGTACGACCTGAAGTAGTCGTGGGAGTAGCCCGCCGCGATGACGGTCACGGTCGGTCCCGTCACGTCTGTCGCCTCTCGTCCTCGGGTGTTCGGTGTGTTCGTTGCGTTCGACGATCTGTACGCACGGGAGTCTAGGGCCTGTTAAAGGGAGGGTAAGCAGCCCGGTGCGAAGCGCGGCCATGACTGCTGGGGTGAGGGGTGGGATGAGGGGTGGGGTTATCCCCCGTTCGTCCCGGCAGTCCGCCTCATGGCGCCGTGGCGCGCGCGCAAGGCACTCTGTCGCTTATGACCGACCCACTCGACGCTTCTGAGGTCCGGCCGGGGCCGCCACCGGCGCGCTTCGCCTATGACAAGCACACCTGGAAGGAGATCGCGTATCTCCTGACCAGTTTCCCGCTCGCCGTGCTTGGTTTCGTGTACGCCGTGACGCTGCTGGCGGTCGGCGCCGGGCTGACCGTCACGGTGATCGGGCTGCCGCTGATCGCGTCGGGGCTCGCCGGGGCGCGGATGCTCGGCAGGGCGGAGCGGGCGCGGGCCCGGGGGCTGCTCGGGGTGCGGATCGAGGAGCCGAGCCCGTTGCCGCGCCGCCGCGGGGACGGCTTCTTCGGGTGGCTGTGGAACGGCCTGAAGGACTCGGTGGGCTGGCGGGCCGTGCTGTACGAGGTGATCCGGCTGCCGTGGGGGGTGCTGACGTTCGCGGTGACGCTGGCCGGCCTCTTCGTGCTGTGGCCGGTGCTGCCGTTCCTGGCGCGCGGCCTGACCAACGCGGACCGCGCCATGGTGCGCGCGCTGCTGTCGCCCTCCGACGAGCTGGAGCGGCGGATCGAGGAGCTGGAGTCGGACCGCGGGGTCGTGGTCGACACGGCCGCGGCCGACCTGCGGCGCATCGAGCGCGATCTGCACGACGGGGCGCAGGCCCGCCTGGTCAATCTGGCGATGGGGCTCGGTCTCGCCAAGGAGAAGCTCCTGGAGGACCCGGACGCCGCGGCCACCATGGTCGACGAGGCGCACGGTGAGGTGAAGCTGGCGCTCCAGGAGTTGCGGGACCTGGCCCGCGGTATCCATCCGGCGGTGCTCACCGACCGGGGGCTCGACGCGGCGCTCTCCTCGGTGGCCTCGCGCTGCACGGTGCCGGTGAAGGTGACGGCGGATCTGCCGGCGCGGCCCGCCGCGGCGATCGAGGGCATCGCGTACTTCACGGTCTCCGAGCTGTTGCAGAACGTCAGCAAGCACAGCCGGGCCACGCAGGCGTCGGTCGATGTGTGGCGGTCGGCGGACCGGCTGCTGATCCAGGTGCAGGACGACGGGCAGGGCGGCGCCAGCCTCGACAAGGGAACCGGCATGTCGGGGCTCGCGGAGCGGCTCGGCGCGGTCGACGGGCTCTTCGTCGTGGAGTCGCCGGCCGGCGGCGGAACGCGGATCACGGCCGAACTGCCGTGGCGCGACCGCTCGCAGCAGGAGACCGGTGTGGCCCAGCAGTAGCCCGGAGGTAGGGAAAACCCCCGGTCCAAGACGCCGACGCACCGCATGGCCCTGGCCTGTGCCGCCCGGGAACCTGGAAGCGGAGCATCGGCCCCCAGCAGAAACGGACGGCAATCATGGCCACGCAGCAGTACGGATACCGCAGCGAGTACTCGTACGACGACGAGCCTCGCCCGGAGCGGCGCGGACTCGGCCGCCTGCCGGCCGGCCTGCGGGCGCCGGTCGAGGGGCGCGCCTGGCGGGAGTTGGGCTATGTGCTACTGAGCCTGCCGTTGGCCGTCGTGGCGTTCGTCTGGTCGGTGACGATGCTGTCGCTCGGCGCCGGACTGCTCGTCACGTTCATCGGGGTGCCGGTACTCGCGGCGGCGCTGGCCGGGGCGCGTGGTCTCGGCGCTCTGGAGCGGGTGCGGGCCCGGGGGCTGCTCGGCCTGGAGGTCGGCTCGCCGGAGCCGGTGCGCGCCCGTGGGAACGGCCCGTTCGGGTGGATGGGCGCCATGCTCAAGAGCGGTGTCTCGTGGCGTCATCTGCTGTACACGGTGCTGCACTTCCCGTGGGCGGTGTTCTCCTTCTCGGTGGCGGTCGCGTTCTGGACGACGGGCTGGTCGCTGCTGACGTACCCGCTGTGGCAGTGGGTCTTCCCCATGTACGCGGGCCAGGCCGGTCTGCAGCTGTACGGCGACGAGGCGCACTCCGTGTACCTGAACAACCCGTTCGAGATCACGCTGACCGCCGTGGTCGGTCTGCTCGTGACGCTGGCGACGCCGTGGATCGTCCGGGGGCTCACGACGGTGGACCGGCTGCTGGTCGCCGGGCTGCTCGGCCCGTCGCGGCTCGCCTCGCGCGTGGTGGAGCTGGAGTCGGACCGGGGTGTCGTGGTCGACACGGCCGCCGCGGATCTGCGGCGCATCGAGCGTGATCTGCACGACGGCGCGCAGGCCCGTCTCGTCAGTCTGGCCATGGATCTGGGCCTGGCGAAGGAGAAGCTGAGCGAGGACCCGCAGACGGCGGCCCGGATGGTCGACGAGGCGCACGGCGAGGTGAAGACGGCGCTCCAGGAGCTCCGTGATCTGGCGCGCGGCATCCACCCGGCGGTGCTCACCGACCGGGGTCTCGACGCGGCGCTCTCCTCGGTGGCCTCGCGCTGCACGGTCCCGGTGACGGTGGAGGTGGACCTCCAGGAGCGCCCGGCGCCCGCCATCGAGGGCATCGCCTACTTCACGGTCTCCGAGCTGTTGCAGAACATCAGCAAGCACAGCCGGGCGACGCGGGCCACGGTCGACGTGTGGCGTACCCGGGACCGCCTCCTGATCCAGGTCGCCGACAACGGGGTGGGCGGCGCGAATGTCTCCGCCGGTTCGGGGCTCGCGGGTCTGACCGAGCGCCTCGACGCGGTCGACGGCATCCTCCTGGTCGACTCCCCGGCGGCAGGACCGACCCGGATCACGGCGGAGCTGCCGTGGCGCCGGGCGTGACACGTTCCTGAGAGGGCCCGCCTCCTGAGCCGCCCGGTCTTCGGGGGACGACCTGTCCCTTGAGGCGACAATCGGCCTTCTCGGCAGCCGCCCACGCGGAGGGATCCACCCCTATTACCGCCGCGTGGGCACACCCCGCTCCGGATCCTGGAATGCTGGGCCTGTCAGAACTGGCCTCTGTGACAGGTGCACAGAGGCGCTGGGGGGCCAAAAACGTGGAGGACAGGGTGCGGGTCGTCATCGCCGAGGATTCAGTGCTGCTCAGGGAGGGCCTGACCCGGTTGCTGACCGACCGCGGGCACGACGTCGTCGCCGGGGTCGGTGACGGGGACGCGCTGGTCAAGACCATCACCGAGCTGGGGGCGCAGGACCAGCTGCCCGACGTGGTCGTGGCGGACGTACGGATGCCGCCCACGCACACGGACGAGGGCGTGCGCGCCGCGGTGCAGCTGCGCGGGCAGTTCCCCGGGCTCGGGGTGCTGGTCCTCTCGCAGTACGTGGAGGAGCGGTACGCCACCGAGCTGCTCGCCGGATCGAGCCGCGGCGTGGGCTATCTGCTCAAGGACCGGGTCGCCGACGTACGGGAGTTCGTGGACGCGGTGGTCCGGGTCGCGGAGGGGGGCACGGCGCTCGACCCGGAGGTGGTCGCGCAGTTGCTCGGGCGCAGCCGCAAGCAGGACGTGCTCACCCATCTCACGCCGCGCGAGCGGGAGGTGCTCGGCCTGATGGCGGAGGGGCGGACCAACTCGGCGATCGCCCGGCAGCTCGTGGTCAGCGACGGCGCGGTCGAGAAGCACGTGAGCAACATCTTCCTGAAGCTGGGTCTGTCGCAGAGCGTCGGGGATCACCGGCGAGTTCTGGCCGTTCTGACCTACCTCAACAGCTGAGCGACGCGACCGGCGCGGACCGGCCCAGAACCGGAGAACGGCCGCAGAGCGTCCTCCGGATCGCTGCGAGTACGGCTCCGGGGGGAGGCAGATCACGGCAAAACGGGACGACACGCCGTCTCAATTACGGGTCCATCACATGAACTTTCGGAGGAAGGTACCCCTTACAGACGTAGGGTGAGCCTGGGGAAGGCCAGTGGGACGGCCCTGCCCGAACAGCCGCCTCGAAGGAGGTCCAGTTCAGTGACCAGCCAGGTCAGTAGCCCAGCCGAGCAGGCCGACGGGACCGACGGTGCAGTGGTCGGGGAACAGCGCGCAGCGGGTGAATCGGGCAAGGATGTCCGGCGTCTGGATCGGGTGGTCATCCGGTTCGCCGGTGACTCCGGTGACGGGATGCAGCTCACGGGGGACCGGTTCACGTCGGAGACGGCGTCGTTCGGCAATGATCTGTCGACGCTGCCGAACTTCCCGGCGGAGATCCGGGCGCCCGCGGGCACGCTGCCGGGTGTCTCCTCGTTCCAGTTGCACTTCGCCGACCATGACATTCTCACGCCGGGGGACGCGCCGGATGTGCTGGTGGCGATGAACCCGGCGGCGCTGAAGGCGAACATCGCCGATGTGCCCCGCGGTGCGGAGATCATCGTGAACACCGATGAGTTCACCCAGCGGGCGATGGCCAAGGTCGGCTACGCCACCAGCCCCCTGGAGGACGGCTCGCTTGACGCCTTTCATGTGCATCCGGTGCCGTTGACGACGTTGACGGTGGAGGCGCTCAAGGAGTTCGAGCTGTCCCGCAAGGAGGCCGAACGCTCCAAGAACATGTTCGCGCTGGGGCTGCTGTCGTGGATGTATCACCGGCCGACCGCGGGCACCGAACGGTTCCTGAAGGGGAAGTTCGCCCACCGGCCCGAGATCATGAAGGCGAACCTGGCGGCGTTCCACGCGGGCTGGAATTTCGGGGAGACCACCGAGGACTT
>NZ_JBVIFR010000009.1:0-100916 GCF_055571235.1 Streptomyces sp. NPDC030991
CTGGCGTTGACTTTTGGCACGCTGTTGAGTTCTCAAGGAACGGACGCTTCCTTTGTACTCACCCTCTCGGGCTTTCCTCCGGGCGCTTCCCTTCGTGTTTCCAACCTTACCAGATCCGTTTTCCGTTCCGTTTCCGGTTCGGATTTCATTTCCGGTGGCCGTTGGGGGCCTTTGCCTTTCGGCTGATCCGACTTTATCAGAAGTTTTGGGCCGGACTGACCGGCGCTTTTCTCTGATTAATCGGGAGGCTTCTCGAAGAATGTTATTTCGTGAAGCGCGCTAGATACTAGCGGTCGCGGCCGAACCTGTCGAGCTCGGGGCAACTGTTCGAATCTACCTCCCCGGTCGGGCCGTGTCAACGGTCTTTCCAGGGCGAAGAGGAGACTAGCAGCTCACAGGAGCCGCGCGCACATCAGGCCGCGGCCGGCAGGACCGCGCTGCGTTCTGCCGGTTCCAGGTCGCCGGTCTCGCCCGCACGGGCAGCGCGGCCTCCGAGGACATAGACGTAGGCGAGGAAGGCGAGTTCCGCGGCGATGCCGATACCGATGCGGGCCCAGGTCGGGAGGCCGGAAGGGGTGACGAAGCCTTCGATCGCGCCGGAGATGAAGAGGATCAGAGCCAGACCGATAGCCATGCCCAGGGCCGCGCGGCCCTCTTCCGCGAGTGCGGTCCGCCGTGTGCGGGGGCCGGGGTCGATGACCGTCCAGCCGAGTCGCAGCCCGGTACCGGCCGCCACGAAGACCGCGGTCAGTTCGAGCAGGCCGTGCGGGAGGATCAGGCCCAGGAAGGTGTCGAGGCGGCCGGCCGAGGTCATCAGGCCGATACCGATGCCCAGGTTGAGCACGTTCTGGAAGAGGATCCACAGGACCGGCAGGCCCAGGAAGATGCCCAGGACCAGGCACATGGCGGCTGCCTGAGCGTTGTTCGTCCAGACCTGGGCCGCGAAGGACGTCGCCGGATGACTTGAGTAGTACGTCTCGTATTGGCCGCCCGGGCGCGTCATGTCGCGGAGCTCGGACGGCGCGGCTATGGATGCCTGCACTTCGGGGTGCGTGCCTATCCACCAGCCGATCAGGGCGGCTATCGCGGTGCTGAGGAGCGCGGTCGGGACCCACCAGTGGCGTGCCTTGTAGACCGCCGCCGGGAAACCGTGGGTGAGGAAACGGGTGACGTCACGCCATGAAGCGCGGCGCGTGCCCGTCACCGCACTACGCGCGCGTGCCACGAGTTGGGTGAGGCGGCCGATGATCCTGGGGTCGGGCGCGCTCGACTGGATGAGGGAGAGATGGGTGGCCGTGCGCTGGTAGAGGGCCACCAGTTCGTCCGCTTCCGTGCCCGTCAGGCGGCGACGGCGGCGCAGCAGCGCGTCCAGGCGGTCCCACTCGGCTCGGTGGGCGGACACGAAGACGTCGAGGTCCATCCGGTCTGCTGCTCCTCGCTTTCGGGCACCTGTGCGGCGCAATGTGCCCTCAGCTTGGCAGACTGTCGGTTCCTGGGGCAGGTCAGTGAAGGGGAGGTGGCCGGCGTGAGTGAGCTGGTGACGGGCGAGGCCGTGGCACTGGAGCTGCGGCCCGCGAAGCTGCCGAGCCGGGCGCTGGCCGTGCTCATCGATCTTCTGGTCGCCTTCGGCGTCTACATCGTCGTGACGATCGCCGTGGTGGCCGCGACCGCTTCGCTGGACGATGCCGCTTCGGCCGCCGTCTCCGTGGCGTTGTTCCTGCTCGTGCTGGTCGGGATCCCGATAGCCGTGGAGACGCTGAGCCATGGCCGGTCGCTCGGGAAACTCGCGTGCGGGCTCCGGGTCGTGCGCGACGACGGAGGGCCGATCCGGTTCCGTCATGCCCTGGTGCGCGGCGCGGTAGGCGTCGTCGAGATCCTCGGGACCTTCGGTGTCGTGGCGTGCATCGCCTCGCTGGTGTCCGCCCGGGGCCGACGGGTCGGGGACGTCTTCGCGGGGACGCTCGTCGTACGGGAACGGGTGCCGGGCGGGCAGACGGCGGTCGTGCCGCCACCGCCGCCGTGGCTGATGGGGCGTTTCGCCCAGCTGGATCTGTCCGCTGTGCCGGAAAGGCTGTGGCTGGCCGTGCGGCAGTACCTGACGCGGATGGGACAGCTGGATCCGCAGATCGGATGGGGCATGGCCGAGCGGCTTGCCGCCGATCTCGCCGCGCACACCGGTGCGCCCGCGCCGCACGATGTGCCGCCTGCGGCGTTCCTGGCCGCGGTGGTGCACGAGCGGCAGTCGCGTGAGGCCCGGCGGGCCTTCGGCGCGGGGGCGATGCCGCCGGCGAGTGCTTTTCCGCCGCCCGCTTCTGCTCCGCCGCGGGAACCCCAGGGGGTCCAGGGGGCGTACGGCGGGCCGATCCCTCCCACGCCCGAGGGGCCGCCGGCCTCTGACTCCGCCAAGGATTCCGAGCCGCCGGCCACCGGGTTCGCTCCGCCCGCCTGACGTCGTCAGCTGAACGTCGAGGGCGGCGTCTCGAGGGCCTCGAGGTCGATGCCGGGGGCCGACAGAACCACGTCACCGCTGACGTGGACGATGTGCTGCTCCCCCGTGTCCAGGGCTGTGACCTGGTATTCGTCCACGACGAGCGGGCCGTTGTCAGTGGCGTGTGCTTCGCTCTTCAGCAAGGTCCAGGACTGGTCCAGGGTGCGGGGGGCCAGGACGGGATCCGTGAGGGCGACGAGACGGACACGGGTGGAGGGGGACGCGGGGGTGAGGTTCAGCAGTCGCGTGGTGGCGACGAGGAACGCGGGGGACGTGCCGGTGAAGGCGTGGGCGGGGGCGTTTCCTTCGGTGGCGTGGGTGCCGGTGGGGTCCGTGCGCACCCAGGTGACGCCATCGATAGCCGCTCCTCGCACCTGCCAGCTCGCCGCGTTCACTTCGAGGCGGATCGGGCGGCCCAGTTCGTCGAGGGCGAGGTCGATCGAGCCGGCGTGGTCGTTGGCGGGGGTCGTCCGTTGGGCCACGTAGCGCCAGCCCGAGGGGCCGGGTGCGCAGTGGAAGTGTTCTTCGCCGAGGGGGGTGTGATCGTGCGGATCGTGGAGCGAATATCGGCCTCGGGGCATGGCGTTCGTGGGGTCCTCTGGCTGGCTTGGTGACGGCCTCCGCCGGTCGTGGCCGGCGGTGGTGCGCGGTACGGGACAGGCCCCCGGCACGGGGGTGCGGGGGCCTGTCCTGTGTCGGTCGGCGAGTGCGACCGGCGCGGTGCTGAGCAGCCCGGCGGCTGCTCAGCACCGGAGCCGCGCAGCTCGGAGCCGCGCAGCTCGGAGCCGCGCAGCTCGGAGCCGCGCAGCTCGGTGCCGCGTAGCTCAGTAGCGGTAGTGGTCCGACTTGTACGGGCCCTCGACCTCGACACCGATGTACGACGCCTGCTCGGGGCGGAGCGTGGTCAGCTTCACGCCGAGCGCGTCCAGGTGCAGCCGCGCGACCTTCTCGTCCAGGTGCTTAGGCAGCACATAGACGTCGGTCGGGTACTCCGACTGCTTCGTGAACAGCTCGATCTGGGCCAGCGTCTGGTCCGCGAACGAGTTGGACATCACGAACGACGGGTGGCCCGTCGCGTTGCCCAGGTTCAGCAGACGACCCTCCGACAGCACGATCAGGACCTTGCCGTCGGGGAACGTCCACGTGTGGACCTGCGGCTTCACCTCGTCCTTGACGATGCCGGGGATCTGGGCCAGGCCGGCCATGTCGATCTCGTTGTCGAAGTGGCCGATGTTCCCGACGATCGCCTGGTGCTTCATCCTGGCCATGTCCGAGGCCATGATGATGTCCTTGTTGCCGGTCGTCGTGACGAAGATGTCGACCTTGTCCACGACCTCGTCCAACGTCGTGACCTGGAAACCGTCCATCGCCGCCTGGAGCGCGCAGATCGGGTCGACCTCGGTGACGATCACGCGGGCGCCCTGGCCCCGCAGCGACTCCGCACAGCCCTTGCCCACATCACCGTAACCACAGACCAGCGCGGTCTTCCCACCGATGAGAACGTCCGTCGCACGGTTGATGCCATCGATCAGGGAGTGACGGCAGCCGTACTTGTTGTCGAACTTCGACTTCGTCACCGCGTCGTTCACATTGATCGCGGGGAAGAGGAGCGAACCCTCACGCTGCATCTCGTACAGCCGGTGCACACCCGTCGTGGTCTCCTCCGTCACACCGCGGATCTCGGAGGCGAGCTGGGTCCACTTCTGCGAACCGTTCGAGATCGTGCGGTCCAGGAGCTGGAGGACGACGCGGTGCTCGTCGGAGTCGGCGGTGTCGACCGAGGGGACCTTGCCGTCCTTCTCGTACTCGACTCCCAGGTGGACGAGCATGGTGGCGTCGCCGCCGTCGTCCAGGATCATGTTCGGGCCGCCGGTGGGGGTGTTCGGCCAGGTCAGCGCCTGCTCCGTGCACCACCAGTACTCCTCCAGCGTCTCGCCCTTCCAGGCGAAGACCGGGACGCCCTGGGGGTTGTCCGGCGTGCCGTTCGGGCCGACCGCGATGGCGGCGGCGGCGTGGTCCTGCGTGGAGAAGATGTTGCAGGACGCCCAGCGGACCTCGGCGCCCAGGGCGACGAGGGTCTCGATGAGGACGGCCGTCTGGACCGTCATGTGGAGGGAGCCGGTGACGCGGGCGCCGGCGAGCGGCTGCGTGGCGGCGTACTCCTTGCGGATCGACATCAGGCCGGGCATCTCGTGCTCGGCGAGAGTGATCTCCTTGCGGCCGAACTCGGCGAGGGAGAGATCGGCGACCTTGAAGTCCTGGTCCTGTCGGTTGGCGACAGAAGTCATAAGTGAGCTGCTCCTCGGTGCGTTTGCAGATGGTCGAGGTGGGCGTGGTGCGCATGCCCGCTTCGGGTACGCGCATGGCTGATCTGCGGTGTCCTGGGACACAGGTGTCCCCTGGCGCTCGCAGCGCAGTCCGTCGGAGGCCCTCTCTCCCTCGGACGGCCCGTCGCGCGGGCCGCCCGACCGCCATCAGCAGCGACGTCTGGCTCGTTACGAATCTACACCGATCGGGTCAGCCGGCCCCACCCCGTCTCCGTCGGAGTCCGGGTGCGTACGAGAAACGATCAGTGTTCCGGTGCCGGCGCCGGGCCGCCCGGGGCGGCTTCCCGGTCGGGGCCCTTGGCGGCCTCGGCCGCGCTGTAGATGTCGGGTTCGAGGTAGATGACGCGGGCGATCGGGACGGCGGCGCGGATGCGGGCCTCCGCCTCGTTGATGGCGCGGGCGACCTCGGCCGCGGTGTCGTCGTGCTGGACGGCGATCTTCGCGGCGACGAGGAGCTCCTCGGGGCCGAGGTGGAGCGTGCGCATGTGGATCAGGCCGGTGACCGTGGAGCCGTCGACGACGGCCTCCTCGATCTTGCGTACCTCGTCCATGCCGGCGGCCTCACCGAGCAGCAGGGACTTGGTCTCCAGCGCGAGGACGATCGCGATGGCGATGAGCAGGAGGCCGATGCAGAGGGTGCCGATGCCGTCCCAGACGGCGTCGCCGGTGGCGAGGGTGAGGCCGACGCCGAGGAGCGCGAGGACCAGACCGATCAGGGCGCCGAAGTCCTCCAGGAGGACGACCGGCAGCTCGGGGGCCTTGGCGCGCTTGATGAACTGGCCCCAGGAGAGGTTGCCGCGCAGCTGGTTCGACTCCTTGATCGCCGTACGGAAGGAGAAGCCCTCGGCGATGATCGCGAAGATGAGGACACCGACCGGCCAGTACCAGTGTTCGAGGTCGTGCGGGTGGGAGATCTTCTCGTAGCCCTCGTAGACGGCGAACATGCCGCCGACGGAGAAGAGGACGATCGATACGAGGAAGGCGTAGATGTAGCGCTCGCGGCCGTAGCCGAAGGGGTGTTGCGGGGTCGCCTCGCGCTGGGCCTTCTTGCCGCCGACCAGGAGCAGGAACTGGTTGCCCGAGTCGGCCAGCGAGTGCACCGCCTCGGCGAGCATCGACGAGGAGCCGCTGAAGAGGAACGCCACGAACTTCGATACCGCGATGGCGAGGTTGGCGGCGAGGGCCGCCACGATCGCCTTTGCTCCGCCTGAAGCACTCATGTTGTTCCTGGTGTCCCTTCGTACGTCCCGTGCTGCTACGAGAAATGCTGCCGCTTTGCCCGTCCTTTGCGGTGGGTCATTGTTGCAGCACGGGACGGGAGGGGCGGGAGTCAGGCCACGACGGTCGCCCGGAAAAGCGTGCCGGTACCGGACACTTCCACCTTTTCTCCCGCGGGGACGAAGGCGGACTGCCCCGGTGCGAGGGCGAGTTCGCCCGCGTGGACCGAGCCGGCGGTGCAGAGCAGGATCTGCGGGGTGGCGGCCGTCAGGTCGTCGGCGGGGGCGCCGTCGGGGCGGACGTAGCGGGAGAGCCGGAACTCGTCGATGGGCGTGTCGTAGACCTCTTCGCCGCCGGGTGACGCCTCGGGGCGCAGGACGCCGGGGTCGGTGGCCTCGAAGCGGACGATGCGCAGCAGTTCGGGGACGTCGACGTGCTTGGGGGTGAGGCCGCAGCGCAGGACGTTGTCGGAGTTGGCCATGATCTCGACGCCGAGGCCGTTCAGGTAGGCGTGCGGGACGCCGGCGCCGAGGAAGAGGGCCTCGCCGGGCTGCAACCGGACGTGGTTCAGGAACATCGCGGCGATGACGCCCGGGTCGCCGGGGTAGTGGTGGGCGATGCCCGCGTACGGCTCGTAGGCGCCGCCGATGCGCTGGGCGGCGGCCGTCGCGTCGGTGACCGTCCGCTCCATCTCGGCGCGGTCCGCGCTCAGTACGGCGGTGAGGACCTCACGGAGGGCCGCCTCCTCGGGGTGGGCGCGCAGCAGGTCGACGTAGGGCTTGAGGCTGTCCACGCCGAGGCGTTCGAGCAGCCGGGCCGCTTCCTCGGGCGCGCGGAATCCGCACAGGCCGTCGAACTCGGTGAGCGCGCAGATCAGCTCGGGCTTGTGGTTGGCGTCCTTGTAGTTGCGGTCGGCTGCCGAGACCGGTACGCCCATGGCCTCTTCCCGCGCGTAACCGTCCTTCGCCTGCTGGAGGTCGGGGTGCACCTGGAGGGAGAGGGGTGCGCCCGCGGCGAGCAGCTTGAGGAGGAACGGCAGACGCGGGCCGAACTTCTCGGCTGCCGCCGCACCGAGTTGTCCCGTCGGGTCCGCGGCGATGAGCTTGTCGAGCGGGCCGCGGTCGGTGTGCGAGGGGGCGCCCGGGTGGGCGCCCATCCACATCTCGGCCTGGGGTTCACCGGTCGGCTCGGCACCGAGGAGGTTCGGGATGGCGGTGGTGGAGCCCCAGGCGTAGGGGCGGACGGTGTTGGTGAGGCGGTCCATCAGGCGGTCTTCTCCGTACGTGGGCGGGGGCGGGCGTGTGGTGTGCGGGGCGTGTGGTGCCGGTGGGGTGGAGGCGCCGGGTGTCGTCGGGCGGGTGTCGTCGGGCGGGCGTGCGGTACGGGGCGGGGGCCGCGCCCGAGTGTGCCGCCGTGACCGGGCGTGCCGGGCGCCGCCGGGCGGTCGGCCCGTACCGGGGTGGCCTCCGTCGGGGGCCGGGGGCTCGGGGCGGCCGGACGGGGTGGTGGCCAGCCGAGTGGGCTGGCGGCCGACCAGGGGGCTGGTGGCGGCCGGGCTTCGTCGGCCAGCTCCGTGCTGGGTTGGCCGGTCCGCGTGCGGGGCGGGGGCCGGGCTTCGTCCGGTGGGCCGAGAGAGCTCGGCGGGTGCCGGGTGGGGCGTCGGCCGGGTCGGGGCAGGTTTGGTCTTCGCCGTGTTCTGCCCCGGGCGCGGCGGCGGGTTCGTCCGGTGGGCCGGGCTCGGTCAGGTGCCGGAGGCCAGGCCCAGGTAGACGGCGGCGAAGTCCGTGACGGCGATCAGCTCCGCGAGGGTCTCCAGATCCGTGCCCTCCTCCGGTTCCAGCTCGCTGATCGCGGCGTCGTGCGACAACGCGAGTTCGCGGGCCGCGAAGGCCGCGGACAGTCCGTCGACGGGCCGGTCGCGGAGCAGGACGACGCGGGCGCGCAACCCCTGGCCCTCGTCGACCCGGTCGCGGAAGAAGTCGTCCGGGGCCGCACCCGCCGCGAGGTCGCTGGTGAGCAGGGCGCCGTGCGCCGGCATCGCCTCGGGCAGGTCGGCGGCGAGCGCGGGCCGGCCCGCCAGCTCGGCCAGGGCGGCGGCGAAGCGCCGGCCCACCGCGCCCGCGGCCGCACCCTCGGTCCAGATCAGCGGCAGCGCCTCGGCAAGCTCGGAGGCGAGGGTCTTGGCCGGGTTGCTGTACGTCGTGATGGCCGGGCCGCACCGCTCGGCCGTGCGGTCGAGGCGGTCGGCGACCTTCTCCAGGGTGTCTGCCGGTGCGGACAGCAGCCCGGTGCGGTCCAGGAGCGCGAGGAGAGGAGTCAGCAGGGCCCAGAGCACGCCGGGCGCGGAGGCCGCGGCCGATTCGTCCTGGTCGTACGGGGCCGTCGCCATCGGCACGAACAGACCGTGCGCACCGGCCACCGACTCCGTCAGCGGGGCTCCCTGCGGGCATACGGCGACGACGGTGACGCCGCGCCTGTACGCCTGTTCGACCAGGAGCGACAGGCTGGGCTCGGTACCGCCCGGGGAGGCGATCAGGAGCAGGTCGACCGGGCCCGCCCAGCCGGGCAGGTCCCAGCGCAGAGCCCCCGCGGCCGGGGCTACGCCGACGGGGCGCAGCCGGATCACCGGGCAAGCCGCGCCCGCCAGCCGGCCCACCAGGTCGGCGACCCCCGCGGCCGCGGTGCCGGGGCCCGCGATCAGGACGGCCCGCGGGCGGCCGTCCGGCTTGAGCTCGGTGATGCCGGCCTCGGCCGCGTGCCGGGCCGCCGTACGGACGCGGGCGCCCGCCTCGGCGGCGCCGCGCAGCAGGCCACGGCGGTCGGCTCTCGCCAGCGCCTCCGTGTCGTCCAGGAGCGTTTCGTCGAACATCGCGTCGGGTCTCCTGCTCGCGGGAACGGTTACGCGGGGCGGCGGGCCTCGTCGACCAGGAGGACGGGGATGCCGTCGCGGACCGGGTAGGCCAGGCCGCACTCCGTGCTGGTGCAGAGCAGCTCGGCGTCGGCCTCCTTGAGGGGGGCGTGGCAGGCCGGGCAGGCGAGGATCTCCAGGAGGCCGGCTTCGAGCGGCATGGGGTTTCCCTTCGGGGTACGGGTGCGGGCGCCTGACGTGTGTCGAGCGGCCTGGTCAGCCTACCGCCGGGGCGCTGCGCTGGGCTTGCGTGGATTGGGGTGGGTGGGGCTCGGGGGGCGCGGGCTCCGGGATGGGCTTGGCCCGGGGTTTGTCCTTCGGGCGGGCGCCCGTGCCGTGCCAGGTGCCTGGTGCGCGGTGCGCGGTGCGCGGTGCCTGTGCCTGTGTTTCGGGGCTGGTTACGAGTGCCCCTGCTGGGTGCCAGGTTGGTCGCCTTAAGGGCTCGTCCTCAAACGCCGGACGGGCTGGGGGGCTGGGGCCACGGGACGTCCTCCCCCCCCCAGCCCACCGGAGGGGCTGGGGCCAGGGGACGTCCGCCCTCCAGCCCTCCGGACGGGCCGGGAGGGGCTGGGGCCAGGGGACGTCCGCCCCTCCAGCTCGCCAGATGGGCTGGGAGGGGATGGGGACGTCCGCCCCTCCAGCTCGCCGGACGGGCTGGGGGGGGGCGGGAGGGGCTGGGGCCAGCGGACGTCCGCCCCTCCACCCCCAGCACTCTCGTCGCAGCCCGACGCGGCCCCGCGAACCCTCGGCCTCCCGGCCCGACTCCACGGACCCGGCGCGCGCTCTACCCCCTGATGATGCTCAGCGCCTCGTCCCGGATCTTTTCCATGGTGGGCGCGTCCCGTGCCTCCGCGTTCAGGCGGAGCAGGGGTTCGGTGTTGGAGGGGCGGACGTTGAACCACCAGTCGGTCGAGGTGACGGTGAGGCCGTCCAGTTCGTCCAGGGTGGTGTCGGCGCGGTCGCCGTACGCGGCCTTGATCGCGGCGAGGCGGTCGGCCTGGTCGGCGACGGTGGAGTTGATCTCGCCGGAGCCCGCGTAGCGGTCGTAGGAGGAGACCAGCGCGGACAGCGGGCCGTCCTGGCCGCCCAGCGCCGCCAGGACGTGGAGGGCGGCGAGCATGCCGGTGTCGGCGTTCCAGAAGTCACGGAAGTAGTAGTGCGCGGAGTGCTCGCCGCCGAAGATCGCGCCGCTGGTGGCCATCTCCTGCTTGATGAAGGAGTGGCCCACGCGGGTGCGTACGGGCGTGCCGCCGTTCTCCCGCACGACCTCGGGCACCGACCAGGAGGTGATCAGGTTGTGGATGATCGTGCCCGAGCCGCCGTTCCTGGCCAGCTCGCGGGAGGCGACCAGCGCGGTGATGGCGGACGGGGAGACCGGCTCCCCTCTCTCGTCGACGACGAAGCAGCGGTCCGCGTCGCCGTCGAAGGCCAGTCCCAGGTCGGCGCCCTCGGTGCGGACGCGGGCCTGGAGGTCCACGATGTTGGCCGGGTCCAGCGGGTTCGCCTCGTGGTTCGGGAACGTGCCGTCCAGCTCGAAGTACATCGGTACGAGGTCGAGGGGCAGGCCCTCGAAGACCGTCGGCACGGTGTGCCCGCCCATGCCGTTGCCCGCGTCGACCACGACCTTCAGGGGGCGGATGGAGGTGAGGTCGACGAGGCCGCGCAAGTGCGCCGCGTAATCCGTCAACGTGTCACGCCGTGTGAGGGTTCCAGGGGTCGCGGCCGGCTCGGGGGCGCCGGACTCGCTCCACTCCTCGGCCAGTTGCCGGATCTCACTCAGCCCCGTGTCCTGGCCGACCGGGGCCGCGCCGGCCCGGCACATCTTGATGCCGTTGTACCGCGCGGGGTTGTGCGAGGCGGTGAACATCGCGCCGGGCAGGCCGAGGGCGCCCGACGCGTAGTACAGCTGGTCGGTGGAGCACAGGCCGATCTCCGTGACGTCGGCGCCGAGGGCCGCGGCCCCGCGCGCGAAGGCCCGCGTGAGTCCGGGCGATGAGGGCCGCATGTCGTGCCCGACCACGATCGCCGTCGCGTCGGTGACACGTACGAAGGCGGCGCCGAACAGCGCGGCGAGCTCCTCGTCCCACTGGTCCGGGACCACCCCTCGCACGTCGTACGCCTTCACGATCTGCGACAGATCAGCAGCAGCCACGGTCGGCCCAGCCCTCCTGGAGTCCTGCACGGACCCCACAAACTACCTGGCCGGACCGACAACGGGCCGTGAACCCCGCATTCCTCACAAAGAAGACGGCTCCACGCGTCCTCACAGGTCAGCGCTGGTGAGCACCCGGCGGGGCCGCGGGCGGGACCCGTAGGACGATCACGGCAGCATCCAGGACAGCACCACGGTGCTCTGCGCGAACACGATCAGACACATCACCAGCAGGAGCCCGAGGCTCCATGGGAGCACCTTGCGCAACAAGTCGCCCTCGCGGCCCGCGAGTCCGACGGCCGCGCACGCGATCGTCAGGTTCTGCGGCGAGATCATCTTGCCGAGGACGCCGCCCGAACTGTTCGCCGCCGCAAGGAGTTCCGGCGACAGGCCGGACTGCTGGGCGGCCGTCACCTGGAGGGCGCCGAAGAGCGCGTTCGCCGAGGTGTCGGAGCCGGAGACCGCGACACCGAACCAGCCGAGGACCGGCGACAGGAAGGCGAGTCCCGCGCCCGCCGCGGCCACGAAGTGCCCGATGGTGGCGGCCTGCCCCGACAGGTTCATGACGTAGGCGAGTGCGAGCACGCTGGTGACGGTGAGGATCGCGAACCGCAGCTCGTAGAGGGTCTCCAGCCATTCACGTACCGCCACGCGCGCGTGCACGCCGATGACGACCGCCGTGCACACTCCGGCGAGCAGGACGAGGGTGCCTCCGGTGGAGACGAGGGGCAGGGTGAAGACGTTGCCGCTCACGGGTTCGCCGCTCGGGTCGGCAACGTTCAGGAAGGGCCAGTCGAAGACCTGGTTCGCCTTGGTCAGCCACTCCTTGACGGCGGGGATCTGGGCCACGGAGAAGATGACGACGATGAGCGCGTACGGGGCGTAGGCGCGCAGTACTTCGGGGCGCGGGTCCGCCTCGTCCAGGTCTTCGCTGCGTACGCCGGTGAGGACGGCGGCGCGTACGGGTTCGGCGGCCGGTCTGCGCGCGCTCGGGACGGCGACCAGGGCGCCGGCTCCGGCCAGGGCGGCGCCGATGTCGGCGAGTTGCGCGGAGACATAGTTGGAGGCCGCGAACTGGACGACGGCGAACGCGGCTCCGCACGCCAGGGCGGGCCCCCAGGTCTCGCGCAGCCCGCGCCCTCCGTCCACCAGGCCCACGAGCACCAGCGGCACGACGAGCGCGAGCAGCGGCGTCTGGCGGCCCACCACGGAGGCGACCGAGTCCAGGGGGAGCCCGGTGACCTGGGCGAGCGTCACGACGGGGGTGCCCATGGCGCCGAAGGCGACGGGCGCCGTGTTGGCGACGAGGGAGACGACGGCGGCCTTGACCGGGTCGAAGCCGAGCGCGACGAGCATGACCGAGCAGATGGCGACCGGCGCGCCGAATCCGGCGAGGGCCTCCAGGAGCGCGCCGAAGCAGAACGCGATGACGAGGGCCTGGATGCGCGGGTCGTCGGAGAGGCGCCCGAAGGAGCGGCGCAGGATGTCGAAGTGCTGGGTGCGGACGGTCATCCGGTACACCCACAGGGCGTTGACGACGATCCACATGATGGGGAAGAGGCCGAACAGCGCTCCTTGTGCGGCGCTGGAGGCGGTCTGGCCGAGCGGCATGTCGTACACGAGCCACGCGACGAGGGCGGCCGCGCCGAGACCGATCAGGCCCGCGCGGTGGGCTTTCATGCGGACGGCGCCGAGCAGGACGAGGACGGTGACGAGTGGCACCGTGGCGACGAGGGCGGACAGGCCGAGTGAGCCGTTCACGGGCTCCAGTTGCTGGACGAACACGAGCGCCTCCCGGAATCCCCGGGGTCGGGGTGGCGAAATCGTCGTGTCCTCGACAATGGCGGGTCAACGCGTACGACGGCGAAGATCCCGTGAAGGCCGGTCGGCCGACGGCGAACCGGTCAGCTGCCGGGCGAGCGTCCACCGGCCAGTTGTCGGATGAGTATCAGCTATCGGACGAGCGTCAGTTGTCGGGTGAGCGCAGGACGCGGAGGTGGCCGCGGCGTGCGACCTCCATCGGGTCCGCGTGGCGTCCGCCCGAGCCGCCGGCACCGGCCGCGCGCTCCTGGGGGCGGGCCGCTTCGCGCACGGCGTTGGCCAGGGCCTCCAGGTCGTCGCCGCTGGGGCGGGAGGGGGCGCTGCCGTCGGTGAGCCGGACGACCTCCCAGCCACGCGGCGCGGTGAGGCGCTCGGAGTGCTCGGCGCACAGGTCGTAGCAGTGGGGTTCGGCGTAGGTGGCGAGCGGGCCGAGGACCGCGGTCGAGTCGGCGTAGACGTACGTCAGCGTCGCGACGGCGGGACGGCCGCAAGCGGTGCGCGAACAGCGACGTACAGGGCTCACGATGTTGGACGGTACCGCACTCCTGAGCGGGCCGCGACGACTCTCCCCGAGGTCACCCCACCGTGTCGTGACGTGAGACGGCGCACACCGGCTTCCGCGGAGGCGTTCGTGACCTGCGGCGACCCGGGGTCGTGCGCCCCGGCGACCAGTTGAAAGCGGTCACCACTCGGGGTAAATACCTTCAATTGTCACGAGATCAACGGTCTGGGAGGGATGCGAAATCAGGCCCCGGATTGGCTTGATCGGTCAGGAAGCGACATGCCGTGCCCCGTACGGAGTCGCCCGGCCCCCACCGCCCCGGAGGACTACGCTGCGTCGGTGATGGAAAGGCCCGCCAACGCTGAGAACCCGGTACCCCCCGACGGCCCGGTACCGCCGCGCTCCCCCGCCGAGCCGCGCCCGCCGCGCCGCCGCGACCGGCACGGCCGCGGCATGCGCGGGCCCGTGGCGCCACCGCAGGTACCGCTGTCGGCGAGCCGCGCCGAGGTCTTCGCCGACCTTGTGCAGGACTCGGTGGAGCGGCTGGAGCGGCGCTGGCCGCAGCTCGCCGAGGTCGACTTCCTCATCCTGGAGGTGCCACGGCTGACGGCCGAGGACGAGGCGTGGGGCGCCGACACGGTGCCGCTGGGAGGCATGATCCCCGAGCGGGACGGGACACCCGCGCGCGTGGTCGTCTACCGGCGTCCCGTCGAACTCCGTACCAAGGGACGCGACGAACGGGCCGCGCTGGTGCACGACGTGGTCGTCGAGCAGGTCGCCGAGGTCCTCGGTATCACTCCGGAGACCGTCGATCCCCGGTACGGGGACGGCGACGGGGACGAGTGAACCCCGAGGCGTGACTACCTCTGGCGACCGCCTCTAGTGGCCGCCTCCAACGACTACCTCTGGCGGCTGCCTCCAGTGGCCGCCTCCGATGACCGCCTCCGGTGACTACTTCTGCAGGACGGAGAGGTCTTCGTCGGACTCCGGCACCGAGACCGTGCCCCGGTCGTCCGGCAGCGTCTGGACCGTGAACGCCGGGACGTCGTCCTGCTTCTCCTCCAGCGTCCGCGAACCGTAGACCTTGCCGCCCGACACGGGCTCCACGGTGAGCGCGTACGTGCCCTTCAGGCCGTCGGGGACGGGCGCCGGGACCGAGAGGGTCGTACCGCTCTTGACCGTGTACTCCTTGGAGGTCGCGGTCCCGCCCTCGTCCCCGGCCGACGCGGTGACCTTCACCGTGCCGGTGGCGCCGGGCGCGGTCAGGGCGAGCGTGGAGCCCTTGGCGCGGTTGTCGGCGACCGTGGAGCGCCCGCCGATGTCGCGGGTGGCCGGGATGAACGCGCTCTCCTGGTCGGCGCCCTTGCCGCGGGTGACGCGGAGCGCGGCCACGATCGGCACCGAGGTGTCGGTGGGCGTCAGGAGCAGGGAGCCCGCGTCGCCGCGCGTCACCGCACCCAGGTCGACGGCGGCCGTCATGCCGGACTTCACGTGCAGAGTGTCGTGGCCCGCGGGCGCGATCGTGCCGCTGGAGGTGGCGAGCCGGACCTTCAGGTCGGCGTCGTCCTGGCCCGGCGCGAAGGCGACCAGGCGCACGCTGGTGGCGTCCTTGGGGATGCCGGGCAGGACGAGGGAGGCGGCCGGGTCGGCGGCGGCGGGCAGCCAGTCGCCGCCCGACTTGTCGTCGGCGGCCGACACCGCGGCGGCGACCCGGCCGCTGCGCGCGGTGACGTGCAGCGTCAGGTTCGTGTACGGCTTGCCGGTCAGCGTCGACAGCAGGACCGGCACGCTCGCGTGCGGCCCGATCTGGATGCCCTCGCCGACGTCGGACTTGATGGCGCCCTCCGGGCCGTACAGCTGCACGTCCACGACCGCGGCCTCGTCGTCCGGGTTCGTGAGGTGGATGTAGTCGCTGCGGTCCTTGGCGGTGCTCGCGCCGGGGAAGTAGAAGTCGGTGTCGGGCGTCGAGCAGTTCAGGCCGAGCAGGCCGCGGCCGGTGCCGGCCGTGACCGTGGTGGTCTGCTGGACGGTCCAGCCGGGGGCCAGGGCGCCGTCGGCGGTGCCGATGAGGGCGGGCGCGTCGGCGCCGGACGCCTCGCCCGTGGCCGGCGTACCGGGCTCCCTCGGCGTGACGACCGGCGCGGGCTTCTTGGCCTTGCCCTTGCCGCCGCCGGTGTCGCCCGAGTTGGTCTCCACCGGCATCAGCCGCGCCTTGCCCGCCGCGTCACCGGCGCCCTTCGAGGGCGGCGTGTACGACGTGTACGCGGTCTCCGCGAGGTCGGACTGGCCGGGCGTCGGGCACAGCAGGCTGGAGCGCTCCACGGGCAGCTGGGCGGCCGCCTTGGCGGGGGTGTCGTCCGTGCCGCCGGACGTCGTGGCGGCGAACCCGGTGACGGCCGCCAGGGCCGTCACCGCGGCGATCAGGGACAAGGTCGTGCGGTTCACTGCTGGCTCCCGTCGGGGCGCTCACTGTCGGTGCCGTTGCCACGGCCGTTGCCCTGGCCGTCGCCGTGTCCTTGGCCGTCGTGTCCTTGGCCGTTGTCGTGTCCTTGGCCGTGCTGCTCGTACGTGGGGTCGTACGGCGCCTGCGTCTCGTACGTGCCCCCATAGGCGTACGGGTCGTACTGGCCCGCCTGATAGGGGTCGGCCTGGTACGGGCCCGCCTGCTGGTCGTATCCGTAGGCGCCGCCCTGGTACTGCTGCTGCTCGCCCGCGTACGTGCCGTATTCGGCGCCCGTGTACTCGGGCTGCTCCCACTCTCCGTACGTCTGCTGCTGCGGGATGTCCGCCGTCGGGGCCGGCTCCGCCGGGGGCGGTGGCAGGGCGTCGTCGAAGCCCTGCTCCGCGGGCTGCTCGGTGGCCTGCTCGGCCTCGGCCTGGGCGCGTAGCCTGCGGGCCCTGCGGCCCTCGCCGGTGACGGCCTGGGCGGGCACGGCGGGCTCCTCGGGGAGGTCGTCGTCGACGTCCTTGCGCCGCCCCGGCAGGGCGAGCACGACGAGTACGAGGGCGAGGGCGCCCTGGACCCACAGCCAGGCGGTGTGGGTAACCGGCGCGTCGTAGGTGACGTCCAAGGTGCCGCCCGACGCGGGCAGTTCGAAGCCCTGCGCCCAGCCGTCGACCGTGGTCCTCGTCAGGGGCGCGCCGTCGAGCGTGGCGGTCCAGCCCTCGGCGGCCTGGTCGGCGAGGCGCAGTACGCGCCCCGCACCGCCTGCGGGCAGCTTCGTGTGCAGATCGACGGGGCCCGCGGCGACCGGCTTGGCCTCCTCGGAGGTCGAACCGGCGGCGGCCGAGGGCAGGACGACGGCCCGCGCCACCTGCCGGTCGACGCGCCACAGGGCGGTGCCGTCCTGCTGGCTGAGCCGGGTCAGGCCGGGCGTCGCGTCCAGGACACGGCCCATCTGGCGCGGCGCCCCGTCACGGATGAGGACGTAGCGCACGGCGAAGCCGCCGAGCTGGTCGGCCTGGTCGGCGCCGGAGCCCGCGACCAGGTTGGCGACGACCTTGTCGAGGTTCTTGTTGTCCCCGGCGGCCGCGGTCAGCTCGCCGTCGCCGAGGCGGGCGCCCGCGCCGCGGACGAGCGAGTAGGACACCTGGCCCGTGGAGCCGGCGAGGACCAGGGTGCGGGCCTGGTCGCGGGTGCCCGCCTCTTCGGCGACGAACGCGGGCACCTGGACCGGGTCGCGGCGCTCCAGGGGTCCGGACGCGCCGGCGATCATCCAGCCCGCGGCGAGCAGCAGGGGGCCTGCGGCGGCGGCGAACGCGACGAGCGCGGCCACCGGCTGGCGCCAGCCGAAGCTCTGCTCGGCCACGCGCGAGCGCGCGCCGTCGGCGCCGAGCGCGGCGGCGGCCAGGAGTGCGATGCCGTAGACGAGGGTGGCGGGGCCGGCCCACGCCGAGCTGTTCGACAGGACCGCGAAGACGAGCGCGACGAGGGCCGCGGTCCAGGCGGTGAGGATCGCGAGGCGGCGCTCCTGGCGCAGCAGCGCGGCGAGCGCGGCCAGCACGATGCCGACGAGCAGCAGGCTGCCCGTGGTGCCGGGGCCGCCCGGTGAGGCGCCGAGCAGGCTCTGCGCGGTCCCGGAGCCCTCTCCGTACGGCAGTCCGGCTTCCTTGAAGAAGCCGAACGGCAGCAGCGTCAGGGACCACGGCGCGAGCACCAGCAGCGGTGTGCCGAGGGCGGCGAGGAAACGCAGCCCGTACGCGGTGATCTCGCCGCGGCGCACCACGAGGAGCGCGACACCGAGGACGAGGGCGATCGGCCAGACGATCGGCGTGAAGGCCGTCGTGATCGTCAGCAGCAGCGCGTACGCCCAGGTGGCCCGCCAACTGCCGCGCGCGCCCCGTTCGTTCGTGAGGCCCGAGGCGGACAGGCCCGCGCGCGCGATGAGCGGCAGCAGGATCACGAGCACCGCGGTGCCGACGCGACCGCCCGCGAGGGAGCCGGTGGCGGCGGGTAGGAAGGCGTAGGCGACGGCCGCCCACGCGCGCAGCAGCCGGGATTCGACGAGCCGCCGGGAGGCGAAGTACGCGGCGAACCCGGCGAGCGGCACCGAGCCGACGAGCAGCACGGTGATCGCGAGGCCGGTGGAGCCGAGCAGGAGGGAGGAGAGGGCGGCGAGCAGCGCGAGGTACGGGGGCGCCGCCTGGGTGCCGCCCGTGCTGGTGGCGTGCCAGGCGTCGAGGTAGCGGGCCCACAGGTCGGAGGCGTCGCCCGGCGCGGGCAGCAGCGCACCGCCCGCGAGGGCCCCGCTCCCGAGCAGCCCTCTGCAGGCGATGAGGGAGACGAAGAGCAGCGCGACGAAGAGCACCGGGCCCGGCTTGCGGGCGATGCGCTTGAGGCGGGCGAACTGCTCGATCTGGATGAAGTCGGCGTCGTCGCCGCCGGGGCCGGATTCGAGGCCGCCGCCACCGTGCCGGCCGGCGTTGGAGGTCTCCGGGTCGGCGCCGTCGAAGAGGTTCCCGGCGACCTGCTCGACGGTGAGCCGCACGGTCGCGCCGGGCGGCGGGAACAACGGCCGTAGTTCCTTGGCGTCGACCAGGCCCGTGCCGCGCTGTTTGCGGCCGGCGAGGATCCGCCCGGGCCGCAGCAGCGTCGCCATCAGCCCGGCGATCTCGTCGAAGGCCTGTCCGGGCACCTTGCCGACCAGGTACGCGACCGTGCGCAGCAGGGTGCCGAGCACGAGGCGGACCAGGACCCAGGGAAGCGTCGCACCGCGCGCGTTGACGAGCAGCGTGTAGACGGCGCCCGCCTTGTCGACCTTGTGCGGCGACGAAGCCGTGCGTCCCACGCAGTCGACGGTGCGGCGCTCGCGCGAGGATGCCTCCGCGTGCCGCACGACGGCCTCGGGGGCGACGAGGACGCGGTGTCCGGCGGCCTGGGCGCGCCAGCACAGGTCGACGTCGTCGCGCATCAGCGGCAGCCTGCGGTCGAACCCGCCGAGCTGCTCGAAGACGTCGCGCCGGATCAGCATGCCGGCGGTGGAGACGGACAGGACGGGCCGCACGTGGTCGTGCTGGCCCTGGTCCTGCTCGCGGCGGTCGAGGCCGGTCCAGCGCCGCCCGGAGTTGGCGATGGAGACGCCGACCTCGAGCAACTGCCTGCGGTCGTACCAGCCGCGCAGCTTGGGGCCGACGATCGCGACCTCCGCGCCGGCCTCGCGCTCCGCCTCGACGACGCGCAACAGCTGGGCGAGTGCGTCGGGTTCGGGCGCGCAGTCGTCGTGCAGCAGCCACAGCCACTGCACGGGTTGGCCGTGCGGCAGGTCCGGCAGGTCGTACGCGTCGTCGCGCCAGGTGCGGCTGACGGGGTCCCAGCCGCTGGGCCGCTTCAGGTAGGGCAGCTCTTCCGGGGTGAGCACCCCGGCGCCGCGCACGGCTTCCTCGACGGCCTGGCCGAAGCCGGTGCGGCGGGCCAGGTGCAGGACGCGCTCGTCGCCGAGGGCGCCGCCGACCAGGGCCGCGGAGTCGTCGGCGCTGCCGGTGTCGGCCGCCACCGCGTTCTGCACGGGGCGCTCCTGGCCGAGGAGGCCCGACAGGACGTCGGGCAGCCAGCGGGCGCCGTCGTGCGAGACGAGGACGGCGGTGACGACATGCCTGGGGAACTCGGGGGCGCCGCTCGGGTCGAGCCCTGCGTCGTGCCCCGGGTCGAACGTGGCGGCGGCAGCACCGAATTGGTCTGCCGAGTGGCTGTGCACGGACATCGAGGTACGGGCCCCGGTTCGTTGGACTGCGGTGGACGTCTGTGCCCACTGGGGGCACGGAGGCGTCTCGGACGGGGCCCCACACTAACGGCTGACAACAAACGCGGCCCGCCGCCTGTGGACAACCACCGGCGACGGGCCGCACGTACGGCACATATGGGGGACTAGACAGCGGCCTTCTTCAGTCGACGGCGCTCGCGCTCGGACAAGCCGCCCCAGATGCCGAACCGCTCGTCGTTGGCGAGTGCGTACTCCAGGCACTCGGAGCGGACCTCGCACGCCAGGCAGACCTTCTTGGCCTCCCTCGTGGAGCCGCCCTTCTCGGGGAAGAAGGACTCGGGGTCGGTCTGGGCGCACAGCGCGCGCTCCTGCCAGCCGAGTTCCTCTTCCGCGTCCTCGACCAGCAGATCCTGAAACGACTCGGTCATAGTGCGCCCCTCGTCCGTCCGTGCGTCCCCGTGATGTTGCCGTTACCGATTTCGGCTGAACGACACGAGTGAAATTACAAGTGTGCCGATCCGGGGCAGTCAAGCCGAGATCTGCTATTGGGCCCCTTATTCACTCTGCGGAACCAAGGCTATGCGGAAAGTGTTCAAATCGGCAAAAACCGTGACACTTGCCAGCGGCCACTACTGGAGAGGACGACGCTGAGTTCGATCTCGTTCCGCGCTGAGTTGAAACGCCACATGTCCGGTGAGGCGGCTGAACAAACCTTTCGCCTGCCTGCGATACCGGATGAGGTGAAACATATCTCGCAATCCGGACGGTGAGTTGACAGCGGAGGCATGAACCGGTGTGCTGGTGTGCATGCTCGCGAACTTGGCACTGATGACGACCCGCGTCGCCGGGTCCGTCTCCGTTGCCCGCGCGCACTGTTGCTGTTCCAGCTGTTGAGTCGTTGAGCCACCGAGCTCCGACCGCGCTTTCTCCTCCCTTGTACGGCTCCGCGCCCCTTCGGGCACCCCCGCACTCCCCTCCGAGGAATCCCCACACCCATGAACATCGACAGCGACCTCCAGATCGCCGGCGACATCCTCGAAGTACCGCACCTGCTGGCACCCGCTCGTGAACACCCCGAGACGGTGGCCGAGTTCGTCGGGCTGGCGCGCTCCGTCGCCGCCGACCGCTCGCAGTGGGCCCACCTTGTCGAGTACGACGCCACGACGCGCTGGTACCACCGGCTGCGCACCGGGCCCGGTTACGAGGTGTGGCTGCTGTCCTGGGTGCCGGGGCAGGGCAGCGGGCTGCACGACCACGGACCGTCCTCCGGCGTACTGACCCTCCTGGAGGGCGAACTGACGGAGCGTACGGAGAACCGCGCCCGGACCCTCTCGGCGGGCGCGCAGCGCGTGTTCGCCGCCGGGTACGTCCACGAGGTCGTCAACGACTCCCTCGAACCCGCCGTCAGCCTGCACGTCTACTACCCCGGCCTGACCGAGATGCCGTTCCACTCCCCCGCCTGCGCCACGGCGGAGCGCGCGGCCGTCTGACACCGGCTGCCGCGTTGTCGTACCTGCCTGCGATGCTGGGGCCATGCGCATTGTGGTTCTGGCAGGCGGCATCGGTGGTGCCCGGTTCCTTCGCGGTCTGAAGCAGGCGGCACCGGACGACGCGGTCATCACGGTCATCGGCAACACCGGGGACGACATCCACCTCTTCGGCCTGAAGGTCTGTCCGGACCTCGACACGGTGATGTACACGCTCGGCGGCGGCATCAACGAGGAGCAGGGCTGGGGACGTACGGACGAGTCCTTCCACGTGAAGGAGGAGCTCGCGGCGTACGGGGTGGGGCCCGAATGGTTCGGGCTCGGCGACCGCGACTTCGCGACCCACATCGTCCGCACGCAGATGCTCGCGGCCGGGTACCCGCTCAGCGCGGTCACCGCGGCGCTGTGCGAGCGGTGGCAGCCCGGGGTGCGGCTCATTCCCATGTCGGACGATCGCGTGGAGACCCACGTCGCCGTCGACATCGACGGGGAGCGCAGGGCCGTGCACTTCCAGGAGTACTGGGTGAAGCTGCGGGCCTCCGTGGACGCGCAGGCCGTGGTGCCGGTCGGCGCCGAGCAGGCGAAGCCCGCGCCCGGAGTGCTGGAGGCCATCGCCGAGGCCGACGTCATCCTGTTCCCGCCGTCGAACCCCGTGGTGAGCGTCGGGACGATCCTGGCCGTGCCCGGCATCCGGGAGGCCATCGCGGAGGCGGGCGTGCCCGTCGTCGGGCTCTCCCCCATCGTGGGCGACGCACCGGTGCGCGGCATGGCCGACAAGGTGCTGGCCGCGGTGGGCGTGGAGTCCAGCGCCGCCGCCGTCGCCGAGCACTACGGGTCGGGGCTGCTCGACGGCTGGCTGGTGGACACCGTGGACGCCGGGGTCGTGGAGCGCGTCGAGGCGGCCGGGATCAAGTGCCGGGCCGTGCCGTTGATGATGACGGACCCCGAGGAGGGCACCGCCGCGGCCGCGATGGCGCGCGAGGCGCTGCGGCTCGCCGAGGAGGTGCGGATCGCGTGAGCGCTGCCACCACTGCGCCCTCCTTCCGGGCCTGGGCCGTGGCCGGGATCCCCGAGGTCAGACCGGGTGATGACCTGGCCAAGCTGATCGTCGCCGCCGAACCGGCGCTCGCCGACGGGGACGTCCTCCTGGTCACCTCGAAGATCGTCAGCAAGGCCGAGGGGCGGATCGTCCGCGCCGACGACCGGGAGGCCGCGATCGACGCCGAGACCGTACGGGTCGTGGCGCGGCGCGGACCGCTGCGGATCGTGGAGAACAAGCTGGGCCTGGTGATGGCCGCGGCCGGTGTCGACGCGTCCAACACCGCGGCCGGGACCGTGCTCCTGCTGCCCGAGGACCCCGACGCCGCCGCGGCCGCGATCCGCGACGGCGTGCGGGACGCCCTGGGGGTCGAGGTCGGCGTCGTCGTCACCGACACCTTCGGCCGCCCCTGGCGGAACGGGCTGACCGATGTCGCCATCGGCGCCGCGGGCGTGCGCGTCCTCGACGATCTGCGGGGCGGCGTCGACGCGTACGGCAATCCGTTGAGCGCGACCGTGGTCGCGACCGCCGACGAGCTGGCCGCCGCCGGGGACCTCGTGAAGGGGAAGGCCGGCGGGCTGCCGGTCGCCGTGGTGCGCGGCCTGAGCGGCGTGGTGGCGGAAAAGGGCGGCTCCGCGCGCGAGCTGGTGCGGGTGGCACGTGACGACATGTTCCGGCTCGGCACCTCCGAGGCCGTACGGGAAGCCGTGACGCAGCGGCGTACCGTGCGGGCCTTCACCGACGAGCCGGTCGACCCGGGGGCCGTGCGGCGGGCCGTCGCCGCCGCCGTCACCGCGCCCGCGCCGCACCACACGACGCCGTGGCGGTTCGTGCTGCTGGAGTCCGAGGAGTCGCGGACGCGGCTGCTCGACGCGATGCGGGACGCGTGGATCGCGGACCTGCGGCGCGACGGGAAGAGCGAGGAGTCGATCGCCAAGCGGGTCCGGCGCGGGGACGTGCTGCGTCACGCGCCCTACCTCGTGGTGCCCTGCCTGGTCATGGACGGATCGCACTCCTACGGGGACGCGCGGCGGGACGCCGCCGAGCGGGAGATGTTCGTCGTGGCCGCCGGGGCCGGCGTGCAGAACTTCCTGGTCGCGCTGGCCGGGGAGCGGCTCGGCTCGGCGTGGGTGTCGTCGACCATGTTCTGCCGGGAGGTCGTACGGGACGTACTGGACCTGCCGGCCGAGTGGGACCCCATGGGGGCCGTCGCGGTGGGGCATGCCGCCGCGGCTCCCGCGGAGCGGGCTGCCCGGGTCGTCTCGGAGTTCGTCGCGGTTCGGTAGGCGGGACGGGGAGGTGGGCGGCTGGGTCTGGGTGGGGCGGGGCCGTCGGTGCGGGTCAGGTCGCGGGTCGTCGCGGGTTCGGTTGCGGTTCGGCCGACGGGGGGCGGGTCGGGGCGGGTGGGTTCGATCGTGGGTTCGGCCGTCGGTTCGGCCGTGGGTTCGGCCGTGGGTTCGGCCGTGGGTTCGGCCGTGGGGCTACCACTCGGCGATGTTCACCCGGCGCATCTTGGGCTGCCTGCGGGGCGGTGCGACGCCGCTCAGCAGGATGAGGCGGGCGGCCCGGTGGCGCTGGCCCGCGTACGGGACCAGGAGTTCCAGCATCTCCTCGTCCGTCGCGTCCCGGTTGCCCGCGAGCGCGTAGCCGATGGTGTGGGGCAGATGCAGGTCGCCCGTGGTCACCTCGTCGGGGGCGCCGTTCGTACGCTGGATCGTCTCGGCGGAGGTCCAGGGGCCGATGCCGGGGACCAGTTCGAGGCGGGCGCGGGCCCGGGCCGGCTCCATGGCGGCCGCCTCCTCCAGGCGACGGGCCACCTGGGCGGCGCGGATGATCGTCGAGGCGCGCTTGTTGTCGACGCCTGCCCGGTGCCACTCCCAGGACGGGATCAGCGTCCACGCGCGCGGGTCCGGCATGACGCGCATCCGCAGCTCCTGGCCGCCGGCCGGGCCCGGGGCCGGTTCGCCGTGCCGGTGCAGCAGCAGACGCCAGGCGCGGTACGCCTCGTCCGTCGTGATCTTCTGCTCCAGGATCGACGGGATCAGGTTCTCCAGGACCAGGCCCGTACGGGTCAGCCGCAGGCCGGTGCGGCGGCGGGCCGACTCCGCGACCAGGCGGTGGCGCGGCTCGAAGGGCGTCGGGTCGTCCAACTCGCCCAGCAGCGCCGGTAGTTGATCCAGGAACCAGTCGGCCCCCGGGCCCCACGCCTGCGCTTGTACGGTGCCGTCCCGCTCCGCCAGCCGCAGCGTCCCCGGACCCTGTGGAGTGCGGCTCGCACGCCAGACGGCGCCGTCGGGGGTGGCGCGGAAGGTGGGGTCCGCGGGGCCCCGGCGCAGGGGGCCGAGGGTGAGGCCCAGGTGGAGGGGGGCCGGGGGGGTGTAGGTGCGGGTGAGCGGCGCCTGCGGCTGGGGCGGGATCGCCGGGAGCGGGGATCCGCCTGCGGGTGTTGTCGTGCGGGGCGGGGAGGGTTGCGTACGAGGGGTGTATCGGCGGCCGGCCACGGGGGTCCTTGGGTGGAGCGGGTGTGCCCTACGAGGGTAGGGGGTTTTCGCTCGGGGCGGGGCTGGGGGTTTTTTCGGGGCTGATGCCGGTTCGGGTGAAGTGTCTGGTTTGGGTGGACCTTCCGGTTCGGTTGAAGGTTCGGTTTTGGGTGGAGTTTCCGGTTCGGCTGGAGTTTCCGGTTCGAGTGAAGCTTCCCGTTCGGCCGGCGGCTACTGGTCCGACGAGAAGCGGACCGCCGCCGCCGGGATCGTCGCCTCGCACCACACCCTGACGCCCGTCTGGAGTTCGTTGTCCGGTCCGACGTGCGCGCCGTCACCGATCACCGCGCCCGTGAGGATCGTGCGGGCCCCGACGCGGGCGCCCCGGCCGATCAGCGAGTCCGTGACGACCGCGCCCGGTTCGATCACCGCGTC
Organism: Streptomyces sp. NPDC030991; assembly: GCF_055571235.1. Lineage (NCBI taxonomy): Bacteria > Bacillati > Actinomycetota > Actinomycetes > Kitasatosporales > Streptomycetaceae > Streptomyces > Streptomyces sp. NPDC030991. The sequence goes on from NZ_JBVIFR010000009.1 coordinate 25,058, forward strand.
GTCCAGGACCGTGGAGCCGAAGACGCGGGCGCCCTCGCCGACCTGCGCGCCCTCGCCGATGACCGTGCCGCCGGTCAGCTTGGCGTCCGGGGCGACCGTCGCCGTCGGCAGGATCAGACTGTCTCCGCAGCGGCCGGGGACCGCGGGCGACGGGGCACGGCCCAGCACCAGGTCCGCGGAGCCGCGCACGAACGCCCCGGGAGTCCCCAGGTCCAGCCAGTACGTGGAGTCGACCATGCCCTGCAAGTGGGCGCCACCGGCCAGCAGACCCGGGAACGTCTCCCGCTCCACCGACACCGGGCGGCCCGTCGGGATCGTGTCGATCACCGAGCGGCGGAACACGTACGCACCCGCGTTGATCTGGTCCGTCACGATCTCTTCAGGCGTCTGCGGCTTCTCCAGGAACGCCGTGACACGGCCCGTCCCGTCCGTGGGCACCAAGCCGTACGCCCTCGGGTCCTCCACCCGGGAAAGGTGCAGGGAGACGTCCGCGCCCGTCGACTCGTGTTCCTGGACCAGCGCCCCGATGTCCAGGCCCGTGAGGATGTCGCCGTTGAAGATCAGGACCGGGTCGTCGGGGGCCGAGCGCAGATGCGAGGCGACATTGCGGATCGCCCCGCCGGTGCCGAGCGGCTCCACCTCCGTGACGTACTCCAGGTGCAGGCCCAGGCGGGAACCGTCGCCGAAGTACGGCTCGAACACCTCCGCCAGATACGACGTGGCCAGGACGATGTGGTCGACGCCCGCCGCCTTCGCCCGCGCCAGTTGGTGCGTGAGGAACGGCACGCCTGCCGCCGGCACCATCGGCTTCGGTGTGTTCACCGTGAGCGGGCGCAGTCTCGTGCCCTTGCCGCCGACCAGGAGGATCGCTTCTGTCACCTGTCGTCTCTGCTTCCTGCTGGGGCCGGCCGAACTGTCTTTCGGCCGGCCAGTGTATGCAGACCGTCTGCGACCCGGGCCGGCCGGCGTCAGCGGCCCTGAAGGCGGGCGGAGCTGCTACGGGCCTTGCCGAGCTTGTTGTAGAGACGGCGTCCCGGGCATTCGGTTGCGAAGCCGTCCCGGTGGCCGGAGATCACATGCAGTCGCACATTCTTTCCCTTGCGGTAGAGATTGCCACCGCCCGACTTGAGATATGTCGTACCGCGCGGATTTGCCCCGTACAGACCGAGCTTCCAGGCCGTCAGCCGCGCGATGGCGTTCACCGCGGCGGTGGGCGGGTTCGTGCCGCTGAACGAACCCAGGACCGCGATGCCCATGCTGTTGGTGTTGAAGCCGAGAGTGTGGGCGCCCATCACCGGCTTCGTGATGCCGCCCGCCCGGCCCTCGTAGATGGTGCCGCATTTGTCTACGAGGAAGTTGTATCCAATGTCCCGCCAGCCGCTGCTCTTCACGTGGTAGCGGTAGATACTGCGAATCACGGAAGAGGCTTGTGAGCAGCTGTAGTTGTTGCCGGTCGCGCTGTGGTGCACGAAAGCCGCCTTGACCGTCTTCGTGTACGCGAACTTCCGCTCACGCATCTTCTCGTCCGCGCCCCAGCCCCTGCGGGTGACGATGCGCGGGCGGGCGCCCACGTAGGGGCGGGCCTGGGTCGCGCCGGTGTCGCCGCCGCGGGCCTCGATCAGTTCGTCCTCCGTCGCCTTCTTGGTCAGCGCCGGGATCTCTGTGGCCAGGGACTCGTCGATGGGGGTGTTGGCCGCGGGGGCGGGGCGTGCTGCGGGGGTTTTGGCCGCGGTGGTGTTCGGTGCGGTGGTGTTCGGTGCGGTGGTGTTCGGTGCGGTGGTGTTCTGCGCCGGGGTGTTTGCCGCCTCGGTGTTCGGCGGGGCTGCGTTAGGCGGGGCCGCGTTAGGCGGGGCTGTGTCTGTCGTCGGGCGCTGGGGTGGGGGTTCCGTGCCCGGGTCCACCAGTTCCAGGCGGAGGCCCTTGGGGAGCGGGGCCGGGGGTTCGGCTCGGGTGGGTTCGTCGCCGTTCACCCGGACCTCCACCCCGTCGGAGTCGCCGACCCACAGAGGGGCCGTCGCGCCGCGGACGTGGGCCGAGTTGTGCTCGGGGCTGTCCAGGTCCGGCGCGTCGTTGTGCGTCTCCACGTCCTGCCATGCGGACCACGTGGTGGTGCCGCTGGTCCGGGTTCGAACCTGTACGTGGCCGTGGAGCTCGGTGTTCGGATCGTCCCAGACGACGCCGACCAGGGAGAACGGGCGGACGTCGCGCTGTGGCAGGCCCTGTTCCTGAGGCGTGCCCGAGGCGCGGGTGGCGTTGGTGAGCGGAGCGAGGGCCAGCGACTGGGTGCTCCCCGGGGCCGAGTCCTGCGCCGGGGCCGGGGCGGCGGCGTGCGAGGAGTTGGGCAGGGCGAGGGGGAGGGCCAGGGCGGCCGCGCAGGTGACGCCTACGGAAGAAGCAAGAAATCCACGCATGCATATGATCCTGGGCATGTTGGGGTGGGTCCGGCCAATGGGCGGTGCCATATGGGTGCCTGGGGGTGGGGCTGGGCGGGGTTCCGGGCTCGCCTGCCCCCCCTTGTGGTGGCGGGGCGGCGTCGGGGTGCCTCCTCGGCCGGATCGGTTGCCGCGCCTGCTGTACGCCATAGGCGGGTCATCCTGCGCTGGGTTCCCGCGGAGTCCTGCGGGGGCACCCCGACGCCGCCCCTCCCGTCCGATCGCGGGTGCGCGTTCGTGGGTGGTTCCGGTCCGGGGGCGCCTTGCCCTCGTCTCCGTGGCGGGGCGGCGTCGGGGTGCCTCCTCGGCCGGATCGGTTGCCGCGCCACCTGTACGCCATAGGCGGGTCATCCTGCGCTGGGTTCCTGCGGAGTCCTGCGGGGGCACCCCGACGCCGCCCCTCCCGTCCGATCGCGGGTGCGCGTTCGTGGGCCTTCCGTCCGGGCTCGCTGCCCCCCTTGTGATGGCGGGGGTGCCTCCTCGGGCGGATCGGTTGCCGCCATCGGCGGGGCGTCCTGCGCTGGGTTTCTGGGGTGTCCTGCTCGGGTGTCGTGAAGCCGTCTCGCGTCCGTTGGGGGTGGGGGTGGCCGCGTAGGGTGGTTCGCGTGAATGTCGCGCACCGTACTCCTGCCGCTCTCCTTCAGGCCGCTCTCGTCGCTGATCCGGGGCGGCCGCTCGTCACCTTCTACGACGATGCCACCGGGGAACGCGTGGAGTTGTCGGTGGCCACCTTCGCCAACTGGGTGGCCAAGACCGCCAACCTGCTGCAAGGCGAGCTGAACGCCGAGCCCGGGGACCGGGTCGCCGTGCTGTTGCCCGCGCACTGGCAGACAGCCGTGTGGCTGCTCGCCTGTTCGTCGGTCGGGGTCGTCGCCGAGGTGGGCGGGGATCCGGCCGCCGCCGATCTCGTCGTCAGCGGGCCGGAGACCCTGGACGCCGCCCGGGCGTGTTCCGGGGAGCGGGTCGCGCTCGCGTTGCGGCCGTTGGGCGGGCGGTTCCCGCAGCCGCCGGAGGGGTTCCTGGACTACGCCGTGGAAGTGCCCTCGCAGGGTGACCGGTTCGCCCCGTTCTCCCCCGTCGACCCGGAGGAGCCCGCGCTCGTCGTCGCCGGGGCCCGGTGGACCGGGGCCGAGGTCGTCGAGAAGGCCGCCGCCGACGCTCCGGAGCTCGGGCTGACCGGGGCCGGGTCGCGGCTGCTGTCCGGGCTCGACTTCGACACCTGGCGCGGATTGAGCGCCGGGCTGTACGCCCCGTTGGCGGCCGGCGGCTCCGTCGTGCTCTGCCGCAACCTCGACCGGCTCGACGACGAAGCCCTCGCCAAGCGCATCGAGAGCGAGCGGGTCACCGCCACCGCCCGGTAGCCCGTTCGGCTCAGCTCCCCCGGCCCGTCGTCCCGGCGGGGTCCATGGTCGTAGTGACGCGTGCGTACGCATGCGTGACGTCTACGTCGCCATGAGGGGGACCCCACGTGACCGACTCCGCAGCCGTGCCTCCGCAAGCCGACGGCGGGGCGCCCGCAGGACCGGGCGGGGGCTCGTCCCCGACCGGGGCCGGGCGCACCCGGCGGCGCAGGAGATGGCTGCGGTACTCGGCGATCGGCGCGGCGCTGCTGGTCCTCGTGGCGGGCGGGACCGGCTGGATCGCGTACGAGAAGCTCAACGGGAACATCACCGAGGACGCGGACGCCACCGCCGAACTCGCCCGCTACGAGAAGGAACGGCCCAGCGTGCTCGTCGCGGGCGCGCAGAACCTGCTGCTCATCGGGTCCGACTCGCGGGCCGGTTCGAACCGCGAGTACGGCCGCAACGACGGCACCCAGCGCTCGGACACCACGATCCTGCTGCACGTCGCGGCGGACCGGAGGAGCGCGACCGCCGTCTCCTTCCCCCGCGACCTGATGGTCGACGTGCCCGCCTGCCGGGGGATGGACGGCGACCGCAGCGACACCATGTTCGCCATGTTCAACTACGCGTTCGAGGTGGGCGGTTCGGCCTGCACCATCCGTACCGTCGAGAAGATGACGGGGGTGCGGATCGACCATCACATGGTCGTCGACTTCAAGGGGTTCAAGAACATGGTCGACGCCGTCGACGGCGTCGAGGTGTGCCTGGACAGGCCGATCGACGACGCGGACGCGCATCTGCGACTGGCCCGCGGCCGCCACCGCCTCGACGGCGAGCAGGCCCTCGGTTACGTGCGCGCCCGCAAGAGCCTCGGCAACGGCAGCGACACCGACCGGATGGACCGCCAGCAGCGGTTCCTCGGCGCGCTCGTCACCAAGGTGCAGAGCGACGGGGTGCTGCTGAACCCCGCGAAGCTCTACCCCGTGCTCGACGCGGCCACCTCCTCGCTGACCACCGACCCGGATCTGGCGAGTCTGCGCGGGCTCTACGACCTCGTGCGGGGGATGCGGGGCATCCCGGCCGACCGCATCCAGTTCCTGACCGTCCCGCGACGCTCGTACGTCTACGACGCCAACCGGGACCAGCTCGTCCAGCCCGCCGCCAAACGGCTCTTCGAACGGCTGCGCAGCGACGCCCCGGTCGCCGTCTCCCCGCAGACGCCCGCGGAGGTGGAGGCCGAGGGCGATCAGATGTACGAGGAGAGCACCGGCTACGACGACTCGTACGAGTACGGGCAGGGGGGCGACGGGAAGCCCGGTCCCGAGCCGGCAGCCTCCGTCACGCCGTCCCCTGCGCCCACTTTTCGCGGCAACACGGCCCGTCAGGACTCCTGTCGGTGAGGCGTCACAGCAGCCCCGGGTAAAGCGGAAGTCATCAGTCGGCACACAGGTTCACAGATATGAGCCGGAATGCCCAGTTGTAGGGGAGTGGAATTTGTCACCGTCGTCGCTCGACGCTGAACTGGGCGGATAGTGTGAGCGATCCGGTGCACCCGGCCATGCTCCTGGCGAGGTCGCGCACTGCTTACCGACTGACCGGGCGCCTGCTTTAAGGGGGGCGAGGCGCCGCGTGGCCCCGACGGAGGATGCAAACAACCGTGGACGCGCAAGGCCGTGGGCGGGCCGATGACATCGACCCGGCAGACCAGTGGGTACTCAACCCCGAAACTGGTGACTACGAACTGCGACTGGGCCCTTCCGCTGGGCAGTCGACAGTGCCGGGGCCCCGCCGCACCGCACCCCGTGGCGGCAGACGCGAGCAGCGGGACGTACCTCCGCAGCGCAGGCGGCGTGAGCCACAGCCGCCTGCCGCAGCGCAAGGGCGACGGCGTTCCAAGCCGAAGAAGAAGTCGACGGCGAAGAAGGTCCTGCTGTGGACGTCCGGCGGCGTGGCCTTCGTGGTCCTCGCCACGGCGGCCGGCGGATACATCTACTACCGCCACCTCGACGGCAACATCACGACGCAGGACGTCGTCGGCGCCAAGAACGGCTTCAGCAAGGACGAGGCGTTCAACATCCTCGTCATCGGCACCGACAAGCGCACCGGCAAGGGCAACGAGGGCTACGGCGACAAGGGCAGCGTCGGCCACGCCGACACGAACGTGCTGCTGCACGTCTCCAAGGACCGGACGAACGCGACCGCGCTGAGCATTCCGCGCGACCTCGTCGTGGACGTACCGGCCTGCCAGGCCAAGGACCCCAAGAGCGGCGAGCTCAAGACGATTGCGGGCACCCCGAACGTCCGTTTCAACACCAGTCTGGGGCAGGACGATCGGGACGCCGGCTGCACGATGGCGACCGTCAAGGCGGTCACCGGGATCACCGTCGACCACTTCATGATGGCGGACTTCAACGCGGTGAAGACGCTGTCCAGCGCGGTGGGTGGCGTCCAGGTGTGTGTCGCGAAAGCTGTCGACGACCCTGACTCCCACCTGCAACTGCCCGCGGGCGAGAGCGTCGTCAAGGGCGAGCAGGCACTCGCCTTCCTGCGTACCCGTCACAGCTTCGGCAACCAGGGCGACTTGGACCGCATCAAGGTGCAGCAGCAGTTCCTCGGCTCCCTTGCCCGCAAGATGAGTTCGGGCGACACCCTCACCAGTCCGACGAAGCTGACGAGTCTGGCCGAGGCCGCGACCAAGGCGCTCACCGTCGACCAGGGCATAGGGAGTCTGAGCAAGCTCAAGGACATCGCCCTGGAGATCAAGAAGGTGCCGCCGAAGAACCTGTCGTTCCTGACGGTGCCGGTCCGCGACAACCCGGCGGACGGAGTCGTGCACAAGACCGTCATCCTGGACGAAGCGGCCGCCCCCCAGGTCTTCGACGCCATCAAGAACGACGCCTCCCTCACCGAGACGAAGAAGAAGCAGAAGGCCGCGGACGACAGCAAGCTCAAGGGCACCAAGTCCGCCGCCGGTGACGTCCGCGTCGACCTCTACAACGGCAGTGGCAAGACCGGCGCGGCGCAGGCGACGCTCACCTGGTTGCAGAACACCGAGGGCGTCACCAAGTCCAGCCAGATGGGCAACAAGCCGGACCAGGCCAAGACGACCCTGGAGTACTCGCCCGACCAGGCCGACCAGGCCCGCCGTCTCGCCGACATCATGGGTCTTCCGGGGTCCGCGCTGAAGGAAGGCAAGAGCGAGACGAACGACCAGGGGTTGCCGGCGGTCGTCCTGATTCTCGGCAAGGACTTCAAGGGCGCGGGGACGCCCATCAGCGGCGGTACGGCGAAGGTCGACGCCCCCAAAACAACCGCTGACAAGACTGTGTGCGCCAAGTGACCAACCTCGGCCGCCCTTCAACTGTCTAACTCTGTAAGACAGCGGGGCGGCCGAGTCATGGCCGTGGGCGGGGAGGGTGGGGCAGGACATGGGGCGAAGCGGTGTGCGCGGAGACAGCTCTCGGTCGGACGCACAGGAGAAGCCGGACGCACAGGGGAAGTCAGCCACGCACGTCGGTGGGCCGGGTGGAGGCAGTGACCCGCACGAGGAGGCTCCGGCCGGTGACCGCGTACAGCATGGAGGGCGCAAGCCCCGGGAGCGCCGGCACGCGGGCGGGCGGACGAGGCGGCGGCGTCGGCACCGGGTGCTGCGCTGGACCGCGGGCATCCTCGCGGTGCTGGTGGTCGGCACAGCCGGCGCCGGCTACCTCTACTACCGGCACCTGAACAGCAACATCAAGAAGGACAAGCTCAACCTGGGCGAGACCAAGGTCGCCGGACCGACGCCGAACGAGGCGGGTCAGACCCCTCTCAACATCCTTCTCATCGGCTCCGACAGCCGCAACACCAAGGAGAACCTCAAGCTTGGTGGGCACAAGGAGAGTGTGGGGGCCATCCCGCTCGCCGACGTACAGATGCTGCTGCACCTGTCGGCCGACCGCAGCAACATGTCGGTCGTCAGCATGCCGCGCGACACGATGGTGAAGATTCCGAAGTGCACGGACCCGGACGGCAAGACGTACGCGGCGAGCACCAGTCTCACGATGACGAACCAGTCGCTCGGCCGCGGTGGCCCCGGCTGCACCGTGGCCACGTGGCAGGAGCTCACCGGTATCCCCATCGACCACTTCATGAAGATCGACTTCTCGGGTGTGGTGTCGATGGCGGACGCGATCGGCGGGGTCCCGGTCTGCGTGGACGCCAATATCCACTCGCGGAACAGGGACGGTTCGGGTTCCGGGCTGAAGCTCAAGCGAGGCACCACGTCCATCAAGGGCGAGGACGCACTCAAGTGGCTCCGCACGCGGTACGGCTTCGAGGACGGGACCGACCTCGGCCGCACGCACGCCCAGCACATGTACATGAACTCGATGGTGCGCGAGTTGCGGAAGAACGCGACGTTGACCAACCCCAACAAGCTGCGCAAACTCGCCGAGCAGGCGACCAAGTCGCTGACGGTCGACGAGAGCATCGCCTCGCTCTCGGAGCTCTACGGTCTTGCCAAGGAATTGCAGAAGGTGCCGACCGAGCGCATCACGATGACCACCATGCCGACGGTCCAGTGGTCGCTGAACCGCAACCGTGTGGTGCCCATGCCCACCGACGCCGACGAGCTGTTCACCATGGTCCGCGACGACGAACCCCTGGACGGCAAGGGCGCCAAGCACCAGCCCGACGAGGCGTCCACCGAACCCGCCGTGGCCGAGGACACCATCGCTGTGCAGGTCCGCAACGGCACCGCGGCGGACGGGGCGGCAGCCGTCGCGCACCGCGCGACAGCAGTGGCCTCCGCGCTCGAGAAAAAGGGCTTCACACAAGCAACAGTCGACACCCAGGACCGGGCCGGGGCAAAGACCTCCATCGCCTACCCCTCCGCCGACCTGCGGCGCAGTGCCGAGGCTGTCGCCAAAGCCATCCATCTGCCGTTGACGTCCGTGCGCAGGACGACGGACGTCTCCGGCATCACCCTCACCGTGGGTACCGACTGGCGCACCGGGGACACGTATCCGAAGTCCGCGGTCCCGGCCGACGGCAAGGCGCCTGACTCGTCCAAGCCCCTGAACGGCGCCGACACCGGTGCGTGCATGCACGTGCAGGAAGGTTTCACCTGGTAGACGCGGCGGGCCTCCCCCACGCCGCCGGGTCCCGCCGGGCGCGAACCCGGCGGGACCCCACCGCCTGGACCCCGCACCAAGACGGACGTGCCGCCGCCACCTGCCGGCGGCGATGCCCGCCCTCAGCGCTCTAGTAGGAGCCCGTCCGGGTGTTGGCCATACCCGCTGCCGAGTCGATCGCCGCCTGCGCGAAAGCGGTCATCCCCTTGTCGTAGACCATGGGCGTGTAGCACTGGGTCTGCCCCTTGGAGATGGTGCAGCCGTAACTGCGTCCATCGTTGTTACGGGTGATGTACGCATGCGCACAGTCGTAGCCGGCCGACGCGTTCCCGCACGCCGACTGGGTGTAATCGAGCGTGAGCCGCGCCCAGCCGGTGTGACACTTGAGGCTGTAGCGCATCTCGATGACGCCGAACCGCGCGTTGGCGTTCTTCACCACGGCGGACTGCACCGTCGTCGCGTCGCTGGCGCACCCCGCCGACGAGGGGTCCGAACCGTCGTACGTGTACGCCTGCGCGCCCCCCGTTCCTGCGATCAACGCGAGACCGAGCCCTCCGGCCACCACACCTGCACGAGCGAAATTCCTCATCTTGGAGCGCACTTCGACCCCTCCTGGGCATGCGTGCGAAGCCTGTGGCCTGATTGCCACAAGCACATGAGAGTGGAAAGCGCGCACATCTGATCATCGTCTCGACTGGCTGGTCAACGCCCTTTTCCGTGGCGGGATTTGACGGCTCGCCGAGGCACGCGGAATCGGCCATACCTCCGCGCGATCCGGCCATGAACACGCCAACGTCTTGGTCGGGTTCGAAGCGAGGTGGTGAGCTCACGCCGCCGATCTTCGTGACTCGCCGAAGGACTCCCATGCGCAAAAAGCTCGCCGCCGTAGCCGCCTCGGCCCTCGCCCTGGTCCTCGCACCGCTGGCCACGACCGCCGACGCGTCGACCAAGAGCGATGCCGTCAGCGTCGCCCGGTCCGCGTGCGGTTCCGCGTACAACACCACCGTCGCGGCAGACGAGCAGGGTGTGACCGGCAGTTACTACTGGCACGTGCTGCTCTACAACCCGTCCAACGGCTACAACTGCGCGGTCCAGATCAAGGACAGCAAGAACGGCGACTACAACAAGGCGAGCTACATGGGCGTCGGCATCCGTGTCGCCGGGGGCAGTTGGCACGAGGACGACGGCAATTACACCAAGTACGCCGGGCCGGTGTACGTCCACGCCCCCGACCAGTGCGTCTACCTGCACACGATCCAGCCCGGCGACGAGTGGTGGAGCACCGCGATGGGTTGCAGCTGACAACGGCCGGTGTGACGAGGCGGCGGGGAGTGGCTGGTGCGCCTGGTGCGCCTGGTGCGCCTGGTGACCAACTGCCCCTCGTCCGGCGGTACTGCGTCCCGCCCGGCCAGCAACTCACGCTGCAGTCAGGCGAGTTGGCGGTAGCAAACCTGGCCCTCGGTCGGGCGTATCTCTATATGATCAAGCGTAGACATACGCCGAACAGATCGGGAGAACCATCATGCTCACGCGCCGACTCGGCGGCATCGCCGCAACCCTCGGCCTGGCCGCCGCGGGCATCGCCTTCTCGGCCACCCCGGCCGCGGCCGCGACCTACAACGGTGCATGCGGATCCGGCTACAGCGTGATCGGCTCCAAGGACGTCGGCTCCGGCGTCGCCTACATCACCTACAGCGGCGCCACCGGTTACAACTGCGTGGTCACCGTCAACGACTCCCCGGGCACTTCCAAGTACCTGGACGCCCGGCTGCGCATCCACCGGACCGACACCGTGTGGAAGTCGAACGAAATGGACGCGGGCACCTACAGCAGCTACGCGGGCCCCGTCTATGTGTACGCCAAGGGCAAGTGCATCGACTACGGCGGCGAGGCCGGCAGCAACAGCTACGTCCAGATCGACTACGGCGTGCACTGCGGCTGAGCCGACGACCGGCCGGTCCGGCGAGCGAGCCTTCGGGCGAGCGAGCCTCCGGACTTGATGGACAGGGGGCGGGAGGCCAACTCCCGCCCCCTGTCCGTCAGTTGGCCGCCGCTTCCGCGTTGCGTACGGTCGGGCGGCGGGACGCGATGACCCGCTTCGCCAGCGACTTCGGGCTCGTCAGGAAACCCCAGCCCCACGACATGTGCATCGTCGCCAGCGCGACCGGGATCTGGGCGCGGGCCTTGAGCGGCAGGCCCTTGCCGGCCGGGACGGAGCCCGCGACGATCGCCGCGAGGTAGCCGGCCGGGAGGACGAAGGCCCACGGCGTGAGGGCCGCGCCGGCCACGATGCCCGCCGCGACGGCGACGAGGGCGGTCGGCGGGGCGAGGTAACGCAGGTTGATGGAGCCCGAGTGGTAGCGGGCGACCACGTGGCGCCAGCGGCCGTAGTCCTTGTACTGCTTGGCCAGCGCCTTCACGGAGGGCCGCGGGCGGTAGGAGACCTTCAGCTCGGGCGAGAACCAGATGAGGCCGCCGGCGTCGCGGATGCGGAAGTTCAGCTCCCAGTCCTGGGCGCGGATGAACTCCTCGTTGTAGCCGCCCTGTTGCTCCAGGGCCTCGCGGCGGAAGACGCCGAGGTAGACCGTGTCGGCGGTCTGCGCCGAGCCGCCGGTGTGGAAGACGGCGTTGCCCACGCCGATCTTCGAGGTCATCGCGGCGGCAACGGCCTTCTCCCAGTCGTTGGTGCCCTGGGCGTGCATGATGCCGCCCACGTTCATCGCGCCGGTCTCGGCCAGCAGACGCACCGCGGTCGCGATGTAGCCCTGCGAGAGCGCGGCGTGCCCGTCGACGCGGACGACGACCGGGTGGCGCGACGCCTTGATCGCGGCGTTCAGCGCGGCGGGGGTGCGGCCCGTCGGGTTGGGCACCGTGTGCACCCGGGGGTCCTCCGCCACGAGCTGCGCGGCGATCTCGTCCGTGCGGTCGGTGGACGGCCCGAGGGCCACCACGACCTCCATCTCGCCGTCGTACTCCTGAGCGAGGATCGCCTCGACGGCCTCGCGCAGATGCCGCTCCTCGTTGAGGACGGGCATGATCACGGATACGGCCGGAAGCTGCGGCGCGGAGTTCACGTTCATCGTGGGTCACGTTACCGCTAACGGGGGACACGGGTGCGCGCCGCCCGGTTCACTACCGCGGGCAGGAGATCGTATCGGCCTACGGTGCTCGCGTCCCACGCCCGCTTTCGCGGAGGTGTCCCCCACGTGCCCACGCCGCCCCGCTCCCCCGCTCGTCCGAGCCGTCGCCCGCCGCGGCCCGCGCAGAGCCGGCCGATCGAGCCCCTGCGCAGAAAGAAGCCCCGATGGGGGATGCGGATGGCCACGACGCTCTCCGCGACGGTGCTGGCGGCGGCCGGGATCGGGCACGCGCTCGTCACCGGCCTCGACACCGGCATCGACCGGATCGACCCGTTCCGGGACATGAAGAACCGCCCGGCCGCCGGGCACGGCATGAACGTCCTGCTGGTCGGCACCGACGGCCGCGACAAGATCACCGAGGCGGAGCGGCAGAAGTACCGGCTCGGCGGTGCACCCTGTCACTGCACGGACACCATCATGATCGTGCACATCTCGGCCGACCACGCGCGTGCGTCCGTCGTCTCCCTGCCCCGCGACTCGTACGCCATGATGCCGCCGCACACCGACCAGAACAGCGGCGATCAGCACCACGCGCACCCGGTGAAGATCAACGCGGCCTACGCGGAGGGCGGCCCGCAGCTGACCGTCCGTACCGTCGAGAGCATGACGCACGTGAAGATCGACCACTATCTGGAGGTCGACTTCACCAGCTTCATGAGGACGGTCGACGTGCTGGGCGGCGTCGAGGTCTGCACGGCCCGCCCGCTCCAGGACTCCTACACCGGCCTCGACCTGGGCGTCGGCACGCACCAGCTGGACGGCGGCCAGGCGCTCCAGTACGTACGGTCCCGGCACACGGACGGCGCAGGCGACCTCGGCCGGATGCAGCGCCAGCAGCGCTTCCTCGCCTCGCTGATCTCGCGGACGACGTCGTCCGGGGTGCTGCTGAACCCGGTCAGGTTCCGCGATGTCGCCCGTACGCTGCTCAGCTCCGTCCGCGCCGACAAGGGGTTCGGGACGGACGAGATGGTCCAGCTGGCGGGGGCCATGCGCTCGTTCACGCCGTCGTCGTCGGAGTTCACGACCGTGCCCATCGGCACCCTCGACTTTCCCGTCGAGGGCATCGGCTCCACGGTGAAGTGGGACCCGGTGAAGTCCGAGAAGCTGTTCCGGGCCCTGCGCGAGGACCAGCCGCTCGCCGTGCACCGCCACCGCAAGAAGGCGATCGTCGTCGATGTCTCCCCGCAGCAGATCCGGGTCCAGGTGGAGAACGCGACGATGGCGGCGGGGCTCGGCGCGAAGGTCGACGCCGCGCTGAGGGCGACCCGGTTCCGTACGACCCGGACGCCGGTGGACGCGGCGGACCGCACCGCGAAGCAGACGGTCGTGCTGTACGACCCGCGCTGGGACCGCTCGGCGAAGTCCCTGGCCACCGCGGTGCCCGGCGCGCTGATGCAGCCCGTACCGGGGCAGGGGCCCGTGCTGAAGGTCCGGGTCGGGACGGATTACGCGGGGGTGCGGCGGGTCCGGGCCGAGGACGCGTACCAGGGGGAGTTCGGGGCGGTCACCGGGGACGAGGTGGTGTGCCGCTGAGCGGCGCGGGCGGCCGGGGCAGGGGGCAGCCCGGGGCGCCGCTCCTCAGTCCCCGTCCGGGCCGGTGCGGGCCCGGAGCTCCTTGATGGCCCGGCGGCGCGCGAGCCGGTGCTGGCGGCGGATCTGCGCCTCCTGGTAGCGGCGCCGGTCGCGGTCGGTCTCCGGGAGCACCGGAGGGACGACGCGGGGCTTGCCGTCGGCGTCCACCGCCGCGAAGACCAGGTACGCCGAGCCGACCTGCTGCGCGGGCGCCGACTCGTTCCAGCGTTCGGCCAGGACCCGGACGCCCACCTCCATCGAGGTCCGGCCGACCCAGTTGACCTGGGCCTTCACATGCACGAGGTCGCCGACACGGACCGGTTCGAGGAACGCCATCTCGTCCATGGACGCCGTCACGGCCGGGCCGCCGGAGTGCCGGCCGGCCACCGCGCCCGCCGCGTCGTCCACGAGTTTCATGATCACACCGCCGTGCACCGTACCCAGGAGGTTGGTGTCACTGTGCGTCATGATGTGCGACAACGTCGTGCGGGAAGCTGCGGTCGGCTTGCCCGGAATGTCGGATTCCGTGCCGTGGGCCTGGTCTGTCATGGCTCCTACCCTAAGGGCGGCCGGAATGTGTCAGCTCTGCAACAGCCATGGCCTGATTTCCCGACCGCCCTGTAAGGGACATGGCTCTGCACGGCACACTGGCCCCATGAGCGATTGGCCCGAGGGGCGGAGCGACCAGCAGGGCGGCGGCGGCCGCGGCGGCTACGGCCGTGGCAGCGCGAGCGCACGCCCCGAAGGCGCGCGTGTCATGCCACACGTGCAGCGCCCCGTCCCGCAGCAGCCCGGCTACGACGACGCGTACGACGATCCCTACCGCGACGAGCGCGGCGGCCGGGGCGGTCCCGCGGGCCCCGGCGGGCAGGACCCGTCGTACGACAGCGGGTACAACACGGGGCAGGTCTACGGCCAGCCCAGCCACGCCGCCGGTGGCGGGGGCGGTGCCGGGGACGGGTACGGGCCGCCCGGCGGCCGGCCCGCGCGCCCCGCGCCGAACTGGCGCAAGCGCATCAAGTGGACCGCGATCGCCGTCGTCACGGTGGTCGTCGTGACCAGCGTCAGCACGTACTTCTGGGCCGACTCCAAGCTCCACCGGGACGTCGACCTCTCCAAGGTCATCGACCGGCCCGACGCGGGCGACGGCACGAACTACCTGATCGTCGGCACCGACAGCCGCGAGGGCATGTCCGACGCCCAGAAGAAGGAGCTGCACACCGGCTCCGCCGAGGGCAAGCGCACGGACACCATGATGATCCTGCACGTGGGGGGCAACGGGGACACCCTCGTCTCGCTGCCCCGCGACTCGAACGTGACGATCCCGAGCTTCAAGGGCGCCGAGTCCGGCAAGCTCTACCCGGCCACCGGCCGCCAGGTGAAGCTGAACGCCGCCTACGCCGAGGACGGCCCCGAGCTGCTCGTGCGCACCGTCGAGTCCAACACCGGCCTGCACATCGACCACTACGCGGAGATCGGCTTCGGCGGCTTCGCGAGCATCGTGGACGCGGTCGGCGGCGTCGAGATGAACCTGAAGGAAGGGTTCAAGGACAAGTGGTCGGGCGCCGACTTCAAGGCGGGCAAGCAGACCCTGACCGGCCAGCAGGCCCTCGCCTTCGTCCGTACGCGCCACGCGTTCGCCGCGTCCGACCTCCAGCGCACCAAGAACCAGCAGGCGTTCCTCGCGGCGCTCGCCCACAAGGTGGCGTCCCCGACGACCGTCATGAACCCCTTCAAGCTCTACCCGACGCTGGGCGCGGGCCTGGACTCGCTCGTCGTGGACAAGGACATGAGCCTGTGGAACCTGGCGTCCATGTTCATGGCGATGAAGTCGGTCTCCGGCGGCGACGGCAAGTCCATGAACATGCCGACGAACGGCTCGGTCGGCGGCAACCTGCTCTGGGACAAGACGAAGGTCAAGCAGCTCGTCGACCAGTTCAACAACGACGAGAAGGTCACCGTGTCCAGCGGCTGACGCCGCCGCCGTGCTGGGCCGCGCCTTCGACTCCGCGTCCGAAGCCGCCGGTCCTGGTGCACGCCCTGCTGTGGGAGTGCGCCCGCTGGCCGAGGTGACGCCCGCCCAGTGGCACCGGGTCTTCGACATGGGCCTGCTCTCGGCCTGGCAGGCCGCCGAACTCGTACGCCGCAAGGGCGAGGGCCCCGCCTCGGTCAGCCCAGGGATGCCACCGCGTCCGCGATGAGGGAGCGGGCTGCCGCTCCCCGCGCGGCCTGCTGCGAGAGACCTTCGAAGGCTCGGGCGTACAGCTCGACCTGGCTCGGCTGCGTGAGGGTGGAGGCGGCGTCGAGGGTGTCGGCGTGTACCCTCCGGCCGTCGAAGATCGTGAAGGTTGGCATGGGCCACACGGCCCGTTGCTCCGAGAACGGGACGATGCCCACGGCGACGTTCTGCAGGTCCATGACCCCGAGCAGGTGGCCGAGCTGCGCTGCCATGGTTTCGGCGCTGCACAGTCGGTATCGCAGCACCGACTCTTCCAGCACGAAGGAGAACCGGCGCCCGCCCTTGCTCAGCACCTCGTTACGCCGCATCCGAGCCGCCACGGCTTCGCTCACGTCGTCCGGTGTTCCTCGGAAGTCCGCGATGGAGGACAGCAGGGCGGAGGCGTACCCCGCTGTCTGAAGGAAACCAGGGATCACATCGGACACGTAGACGCGGAAGGTCCTGGTTTGCCGGTACAGGTCGCCGGTGCTCTCTTGGAGTCTCCTGAGGCCGGTCCGCTGGAGTCGCTTCCACTCCACATGCGCTTCGGTGGACTGCCGGTTGGCCGCGATCAGGTCCGCGGCTTGGTCCTCGACGGCACAGGCCCGGCACCACACCCGGATATCGGTATCGGACGGAGGCGTCTTGGCGTTCTCGATCCGGGACGATTTCGACTCGGACCAACCGCACCTGACGGCCAGCTCCCGCCCACTGATCCCCGCGTCTTTCCGGATCTCCCGCAGACGGCCGGCAAGGGTTTCGCGGGCCTTCTGAACGCGTGAGGAGGGGTGCAGGGGCACGGAGCCGGCTTTCGTCAGACCTTGTACCGATGGTGCGGGATCGCTCGCTCCCAGACCGTTTCGAACGCAGTGGAGCACAGCTTCACTGTCTCCGGGTCGGCCGTGATCTCGTCGTTCACCACCGCACCGTCACCGGAGAAGTGGTGCACCCGGAGCAGCGCGTCATCCAACAGCCAGAAGTCGTTTCCTGGCAAGGGAATGGCCGTGGCCTGTCGCCGGGGCAGCCAACGGACTTGCTCCCCTGCCGTGGCGTTGGCATGAGTGACGTAGTGCTCCCAGCGGATGTACTCCGAGTTGATCCGTTCCCCACGCTTCCACGCCTCGAACCGGTCAGTGGCGGCGTATGAGTCGCGCAATTCCAGGTGGACGGCGGATCGCTCGCACCGGCCAAGCAGCTCAGCGAAGCTGGGCACGCTCGACGGCATCGCATGTCTCTCTGATCATCGGAATCATCCGGGCCGGAATCCTGACGATGGCCTCGCTGTCGGGCACCGGACCGTTCGCGGGACTGCTCCCCTCACACGTCGCCTGCGTCTCGTGGCTCGGCTTCCATCGCCGCAACAAGATCTCCTGGGCTACCGCGTCAGCCCACACCGTGGGGCAGTGGTCCCGGTCGGTGTCGGGGTCGACTTCGACGAACTCTACGGCCAGGGCCGGCTCCTTGGTCTAGGTACTTGCTCGAACTTGCATCAGCTTCATCGAGCTGCGGGGATGACGTCAATACCGCTACTGGGCCAGCCAATTGGCGTGCAAGCTCATGCAAGTTTGTGGAGCTCGGCACTCCCCGATTCCTACGGTCACCACATCGACGCGGAATCGATCTGGAGGGCTGGCATGGCGGGCGGGAACGGAACGCACGACATCGGAGCGGCTGACCACATGAGTAGCGGGGAAAGCAGACGCTTCCTGTCTCAGCTTGCCGGAGCCTTCGGTATCGACGGGGCAGTGCTCGTGGCCAAGGCCGACGCAGGCGGACCCGAAGGTGGGGACTTTGCTCCGGGTGACGGCCTGAAGTGGCCGAGATGCCGGTGCGGCAGCCCGAGGTGCCCCGACTATCAGGCCACGGCGGCGCAAGCGCGAGGGGAACTCAGCGCCAAGGTCGCCGAGGCCAACGAGCGGAGCCGCAGGAGTGGCCTGTGAGCACCAAGAGGACCCTGCGATACGTGAGGTACCGGATTACCGAACACCCGGACTCGGGCGCGACGTTCGAGGCCGAGTGCCTGCACTGCGGCTGGAAGGCCACTGCCGCCGCAGACTCGGCACCGGTGGATGTGGAGTGCATGAACCACACAGGCCGGTCTGGTCATGCCGGATTCCGACGCATCCGTACGTCGTTCGCGATGGCGGTCCGCGCCGAGTAGAGCCACCACCCCGGCAGCGGAAACCTTGGACAGTCGAGCCGCCGGGGTGGGCTGTGAATTGCCACAACAGGCAGGGAGGAACGCCCATGCACGGTGTACGCGCATTAATCACCCCTGCCGCGCTCGGGGGCGTCGTCGCGACCGTCATCGACAACAACCCCGGCATGGACGAGACGACGGCTGAGCGGATCGTGGTGGAAGCGCTCAAGTTCATGGACGCCGCCACGCAGTTCCCCACCGTCAAGATCACGCCTTCCAACGTGGTGGACGAGGGGTGGCACGCACTGATCCTTCATACGAACCTGTAGGAGAAGCTGTGCGAACGCCGTGAGCTGTGGACGGGCCCGACCAAGTCCCTGGTCCCGGTGGCGGCAAACTGCTCCCACACACCGAAACCCGGCGGCTGCGGGCCGATCAATCCGGGCAAGTGCGCTTCGCACTGCTCGGGCAGTGGCGGTGGCTAGGCCGGCCGCGAGCAGACGGAAGGCGGAAATGTGGACGCTGAGCAGGCCCGACAAGTCGATTCCATGCTGCGGCAGTTGGGAATCCCTGGTGTGGTCGCGCCTGAGAACCCGGAGGACACGGCAGGAGGATGGCGGGTGTACGACGCCGCTGATTCCGCCACACGTCGGGACGTGACCGTAGACGTGCTGGCGGCCGTGGCCGCCAGGTTCCCGGAGGAGAAACCGGGTTCAGGGCCGATGCGAGGATTCGTCATCCCACCCAGGGGCGATTGACCACCTGCTCGGCGCACCAACAACCGAACACCCCTGCCAATCGAGGCAAGGGCGTTCCTTGGTTTGTTGGAGCGGTTCCGGGCGCTCTCCTTCGGAGCGCCTCGCAACCCCTCTGACCTGCAAAAACCCCGCTACGGCAGGTTCCTGGCCATCACGATTCGCTGGACTTGGTTCGTGCCCTCATAAATCTGCGTGATCTTGGCGTCACGCATCATGCGCTCGACCGGGTAGTCGCGGGTGTAGCCGTAGCCGCCGAGGAGCTGGACGGCGTCCGTGGTGACCTCCATGGCGACGTCCGAGGCGAAGCACTTGGCGGCGGCGCCCTGGAAGGTGAGGTCCTTGTCGCCGCGCTCCGACTTGGCGGCGGCGGCGTACGTGAGCTGGCGGGCCGCCTCGATCTTCATGGCCATGTCCGCGAGCATGAACTGGATGCCCTGGAAGTCGGCGATCGCCTTGCCGAACTGCTTGCGCTCGCGGACGTAGCCCTTGGCGTAGTCGAGGGCGCCCTGGGCGACGCCGAGCGCCTGCGCGGCGATCGTGATGCGGGTGTGGTCGAGGGTCTTCATCGCCGTGGCGAAGCCGGTGCCCTCCTCGCCGATCATGCGGTCGGCGGGGATGCGGACGTTGTCGAAGTAGACCTCGCGGGTCGGCGAGCCCTTGATGCCGAGCTTCTTCTCGGGGGCGCCGAAGGAGACGCCCTCGTCGGACTTCTCGACGACGAAGGCGGAGATGCCCTTCGAGCGCTTGTCGGGGTCGGTGACGGCCATGACCGTGTAGTACTCGGAGACGCCCGCATTGGTGATCCAGCGCTTCACGCCGTTGAGGACCCAGAAGTCGCCGTCGCGCACCGCGCGCGTCTTCATGCCGGCCGCGTCCGAACCGGCGTCCGGCTCGCTGAGGCAGTACGAGAACATGCCGTCGCCCTTGGCCAGCGGGCCCAGGTACTTCTTCTTCAGCTCCTCGGAGCCGGAGAGGATGACGGGGAGCGAGCCCAGCTTGTTCACGGCCGGGATCAGGGAGGAGGAGACGCAGGCGCGGGCGACCTCCTCGATCACGATGACCGTGGCGAGCGCGTCGGCGCCGGAGCCGCCGTACTCCTCGGGTACGTGCACGGCGTGCAGGTCCGAGGCGACGAGGGCGTCGTGCGCCTCCTGCGGGAAGCGGGCCTCCTCGTCGACCGCCGCGGCGTACGGCGCGATCTTCGTCTCGGCCAGCGCGCGGATGGCCTCGCGGAGCATGTCGTGCTCCTCGGACGGGCGGTACAGGTCGAACTCCGGGGTGGAAGCCGATCCGGCCAAGGTGTCTCACGCTCCAAGCGCTGCTAATTACCGTTAAGTAACCCAAATTTTAGATCTCGGGCCGCGTCAGGGATACGTGAGCTACGCGACAGCGGGGAAGTTGCCCGCCGAAGGGCTCGTGTATGCCCCGACTATGCTCGATCCGCGCACGCGACACCCACACCTCTGGAGCCCCGCTATGGCCCTGAAGATCACCGTGATCGGTACCGGATACCTCGGCGCCACACATGCCGCGGCCATGGCCGAGCTCGGTTTCGAGGTGCTCGGCCTGGACGTCGTGCCCGAGAAGATCGACATGCTCACGCGGGGCGAGGTCCCGATGTACGAGCCCGGCCTGGAGGAGCTGCTGCGGCGGCACGTCGCCGGGTTCGAGAAGTCCACCGGGCGGCTGCGGTTCACGATGGACTTCGCGGAGGCCGCGGCCTTCGGCGATGTGCTCTTCGTGTGCGTGAACACGCCGCAGAAGCACGGCGAGTACGCGTGCGACATGAGCTACGTGGACGCCGCCTTCTCCTCGCTGGCCCCGCACCTGGAGCCGGGCGCGCTGGTCGTCGGCAAGTCGACCGTGCCGGTCGGCTCCGCGCAGCGGCTCGCGGCGCTGCTGCCCGAGGGCGTGGAGCTGGCGTGGAACCCGGAGTTCCTGCGCGAGGGCTTCGCCGTGAACGACACGCTGCACCCGGACCGCATCGTGATCGGGGTCGGCAGCGAGCGCGCCGAGAAGCTGCTGCGGGACGTGTACGCGACGCCGCTCGGCGAGGGCACGCCGCTCGTGGTGACGGACTTCCCCACGGCCGAGCTGGTCAAGACGGCGGCGAACTCCTTCCTCGCCACCAAGATCTCCTTCATCAACGCGATGGCCGAGGTCTGCGAGGCGGCCGGCGGCGATGTCGCGAAGCTGGCCGAGGCGATCGGCTATGACGACCGGATCGGGCACAAGTTCCTGCGGGCCGGCATCGGGTTCGGCGGCGGCTGTCTGCCCAAGGACATCCGGGCGTTCATGGCGCGCGCAGGTGAGCTCGGTGCGGACCAGGCGCTGACCTTCCTGCGGGAGATCGACTCGATCAACATGCGGCGGCGCGGGGCGATGGTGGAGATGGCCCGTGAGGCGCTCGGCGGCGGGTCGTTCCTGGGCAAGCGGGTCGCCGTGCTCGGCGCCGCGTTCAAGCCGGACTCCGACGACGTACGGGACTCGCCGGCGCTGAACGTCGCCGGGCAGATCCACCTCCAGGGCGGCCAGGTCACGGTGTACGACCCGAAGGGCATGGACAACGCGCGGCGGCTCTTCCCGACGCTGGGGTACGCGGAGTCGGCGCTGGACGCGGTGCGGGGCGCGGATGTCGTGCTGCATCTGACGGAGTGGCGGGAGTTCCGGGAGCTGGACCCGGCGGAGCTGGGCGCGGTGGTCACGGCGCGGACGATCCTGGACGGCCGTAACGCGCTGGACGCCTCGCTGTGGCGGGAGGCCGGCTGGACGTACCGGGCGATGGGGCGCCCGTCGGCCTGATGGGCGCTCGGCCTCGGCGGGCCTCCGCGTGGCGGCGCCCGGTGCGGGGTGGTCATGGGGTAACGGTCGTACCGACAGAAGCCCTCTGTGGGTGACTCAAGGAGGAACCATGGCCATTGCGAAGCTCGATGTCGTCGCCCTGGACTGTCCCGATCCGCGTGAGCTCGCCGGGTTCTACGCGGCTGTTCTCGACGGGACGCTCACGCACTCCGAGGAGGACGGTGACTGGCTCGTCCTGAAGGTGCCGGGCGGTGGGCAGCTGGCGTTCCAGCGGTCGCCCGGGTACGTGCCGCCGTCCTGGCCGTCGGCCGAGCGCGGGCAGCAGCTCCACCTGGACCTGACCGTCGAGGACCTGGACCGCGCGGAGAAGGAGGTGCTGGCGCTCGGTGCGACGGTGCTCGACGCGGGCGACCCCGGCCGTACCTGGCGGGTGTACGCCGATCCGGTCGGGCATCCGTTCTGCCTCTGCGCCGGCTGAGGTCTGCCCGCGCCTGCTGAGGGCGCGGGGTCAGCGCATCGCCGTCGACGGGCCCCGGCGGCGGCGCGCGGCCCGTGCGGTGAACTCGACGCCGCGCAGTACGCGTTGGACGTTGCCCCAGGTGAGCAGGGAGAGGTCCGGCTCGGGCCAGCCGCGGTCGATGAGTTCGGCGATCAGTGCCGGGTAGCCGGCGGCGTCGGGGAGGCCCTCGGGGTGCGTGTCCCCGGTGTCGTACATCCCGGAGAGCCCGACCGCCTCGGGGCCCGCGACGCGGCGTACGTGGTCCAGGTGGTCCGCCATGTCGCGCAGCGCGGGCCCGGTGCGCGCCACGGAGCAGGGCACCAGGCACAGGCCGCGGTTGACGCGCAGGGCCGCCAGGAGTTCGTCGGGGGCGTTGTCGGGGTGGTTGTTGAGGGCGCGGGCGCCGGAGCGGGTGAGGACCGTGGGGGCCTTGGACACGTCGAGGACGCGGGTGGCCGTCACGGGGGAGGCGCCGGTGAGGTCGATGAGCATGCCGAGCCGGTTCATCTCGCGGACCATTTCCTCGCCGGAGCGGGTCAGTCCCTGGTCCGGGGGTGCCCAGCGGGCGCCGCTCAGTGAGAGGACGCGCAGTCCCAGTGCGTGCAGGGCGCGGAGGGTGCCGAGCGAGTCGCCGACCGCGGCGGCGGGTGCGGGGCCGATGAGGACGGCGATCCGGCCGTGGGCGCGGGCGTCGGCGGTCTCGGAGGCGGAGCGGGCCAGGCGGAGGCCGTCCGGGTAGCGGGCGACGACGTGGTTGACGAGGTCGATCTGTTCCAGCGTCGAGGTGACCGGCCGGTCGTCGGTGGTGGCCAGCGCCCACAGGAGGGCGCCGGTGCCGCCCGCGCGCAGGCGCGGGAGGTCGGTCTCGACAGCGCACTCGCCGAGTTCGAGGTCGTACCAGGGCAGGGTGTCCAGGGTGCCGGGCAGGCCGCAGTACCCGTCCGCGACGGGGTGCCGGGCGAGCAGGTCGCGGGCCGGGAGCGGGTCGGTCTCGGGGTGGGGCGGCTCAGGGTGTTCGGGGTGCTCGGGGTGTTCGGCCGGCGCGGAGGGGCGGTCGAGCTCGCCCACTTCCGTGGTGGCGTTCAGTTCGTCCTGCAGGTCTGCCATGGCACGGCTCCGGCCAGAAGGGTGGGGACAGGCGTGCGTCCACCGTGGCACGCGCCGGGGTCCCCTTCGCGGTGAGCGGCTCCGTTCGGGGGAGCCGCTGAGCCGAACGGGGCGGGCGCCGTCCGGCGCCCGCCCCGTGTCCGCTCCGCGCGGTGTGTCAGTCCTGGCCGTCCAGCTGTCGCAGTGTCGCGTTCGAGGGGCCGCGCCGGGTTCGGAGGTCCCGCGCCACGTCCTCGGCGGCGCCCAGGACCCGTACGGCGTTGCTCCAGGTGAGTTTCGCGAGGTCGGTCCGGGACCAGCCGCGGGTGAGGAGTTCCGCGATCAGGTTCGGGTAGCCGGACACGTCGTCGAGGCCGTCCGGGGTGAACGCCGTGCCGTCGTAGTCGCCGCCGATGCCGATGTGGTCGACGCCGGCGACCTCCCGCATGTGGTCGAGGTGGTCGGCGACCGTGGAGACGGTGGCGACGGGGCGCGGTGTGGACTCCTCGAAGGCGCGGTGCAGCTTCATCGCCTCGGGGGAGGAGTCCAGGTGGTGGTAACCGTGTGCGCGCAGGTTCTCGTCGGCCGCGCTGGTCCAGTCGACCGCGGCCTGGAGCACGAACTTCGGCACGAACGTCACCATCGCCACTCCGCCGTTGCCGGGGAGCCGCTCCAGGACGTCGTCCGGGATGTTGCGGGGGTGGTCGCAGACGGCCCGCGCCGAGGAGTGGGAGAAGATCACGGGCGCGGTGGAGGTGTCGAGGGCGGCGCGCATCGTGGTGGCGGCGACGTGCGAGAGGTCGACGAGCATGCCCTCGCGGTTCATCTCGCGTACGACCTCGCGGCCGAAGGCCGACAGGCCGCCCACACCCGGTTCGTCCGTCGCGGAGTCGGCCCAGGCGATGTTGTCGTTGTGGGTGAGCGTCATGTAGCGCACGCCGAGCGCGTACAGGGCGCGGAGCGTCGCGAGGGAGTTGTTGATCGAGTGGCCGCCCTCTGCGCCCTTGAGCGAGGCGATACGGCCTTCCGCGCGCGCCGCTTCCATGTCCGCGGCGGTCAGGGCGGCCCGCAGGTCGCCGGGGTAGCGGGCGATCAGCTGGTCGACGCAGTCGATCTGTTCGAGGGTGGCGCTGACCGCGGCGTCCCCGGTGAGGTCGGTGCGTACGTACACGGACCAGAACTGCGCGCCCACGCCGCCGGCCCGCAGCCGTGCCAGGTCGGTGTGGAGGTGGGCGCTCTGGTCGGCGGCGATGTCGCGGGCGGCGAGGTCGTACGTGACCTGTTCGCGCAGTGCCCACGGCAGGTCGTTGTGGCCGTCGACGACGGGGAACTCGGCGAGTATCTCCCGGGCCTGCCGCGATGCGTCCGTCATGTCGCTCGTCCTCCCGCTCACTTGCCGAAGCCGAAACCGGCGCCGGCGCCGTCGGCCTTGGCGCGCAGTCGCTTGCCCTTCTCGGTGGCCTGGTCGTTCAGCTCCTGCTGGAACTCGCGCATGCGGGTGAGCAGTTCCTCGTCGTGGGTGGCGAGGATGCGGGCGGCGAGCAGTCCTGCGTTGCGCGCGCCGCCGACGGAGACGGTGGCGACCGGGACGCCCGCGGGCATCTGCACGATGGAGAGCAGCGAGTCCATGCCGTCGAGGTACTTCAGCGGTACCGGGACGCCGATGACGGGCAGCGGGGTCACGGAGGCGAGCATGCCGGGCAGGTGGGCGGCGCCGCCCGCGCCCGCGATGATGGCCTTCAGGCCGCGCTCGGCGGCGTGCTCGCCGTAGGAGATCATCTCGCGGGGCATGCGGTGCGCGGAGACGACGTCGACCTCGTAGGGGATCTCGAACTCGGCGAGCGCCTTCGCGGCGCCCTCCATGACGGGCCAGTCCGAGTCGGATCCCATGACGATGCCAATAACGGGAGAGGTCATTCCGTGATCGTTCCTCTGAGATAGCCGGCTGCGTGACGGGCGCGCTCCAGCACGTCGTCCAGGTCGTCGCCGTAGGTGTTGACGTGGCCGACCTTGCGTCCGGGCTTCACGTCCTTGCCGTACATGTGGATCTTGAGCTGCGGGTCGCGGGCCATGCAGTGCAGGTACGCGCTGTACATGTCCGGGAAGTCGCCGCCCAGGACGTTGCCCATCACCGTCCAGGGGGCGCGCGGGCGCGGGTCGCCGAGCGGGAGGTCCAGGACGGCGCGGACGTGGTTGGCGAACTGCGAGGTGATCGCGCCGTCCTGGGTCCAGTGGCCGGAGTTGTGCGGGCGCATCGCCAGTTCGTTGACGAGGATGCCGGGCTTTCCGTCGGGTCCGCGGGTCTCGAAGAGTTCGACGGCGAGGTGGCCGACGACGCCGAGTTCCTTGGCGACGCGCAGCGCCAGCTCCTGCGCCTCGCCCGCGAGGCTCTCGTCGAGGCCGGGTGCCGGGGCGATGACCGTGTCGCAGACGCCGTCGACCTGCTGGGACTCGACGACGGGGTAGGCGACGGCCTGTCCGTGCGGCGAGCGCACGACGTTGGCCGCCAGCTCGCGGACGAAGTCGACCTTCTCCTCGGCCAGGACCGGTACGCCCGCCTTGAACGGCTCGCCCGCGTCGGCCTCGGAGCGCACGAACCACACGCCCTTGCCGTCGTAGCCGCCGCGCACCGTCTTGAGGATGACGGGGAAGCCGTCGCCCTCGGCGGCGAACGCGGCGACGTCCGCCGCGTCGCGCACGATGCGGTGGCGTGGGCACGGGACGCCGAGCGCGGTGAGTTTCGCGCGCATCTCGCCCTTGTCCTGGGCGTAGAGCAGCGCCGCGGGGCCGGGGCGGACGGGGATGCCGTCCGCCTCCAGGGCCCGTAGGTGCTCGGTCGGCACGTGTTCGTGATCGAACGTGATCACGTCACAGCCGCGCGCGAACTCCCGCAGCGTCTCCAGGTCGCGGTAGTCGCCGACGACGACGTCACCGACGACCTGTGCCGCGGAATCCTGCGGAGTGTCACTGAGGAGCTTGAACCTGATGCCGAGCGGGATGCCCGCCTCGTGTGTCATACGAGCGAGCTGGCCACCGCCGACCATGCCGACTACCGGGAACGTCACGCCTCCAGGATATCGGCCGTTCAACCGGTGCTCGCACGGCCCGTGTCTTGGAGGAACGTCCACAGATCGGGTCCGGAGGCGGCTTCGACAGTGCGTGGTTAGCATGGCGGAGACGGTTCTCACGGGCCGCGCGACCACATTCACGGGGACGACGGGGGCTGAGGCGACCACTATGAAGGCGACCACCGGCCGACGATCCGGTACGGAGAGCGGGGCACCGGGCCGCATCGGCGCTCTGCGGCCGCGCTTCGACACCCTGGCCCGCGAGATAGCCAAGTTCGGCGTCGTCGGCGCGCTCGGTGTGCTGGTGAACTTCGCGGTCTTCAACCTGATGCGGCACGGCACGGACCTCCAGGTGGTGCGGGCCAGCGTCATCGCGACGGTCGTCGCCATCGTCTTCAACTACGTGGGGTTCCGTTACTTCACCTACCGCGACCGGGACAAGAGCGGCCGCGCCAAGGAGCTGACGCTGTTCCTGCTGTTCAGCGTCGTCGGCCTGGTGATCGAGAACGGTGTCCTGTACGCGGCGACGTACGGTTTCGGCTGGGACAGCCAGCTGCAGAGCAACGTCTTCAAGTTCCTCGGCATGGGCCTGGCGACCCTGTTCCGCTTCTGGTCCTACCGGAGCTGGGTCTTCAAGGCGCTGCCCGCCCGGGAGACCGTGGCCAGTGCGGAATCGTTCCTGGACGAGTCGGACGCGCCGCCGGTACACCGCGTGCGGCCCTGAGGCCCTGAGTCCTGAGTCCTGAGTCCCTGAGGCGTTAACGGACCGTCCCGGGGTTCGTGCCGTCCGTGTCGCCGCTGCCGGGCCGCTTCATCGGTGTCCGCGACAGGAAGAGGCCGAAGACGGGCGGGGACGCCTGGAGCATTTCGAGGCGGCCGCCGTCGGCCTCGGCGAGGTCGCGGGCGACGGCGAGGCCGATGCCCGTCGAGTTCCGGCCGCTGATGGTCCGCTCGAAGATCCGCGAACCCAGCTCGGAGGGGACGCCCGGTCCCTCGTCCGTGACCTCGATCACCGTCTGGTTGCCGGTGACGCGGGTGCGCAGGGCGACGGTGCCGCCGCCGTGCATCAGCGAGTTCTCGATGAGCGCGGCGAGGACCTGGGCGACCGCGCCGGGCGTGCCGACGGCGGTGAGGTGGTGCTTGCCGGAGGAGACGATGGCCCGGCCCGCGCTGCGGTAGGCCGGGCGCCACTCCTCCAGCTGCTGCTTGATCACCTCGTCCAGATCGAAGGTGACGGCCGAACCGGTGCGCGGGTCACGGGAGTTGGTGAGCAGCCGCTGCACGACGTCGGTGAGCCGCTCGACCTGCGCGAGCGCGATGGTCGCCTCCTCCTTCACCTCGGCCAGGTCATCGGTCATGGTGATCTCCTCCAGGCGCATCGAGAGCGCCGTCAGCGGCGTACGCAGCTGGTGGGAGGCGTCGGCGGCCAGCCGCCGCTCGGCGGTCAGCATGCGGGCGATCCGCTCGGCGGAGCCGTCGAGGACGTCGGCGACGCGGTCCAGCTCGGGGACGCCGTAGCGCTTGTGCCGCGGGCGCGGATCGCCGGAGCCCAGGCGCTCCGCGGTGGAGGCGAGGTCGGTGAGGGGGGACGCGAGGCGGTTGGCCTGGCGGACGGCGAGCAGCACGGCGGCGACGACCGCGAGCAGCGCCACCCCCGCGATGATCAGCAGGGTCCGGCCGACCTCGCGGGTCACCGCGGAGCGGGGCTCCTCGACGGTGACCTTCTCGCCCCGCTCGCCCTCGGCGGTGTACGTGATGACGTCGCCCTGGGGTTCGGCGCCGAGCTCGATGGGGGCCCGGCCCGGGATGGAGACGATCGCGTAGCGCTCCTCGATGGCGACCTGGTCCGCGAGGATGTCGCCGGTGACCTGCTCGCCACTGAGCAGCCGGCTGTCCACGATGGAGGCGAGCCGGACGGCCTCCGACTCGACGCGGTCCTGGGCGCTGTTGCTGATGGTCCGGGTCTCCACGATGACGAGGGAGACCCCGAACACGGCGATCACGACCAGGACGACGGCGAGGGTGGAGTTGATGAGTCGGCGGCGCATGGCTTCAGTGTCCCGGATCGGGGCCGCGCCGCTTCAGAAGCGGGGCTTCAGCTCTTCTCGAAGCGGAACCCCACGCCGCGCACCGTCGCGATGTACCGGGGGTTCGCCGCGTCGTCGCCGAGCTTCTTGCGCAGCCACGAGATGTGCATGTCCAGCGTCTTGGTCGAGGACCACCAGGTCGTGTCCCACACCTCGCGCATCAGCTGGTCCCGGGTGACGACCCGGCCCGCGTCGCGCACGAGGACCCGCAGCAGGTCGAACTCCTTGGCGGTGAGCTGGAGTTCCTCGTCGCCCATCCAGGCGCGGTGCGACTCGACGTCGATGCGCACGCCGTGCGTGGCCGGGGTCTCCTTGGGCTCGGCGGAGCCGCGCCGGAGCAGCGCCCGGACGCGGGCGAGGAGTTCGGCGAGGCGGAACGGCTTGGTGACGTAGTCGTCGGCGCCGGCGTCGAGGCCGACGACCGTGTCCACCTCGTCGGCGCGCGCGGTGAGGATCAGGATCGGCACCGTGTGCCCCTCGGCGCGCAGCCGGCGGGCGACCTCCAGGCCGTCCATCCCGGGCAGGCCCAGGTCCAGGACGACGAGATCGATGCTTCCCTGGAGTCCGGCGTCGACGGCGGTGGGTCCGTCCTCACGGACTTCGACCTCGTAACCCTCCCGGCGCAGGGCGCGAGCCAGCGGCTCCGAGATGGACGCGTCGTCCTCGGCGAGCAGTACACGGGTCATGGGGTGATGGTAGTCCGCGCCGGAGGACGGCTGTGGGGCGATCGGCCAGAGCGCTCCCCCGGGCAAAGCGGAACCTTCCCCTCCGGGGTCGCTCCCTCCAGCAGTGGGGTGCGATCCTGATGAACACCTTGGAATCAGCGATCCGGTTCCACGAGGGCCTGTGATCCATCTCTCAAGTCCTTCCATATCCGGCACTGTCGTGTCGTATGGTGACCGAACGCCTGATGCACTAATGGGGGACCTTTAGGGGCGCACTGCGCACCAGGGTCCCTTTCCTGTGTGAGCTGACCGCGGTCAGCGCCAAAAGGAACGACCTGTGGCCGGGCCCCGCGCGTAAGGATGCGCGCCGGGGTGTGGATCCCGGGTCCGCCGTACCTCGTCCCGTGCGACACCTCGTGCGGGCGATCCCCCGGGCGTGGGGAGGACGGTAGGACTCCGGTGCCGGCCGACCCCCCACCCGGGCGCACGTTTCCAACCCCCCACAAGGGATCGGCGGCGTCCCGAGCGAGCAAGGAACCACCATGGCGTCCAGCCTGACGAAGGAAGCCACCGCGCCTGTCGCCGGCGGCAAGACCTTCCTTGGCCACCCCCTCGGCCTGGCCTTTCTGTTTCTGACGGAGATGTGGGAGCGCTACAGCTTCTACGGGATGCGGGCACTGCTCGTGCTGTACCTGTCGGCCGCTGTGGTCGACGGCGGTCTCGGTCTCTCGGCCGCGACGGCGTTCGCCATCTACTCGGTCTACAACGCTCTGGTGTACCTGCTCGCCCTGCCGGGCGGCTGGCTCGGCGACCGGGTCTGGGGCCCGCGCAAGACCACCGCGGTCGGCGCCGCGATCATCATGGTCGGCCACTTCACGCTGGCCCTGCCGTCGGCCGGCACGTTCTACCTCGGCCTCGGCCTCATCGCCGCGGGATCGGGTCTGCTGAAGGCCAACATCTCCACGATGGTCGGCCAGCTGTACCCGGACAAGAACGACCCGCGCCGTGACGGCGGCTTCTCGATCTTCTACATGGCGATCAACCTCGGCGCCTTCGTGGCACCGCTGACGATCGGCACGGTCGGCCAGAAGTTCAGCTGGCACCTCGGCTTCGCGATGGCCGGTGTGGGCATGGCCCTCGGCCTGATGTGCTTCCTCTTCGGCTTCCGCCACCTGTCGTCCGAGTCCACCGTCGTCCCCTCCCCCATGTCCGCGGCCGAGAAGACCGCGATCTGGAAGAAGATCGGATTCTGGACCGCCCTGGCCGTCGTCTTCTACGGCATCGTCGGCGGTGGCGGCTGGTTCACCGTGAACTGGATGCTGTGGCCGCTCACCGTCCTCGGCCTGCTGCTGCCGGTCTGGTACCTGGTCAAGATGAAGCGCGACCGCGAGCTGAGCGACACCGAGCAGTCCCGGGTCTCCGCGTACATCTGGTTCTTCGTCGTGGCCGCCGTGTTCTGGGGCATCTACGACCAGACCGGTTCCACGCTGACGGTGTTCGCCAACGACCACACCGCCAACACCCTGTTCGGCTTCGAGTTCCCCTCCAGCTGGTTCCAGTCCCTGAACCCGCTGTACGTGATGGCGTTCGCGCCGGTCGCGGCGTGGGCGTGGCTCGCGCTCAACCGGCGGGGCAAGGAGCCCAGCACCATCTCGAAGTTCGCCAACGGCGTCTTCCTGATCGGCCTGTCCTTCTTCGTGATGATGCTGGCGCAGGCCGCCGCCACCGGCGACACGAAGGTCACGCCGCTGTGGCTGTGCGCGGTCTACCTGATCCAGACCATCGGTGAGCTGACGCTCTCCCCGGTCGGCCTGTCGCTCACCACCAAGCTGGCGCCGCAGAAGTACGGCTCCCAGATGATGGGCGTGTGGTTCCTCGCGGTCACCGCGGGCGACTCCGTCATCGCGCTGCTCCAGCTGATCGGTGCCCCGACCGACAGCCAGTGGTGGTTCGCCTCGCAGGGCGCGATCGCGGTCCTCGCCGGTGTCGCGGTGTTCATGTTCCGCCGGAAGGTCAAGCCGCTGATGGGCGGCGTGCACTGACCGTCACCGCTCGGTCCGCCTGAGCCGAGGAAGGGGCCCGGCCGCACCTGATGGTGCGGCCGGGCCCTTTCACTTGTCCGGTGTCGTCACCTGCCCCGGGCCGCGCGGCGCTTCGGCAGGAACGTGAACACCGCACCCCCCAGCAGGATCACCGTGCCGGCCACCAGGCCGAGGGCGCGCAGCATGCCGTCGTTCGAGGCGCCCGTCTCGGCGAGGCCGCCGCCCGTGGCGTCCGAACCGCCCGCCGAGCCGCTCGCCGAGCCGCCCGCCGAGCCGGCGGCGCCGCCGCTCGCGCCGCCTTCCACCGCCGCCGTGTCGATCTCCAGGGAGACCTCCGTCTTCGTCGGCGTACAGGTGGTCGTCGTGCCCAGCGCCTTCACGATGAGGACGCCGGGCGACAGGGTCGACTTGCCGTCGGCGCCCGGCTTGTAGGTGCCGGTCAGGTCGGGGATCGTCATCGGGTCGCCGGACTTGATGGCCTCCTTGTTGGTCGGGCCCTCCACGTTCACGGTGCCCTTGTCGGCGCCGCCCAGCTTCACCGCCATCGACGGTTTGACCGAGTCGGCCGGGATGTCGGCGGGGCTGTCCATCACGGACCCCTTGAACTTGACCGTCAGGGCGTAGTTCCCGCCGTCCTTCTTGGCGTCGATCCGCACCGGGGACGTGCCGTTCTTGTCGCCGATGGGCGTCTTGCACGCGTAGGGGATCGACACCTCCTTGCCGGTGAAGTCGGTCTTCCCGTCACCGCCGCCGGTGCCGCCGCCCGCCGCGGCCCCGCCGGAGCCGGTGCCTCCGGAGCCGGTGCCGCCGCTGCCCGAGCCGCCGTCGGTGCCGCCCGCGGTGGTACCGCCCGTCGAGGCGCCCCCGGTGTCGGTGCCGCCCGCGGCCGTACCGCCTGTGGTCGCGCCGCCTGTGGTCGCGCCGCCGCCGTCCGTGACCTTGATGGTCACGGCGGGCTTGACCGTCTCCTTCGGTGTGCATTTGGTGTCGGTGGAGATCGGCTTGCTGACGTTGATGGTGTACGCGTCCGGGGTCAGCGTCACTTCCCCGGCGGCGGTCAGTTTCAGCTTGCCCTTCATGTCGGACAGCACCATCGGGCTGTTCTTCTTGATCGCCGGGTTCTTCCGCTCGCCCTGCACCTTGAGGTCGCCGCTCTGCGCGCCGGCCACCTTCACCGTGCCCGTGGGCTGCACGGTGTCGGCGCCGAGGTCGAGGACGTCGGGGTTCTTCGAGGCGGCCTGGGTCGTCTTCCAGACCACGTCGATCTCGTCGCCGACCTTGGCGGTCGCCGGTGCGGTGACGTCCGCCACCGTGGTGCCCTGGACCGGTGGCAGCCCCGAGATGGAGGGCGGGACGCACTCCGTCTTGAACGAGGACTCGGCCGCCTGCGCCGGGCCGGAGGCGAGCCAGAGCCCCGCCCCGGACAGGATCAGGGCACAGCCGGCCGCACCGGCTCTCCGTTGCCTGCTCACGTGTTTCCTTTCGTCGTCCTGCTGTTGTCGGGCGGTGCGGAGAGCTGACCGGCCGTGGTCCCGCCCGGACCGGTGTCCGGGGTGAACCAGGGCAGGGTGGTCGTGGTGGAGGCGGCGGGCTCCGCGGGGCCCTCGCCGGGTGCCGGGCCGGGCCGGGCGCCGTCCGCGGGGTCCGGCCGCCGCCGCGGGGGCCGCGGCTTCGACAGCCGTACGGTGAGGTCGGCCAGCCGCTGGGCGCCGCGGTGGCGGCCCGGCGCGTACCGGTCGCGCGGGCGCAGCCGGTCCACGACCGCCATGCCGATACGGAAGACGGCGGCGGGGACGACGACGCACAGCAGGACCCAGAAGAGCGTGACGCCCCAGGGCCGGCCGACGCCCCAGGGCTGTTCGGCCAGTACCTTCCCGCCGTACTTGAGCGACACCAGGTAGCCGCCGTGGGCGCCGGCCGTCAGCTCGACGGGCAGTTTGATCTGCGCCTTGCGGCCCGGCGGGACGGTGCCGCGCCACTGCTGTTCCTCGTAGACGGGCGCGAAGACGCCGTGGGAGGTGCCGACCTGGAAGACGGGGTCCTTGACCGGGGCCGGTCCGACGTTGCCCACGGTGAAGGTGAGGGTCCGCGAGGGCGGCGAGCCGAACCAGGTGAGGATGCCGCTCGATCCGTCGAGCCGGGCATCGGTGACCATGGCGAGCTGTCCGTCGTCCCGTTCGGCGGGGAGCGCCTCCACCGGGTGCCCGGCGACCTTGAGCACGGCGTCCGCCTGCGCCTTCGCCGTGCCGGTCACGGTCGCGACGTGGACGACGCACGGGCAGGGCCCGGGCGGCTCGACGACCGGCAGCTTCCGGCCGAACCCTCCCCGGGCGTCGGTGGTGACGGCGCGCCCGTCGGCGTTGGCACAGGAGTTGGTGCCGCCGATGACACCGCGCCCGGGGCTCGACCGGCCGCAGACGAGCATCATCAGCAGCGTCTTCGGCCGCCAGCCCGAGCCCTTGACCGTGATCGAGCCCCCGGCCCCCGCCTCGGTCCTGGAGAGGGTGACGGTGGGCGGGTCGGCGGCGGTGGCCCACGGCGCCGTGCTCGCGAGGAGCGCGGCCAGCAGGGCGAGCACGGTCAGCAGCCGCGCGGCCGGTGCGCTGCGGAGGGTCATGGCGCACTCCTTGGGTTGCCGGTGCCTGGGCCGGGTCGGCGGCGGCTTCGACGGCGTACGAGGCCGGGGGCGGCACAGCCGGCGCCCACGAGCACGGCGAGGGCGCCGCCCAGCGGCCACCAGGGCACGAACCGGGCCGTGGTCGTCGCCGAGCCCTTCGCGCCGCCGCCCGCCGTGACCGTCACCCGCACGTCGACGGAGTCGAGGGCGGGGGCAGGGGCGGGCCAGGGTTCGGTGAGGCGGACGCGGCGGCCGGGCAGCAGCTCCACCGGCAGGGCGCGCGGCCCCTTGTCGAGGACGCCGCCGAGGACGCCGTCGGCCCTGACGGTGAGGTGGGGCGCGAGGGTCGTGTTGCCCCGGTTGACGACCTCGTACGCGATGCGGTCCCCGGCGACGACCCGTACGTGCTCGACGGTGAGGGCGGAGAGGGTGGGGCCGCTGACCCGCAGGTGCACGCCGACCCCGGACGTGCGGCCGCCCGCGTCCGCGACGATCGCGCCGGGGTGGTCGCCCGGGGTGGCGCCCGCCGGGACGGTGAGGGTGAAGGGGATCTCGGCGCGGGTGCGGGCCGGGACCTGTACGGACTTGTCGGCGAAGGTGAGCCAGGCGCCGGCGTCCTTCGCGCGGGTACGGATGGCGGGGGTGCCGTCGGTCCGGTTGTCGGCGTCGGCGCCGCGCAGCGCCACCCTGAGGGGCGCGGCGGTCGGGTTGGTGACGGCCACCTTGTCCTCCAGGACGGTGCCGGGGGCGCCCTCCGCGTAGATGTACGGGCGGCCGTCCTGTGCGGCGGGGCGTGACCCGCCGCCCGCGGACGGGGCGATCGTCCAGCCCGGCGGTGCCGCCGTGACCGGTGTCGCGGCGGTGAGCGCCGCGAGCAGCGCGCCCGCCGCCACGGCGCCGTAGGGGGTTCGGTCGCGTCGGCGTGTGCGGCTCATCTGTGGTTGCTCGCGCAGTTCCCCGCGCCCCTAGCGGGGCGTCCCCTGGTGCCTGCGGGTCAGCCAGAGCGCGCCCGCGGCGCCGGCGAGGAGCACCGTGCCGCCCAGCGTGCCGAGGGCTATCGCGGAGTCCTGCGGGCCGGTCTGCGGGAGCCGGCCGTCGCCGGAGGGAGCCGACTGGGAGCCGCCTGTGGTGGAGCCGCCCTGGTCGGAGCCGCCTCCGCCGGAGCCGCCTGCCCCCTGCACGGTCAGCTCCAGGGACGGCGCGGGGCTGTTGGCGGGGGTGCAGGTCGTCGTCGTGCCGAGCGCCTTGATGGTCAGGACGCCGGCCGTGAACGTCACCTTGCCGCTCTTCTTCGGCGTGTACGTGCCCGACAGGTCACTGATCTTGATGGGGGTGTTGGCGGGGATCGCCGCGGAGTTCGCCGCCCCCGTCACCGGCAGGGTGCCGCTCTCCGCGCCGCCCAGCTTGATCACCGCGCTGGGGTTCATCGCGCCCTTGCCGAGCTCGACGGGGCTGGAGGAGACGCCCTTCTGGAAGGACATCGTGATCTTGTAGCCGCTGCCGCTCTTGACGCTCTTCATGTCGATCGGGGAGACGGCTCCCTTGTTCCCGATCGGCGTCTTGCACTGGTAGTTGACGTTCTGCACCGCGGCCTGCGCCGTGGGGGCGGCCATCAGCACCGCGGAGCCCGCCAGAGCGGCGCCGAGCGCGAACGCGGCGGTTCGTTCCTGATACGTCCGGTACGACACCTCGATATCCCTTCGGCCCGACGGTTGCTGACGGTTCATCAGATGCGGGTGGCTCAAGGTACGCCCGGGGCCTTGCCGAGGGAAGACAAAGAGCACGCCGGATCGAAGACGATCCGGCGTGCTCCAGGAAGTGCGGAAAGGCTCAGGCGGGGGCGCCCAGCTCCGCCCATACGATCTTGCCCGCGACCTCGGGCGTGCGCACCACGCCCCAGTCCAGGCAGAGGCGCTGCACGATGAACATGCCGTGGCCGCCGGGGCGCCCCGCGCGGTGCGGGGTCCGGGGCTCGGGCTGGCCCGCGCCGTGGTCGGCGACCTCGATGCGCAGCACCTTGTTGTCGAGGGAGACCGTCAGCCGGTCCGGGCCCTCGGCGTGCAGGCAGGCGTTGGTGACCAGCTCGGAGACGACGAGCAGTACATCCTCCGCGGCGGCGCGGCGCTCCGCGGTCGGGGCGGGTAGCCAGCCCCACGCGTGCAGCGCCTCACGGGAGAAGTCGCGAGCCAGCGGCACGATGCCGCTCTCCCCTGCGAGGCTCAGCGTGCGGACCTGCCGGCCGCCGGGTGCCGGTCGATCACCGGACTCGGGGCCGTGGTCGCCCGGCGAGTAAGGCCGGGTGGTGCTCATCAGCACTTCACCTCACCGATTTACCAATTCAGCTTCAGCTTCAGGACTCAGGGTTGCAGGGGCGGTCGGGTGTCTCCTGCCCGGCCGGACGGCGAGAACACCCACCGATTCGACACGGATCCTGTGACGCTGATAACGCCTCGATCACGTAGCGACAACTGGAGCGTAACTTCTCCGCCAGCGGGGCTCGGGGGCATCCGCTCACTCCGCGGCGAGCGCCGCGGCCAGCGTTTCATGCACCGTGAAGACGGCGTCGGCGCCGGTGATCTCGAAGACCCGGGCCACCACCGGCAGCATCCCGGCCAGGTGGACCCCGCCGCCCGCGGCCTCCGCCTTGAGGCGGGCGCCGAGCAGCACGTTCAACCCGGTCGAGTCGCAGAATTCGAGGCGCGAGCAATCCACGATCAGCCGGGAAACCCCGCTCACCAGGCATTCCTCAAGGGGTTCGCGCAGCAGATCGGCGGTGTGGTGATCCAGCTCACCCACCGGCGTCACGACGGCGCTGGGGCCCTCTTGCCGCACCTCGACCAGAAGCCGGCCCCGATGCGCGCTGCCGACTGTCCCGCGGTCCATGACGTCTCTCTCTCGCTGCCTTCGACGTGCCGATTGACGCCCTCGAACACTACGCCTTCTCCACGGTCCCCGGTACCCGAACAACCCCTAAGAATCGGACATTTAGGGTTATAGCGCACTTGCGGCCCGGTCACGAAACCGGGTAGGCCTAGTAAGGACAGAAAACGAACCCGCGGGTTTGGAGGCGCCGCACTCCGCACAGTGCACGTATTGGCATCGGCAGCCATATGCCGAGAACGATGGAGGACATCATGTCACCCCGGCTCGACGAATCGCGTACTGACCAGGCGACGTCGGCACCCACACCGCAGCGCCACTCCGGCCATGAGTCCGACGCTCTGGAAGGACTGGACGGGCTCCCCGAGATCCCGCCCTTCGCCGAGGTGGGAGCGGTCGACGCCCGCGCCCTTTCCAAGACGCTCTTCGAGCGCCTCGAGTCCCTCGAAGAGGGCACCCACGAATACTCCTACGTCCGCAACACGCTGGTGGAGCTGAACCTCGCCCTGGTGAAGTTCGCGGCCTCCCGGTTCCGCTCCCGCAGCGAGCCGATGGAGGACATCATCCAGGTCGGGACCATCGGCCTGATCAAGGCGATCGACCGCTTCGAGCTGAGCCGTGGCGTCGAGTTCCCCACCTTCGCGATGCCAACCATCGTCGGTGAGATCAAGCGCTTCTTCCGCGACACGTCCTGGTCGGTGCGGGTGCCCCGGCGCCTCCAGGAGCTCCGCCTCGACCTCGCCAAGGCGGGCGACGAGCTCGCCCAGCAGCTCGACCGCGCGCCGACGGTGACCGAACTCGCCGAACGCCTGGGCCTCTCCAACGAAGAGGTCGTGGAGGGCATGGCGGCGTCGAACGCGTACACCGCCAGCTCGCTCGACGCCCAGCCCGAGGAGGACGACTCCGAAGGCGCGCTCGCGGACCGGATCGGCTACGAGGACCACGGCCTCGAAGGCATCGAGTACATCGAGTCCCTGAAGCCGCTGATCGCCGAACTCCCGCCGCGCGACCGGAAGATCCTCTCCCTGCGCTTCGTCGCCAACATGACGCAGTCCGAGATCGGCGACGAGCTGGGCATATCGCAGATGCACGTGTCGCGCCTGCTCTCCCGCACCCTGGTCAAGCTTCGCAAGGGACTGACGGTCGAGGAGTAGATCCTCGCCGCGCCGGGCCGACAGCTCGGCGGCGCCCGCCCGTTGCCGACACCCAACAGGCGGGCCCTTTCCCTTTCCGGGGCGCTTCCCGCCCGGGCCGGGAGGCGTCAGCCAGGTACGTCCATGCGCTGTGTGCCGATGACGGACAACAGGCGCAGCGCCTCCTCCGAGGGCGAGCCCGGTGTGGCCGTGTAGATGACCACGCGCTGGTCGCGGTCGGTGATGTCCAGGATGTCGCAGTTGACCGCGATGCGGCCGACCAAGGGGTGCGCGAAGGTCTTGCAGAGGGTGGGGCGTGCGGCCACCTCGTGCGTGGCCCACAGCCGGGCGAAGTCCGCGCTGCCGTCGAGGAGTTCGTCGACCAGGGCGCGCACCTCCCGGTCGTCGGGGTAGCGGGCCGCCGTGGCGCGCAGATGGTGGACCGACGTCCTGCCGAACTCCTCCGCGTCCGACACCCCGTACAGCCCTCCGCCTTCCTGGTGCGGGCCCAGGAACGCCCGGCGCACGAGGTTGCGGTCCCGGCGGCTCAACGGGGAGAAGTCCTCCATCAGGGCGGCCGCCAGCGCGTTCCAGGCGATGACCTCGTACGTCGCGGACATCACCAGCGCCGCCGACTCCGGCAGCCTGTCCAGCAGGTCGACGATGCTCTGCCGCACCTCCCGCGACGGGCCGGGCGCGGGACCTGGCGGCGTGCCGGCCAGGTGGTGCAGGTGGTCGCGCTCCACGTCCGACAGGCGCAGCGCGCGGGCGAGCTGCGCGAGCACCTCGCGGGACGGGTGCGGGGCGCGGGCCTGCTCCAGGCGCGTGTAGTACTCCGTCGAGATGTGGGCGAGCTGGGCCACCTCCTCGCGGCGCAGGCCGGGGGTGCGGCGGCGCGGTCCCGCGGGCAGGCCCGCGTCGGCGGGCGCGATGCGTTCGCGCCGGTTGCGCAGGAAGTCGGCCAGTTCACGTCGGTTCACCCGGCCAGTGTGCGGGCAGGTCCCGGCGCCGATCCAGGTACCGCCGGTGCCTGGATCGGCGGGGCGGCCGGGCACAGGCTCATCGGCATGGACAACACATCGATTCCCGCCACCCCTTCCTCCGACCCGGGCCTGCTCGCCGGAAAGGTCGCCTTCGTCAGCGGCGCCGGTCGCGGCATCGGCGCGGCGGCGGCCCGGCTGTTCGCCGCGGAGGGGGCCCGGGTACTGCTCGCGGCCAGGACGGAGAGCCAGCTCGAGAAGGTCGTCGGGGAGATCAGGGAAGCGGGCGGCACCGCGGACCACGTCGTGTGCGACCTCGCCGACGGGGACAGCGTCCGGGGCGCCGTCCAGCGGGCCGTGGAGCTGTACGGCCGGCTCGACGCCGCCTTCAACAACGCCGCTACGGGGCAGCCGCCCGGCCCGATGGACAAGCTGTCGGAGGGCGACTTCGACGCCGTGTGCGCCGTGGACTTCAAGGGCCCGTGGCTCGCCATGACCGCCCAGGTCGCCGCCATCCGCGCGACGGCCGGGCGCGGCGCCATCGTCAACACCTCCAGCGTCGGCAGCCTCCTCGCCAACCCCGCGCTGCCCGCGTACGGGGCGGCGAAGCGGGCCGTCAACAGCCTCACCGCGTCCGCCGCCGTCACGTACGGCCCCGAGAACATCCGCGTCAACGCCGTCGCGCCCGGCACCACGCTCACGGAGATGCTGCGCGAGTGGGACGCCGAGTCGCCCGGGATCATCGACCAGCTGAACTCCCAGACTCCGCTGGGCCGGGCGGCCGCTCCGGAGGAGATCGCGCAGGCGGCCGCCTGGCTGCTCAGCGACCGTTCCTCCTACGTCACCGGCACGGTCCTGCGGGTCGACGGCGGGATGTGGGCCTGACCCGCCGTCCGGGAGCGGGCGGCCCGCACCCGCTCCCGTACGACGTCAGGCGGCACGTGTCCCCCGCCGCCACACCTCGCTCACCAGCGGCACCCCCGGCCGGTAGGCCAGATGTACGTGGCTGGGCGCGTCCAGGAAGGCCAGGTCCGCCCGGGCGCCGGGGGCGAGGTGGCCGACGTCGGTGCGGCGGAGCGCCTTCGCGCCGCCCGCGGTCGCCGACCAGAGGGCCTCGTCGGGGGTCATGCCCATGTCCCGTACGGCCAGGGCGATGCAGAACGGGACGGAGGACGTGAAGGACGAGCCCGGGTTGCAGTCCGTCGACAGCGCCACGGTGACGCCCGCGTCCAGCAGGCGGCGGGCGTCCGGCCACGCGGCGCGGGTGGAGAACTCGGCGCCGGGCAGGAGCGTGGCCACCGTGTCGCCCTGCGCCAGGGCGTCCACGTCCGCGTCCGTAAGGTGCGTGCAGTGGTCGGCGCTGGCCGCGTCCAGCTCCACGGCCAGCTGGACGCCGGGGCCGTAGGAGAGCTGGTTGGCGTGGATGCGCGGGTGCAGGCCCTTCGCCTTGCCCGCCGTCAGGATCGCCCGCGCCTGGTCGCCGTCGAAGGCGCCCTTCTCGCAGAACACGTCGATCCAGCGCGCGTGCGGGGCGCAGGCGTCCAGCATCTCGCCGGTGACCAGCTCCACGTACGCGGCCGGGTCGTCGGCGAGGTCGGGCGACACGATGTGCGCGCCGAGGTAGGTGACCTCGTCCGTGTGGGCCGCGGCGATGCGCAGGGCGCGCTCCTCGTCGGCGGTGGTCAGGCCGTAGCCGGACTTGGTCTCGAAGGTGGTCGTGCCCTGGCGGAGCGCCTCCGCGAGGTAGTGGGTGAGGTTCGCCTCCAGGGCCGCGTCCGTCGCCGCCCGGGTCGCGGCGACGGTGGTGCGGATGCCGCCGGCCGAGTAACCGCGGCCCTCCATACGGGCGTTGAACTCCTCGGTGCGGTCGCCCGCGAAGACCAGGTGGGAGTGGGAGTCGACGAAGCCGGGGATGACGGCGCGGCCCCCCGCGTCGTACGCCGCGTCCGTCGCGGGCACGTTCTTCGCGGGGCCCGCCCAGGCGATCCGGTCGCCGTCGACGACCAGCGCCGCGTCCTTGATCCGGCCCAGGGGGCCGTCGCCGAGGCCGGGGTCGTTGGTCACCAGGGTGCCGATGTTGGTGATGGCTGTCGTGCTGGTCATGCTTCCTCCGGAGGGCCTACTTGTGGAGCGCCGCGATGGCCGTGCGCAGGGCGCCGGCCACGTCGCCGACGAGCGTGTGCGCGCCGTCCCGGACGACGGGCCTGCCGCCCGCGATCACGTCCGTCACATCCGCCGCGCTCGCCGCGAACACCGCCGTCTCCGCGCCGAGCCGCGGCGGTGCGCCCGCCGTGCGGACCGAGTCCAGTGCCACGGTGACCAGGTCGGCCACCGCGCCGGGTTCCAGGACGCCCGCGTCCTGCCAGCCGAGCGCGGCGTGGCCGTCGGCCGTCGCCGCGCGCAGCAGGGCCGCCGCGGTCCAGTGGCCCCGGGTGCGGGAGCGCAGGCGCTCGTTCAGCTCCATCGCGCGCGCCTCCTCGAACGGGTCGATGACGGCGTGGCTGTCGGAGCCGAGGGAGAGCGG
Source organism: Streptomyces sp. NPDC030991 (assembly GCF_055571235.1). Classification (NCBI taxonomy): domain Bacteria; kingdom Bacillati; phylum Actinomycetota; class Actinomycetes; order Kitasatosporales; family Streptomycetaceae; genus Streptomyces; species Streptomyces sp. NPDC030991. The sequence continues at coordinate 66,158 of NZ_JBVIFR010000009.1, forward strand.
GGAGCCCGCCTTCTGCAGGGCCACGGCCGGGCCGATACCGTCGGCGAGGTCGCGTTCGGTCGTCGGGCACATGCAGGTGCCGGTGCCGGAGCCGCCGATGAGCGCGATGTCGGTGTCCGTCAGGTGGGTGTTGTGGACGCCTGTCGTGCGGGGACCCAACACCCCGTGGTCGGCCAGGAGTTGCGTCGGAGTGCGGCCGTGGGCGGCCTGGCACGCGTCGTTCTCCGCGGTCTGTTCGGAGAGGTGGACGTGGAGGGGAGCCTGCCGGGCGGACGCCCATGCGGCGACCGTCGCGAGCTGGTCGGCCGGGACCGCGCGCACCGAGTGGACGGCCGCGCCGATCCGGGCGTGCGGGCGCTCTTCGAGCAGCGACGCGCGCTCGGCCCAGGCGTCCGTGGTGCCGTCGCAGAAGCGCCGCTGGTGGCGGTCGGGCTCCTTGCCGAAGCCCGACGACACGTACGCCGTGTCGAGCAGGGTGATGCGGATGCCCGCCTCGGCCGCGGCCGCGATCAGCGCCTCGCCCATCGCGTTCGGGTCGGCGTACGGGGTGCCGCCCGGCGCGTGGTGGAGGTAGTGGAACTCGCCGACCGCCGTGATGCCGGCCAGCGCCATCTCCGCGTACACCGCCCGCGCGAGCGCGTGGTACGTGTCCGGGGTGAGGCGGTCCGCCACCGAGTACATGGTCTCGCGCCACGTCCAGAACGTGCCCGAGCCGACCTGCACGGTCGAGCGCAGCGCCCGGTGGAAGGCGTGGCTGTGGGCGTTGGCGAGGCCGGGGAGGGTGAGGCCGCGCAGCACGGTCGCGCCGGGCGGCGGGGTCTCGACCCCCGTGTGGACGGCGGCGATCCGGCCGGCGCCGTCCCGCGCGGTGACGTCCACGGCCACGCCCGGTTCGACGACGGGGTCGAGCCAGGCGTGCTCCAGCCAGTACGTCGTCGTCGGTGTCTGCGTGGTCACGTGCAGGCCAGTCCTTCCAGTACGTCCGCGAGTGCGGCCACCCCGGCCAGGCAGTCGTCCTCGGCCGCGAACTCGGCCGGGGAGTGCGAGACGCCTGTGGGGTTGCGTACGAACAGCATGGCGGTGGGGACGGACGAGGCGAGGATTCCCGCGTCGTGTCCCGCTCCCGTGCCGAGGACCGGGACCTTCAGCTCCGTCTGTGTGCCGAGGATGCGGGCCAGCTCGTCGCGGAGCGCGTGGTCGAAGTCGACGACCGGGGTGAACGACTCGCGGGTCAGCGATACGTCGATGCCGTGCGCGTCGGCGTACTCGCGGGCCGCCTTCTCGACGGCCGTGACCGTCCGGTCGAGGGCGTCCTGGTCGGCGGCGCGCGAGTCGAGCCAGCCGCGGACCAGGGAGGGGATGGCGTTGACGCCGTTCGGCTCGACGGCGATCTTGCCGAAGGTGGCGACCGCGCCCGCGAGCCTGGCCTCCCTGCGCGCGGCCAGGACCGTCTCCGCGTAGGGCAGCATCGGGTCCCTGCGGTCGGTCAGCCGGGTGGTGCCCGCGTGGTTGGCCTCGCCGTGGAAGTCGAAGCGCCAGCGGCCGTGCGGCCAGATGGCGCCGGCGATGCCGACCGCGTCGCCGGACAGGTCGAGCGCGCGGCCCTGTTCGACGTGGAGCTCGACGAACGCGCCGATCCGGGCGAGGCGTTCGGGGTCGGGGCCGATCGTCTCCGGGTCGTACCCGGCGCGCTCCATGGCCTGCGGCAGCGTGATGCCGTCGGCGTCCGTGAGGGCGTACGCCTGCTCGCGGCTCAGGTGGCCGCCGGTGAGGCGGGAGCCGACGCAGGCCAGGCCGAAGCGGGCGCCCTCCTCGTCGCCGAAGTTGGTGATCGCGAGCGGCTTGGTGAACTCCGCTTTCCTGCGGCGGAGTTCGTCGAGCGCGGCGAAGGAGGAGACGACGCCGAGGGGGCCGTCGAAGGCGCCGCCGTCCGGGACGGAGTCCAGGTGGGAGCCGGTGACGACGGCGTCCCCTGCTGCCGGGTCGCCGAGCCAGGCCCACTGGTTGCCGTTGCGGTCCAGTTCGTAGGTCAGGCCGCGGCTCTCCGCCTGCGCCCGGAACCAGGTGCGGCAGTCGGCGTCGGCGCCGGTCCAGGCGTGGCGGCGGTAGCCGTGGGTGCCCGGGTCGCGTCCGATGGGCCGCAGCTCCTCCCACATGGCCGCGAAGTCGGCGCCGCCGGGGGCGCGGGTGGCCGTGCGGCCGGCGCCCGCGGTCGGGAGGCCGGTCACTCGCCCTCCCGCATGGGGACCCGCACGCCGCGCTCGGCCGCGACCGTCTCGGCGATGTCGTAGCCCGCGTCGACGTGCCGGATGACGCCCATGCCGGGGTCGTTGGTCAGGACGCGGCGGATCTTCTCGCCCGCCAGCTTCGTGCCGTCGGCGACCGAGACCTGGCCCGCGTGGATGGAGCGGCCCATGCCGACGCCGCCGCCGTGGTGGAGGGAGACCCAGGACGCGCCGGAGGCGACGTTGACCATGGCGTTGAGCAGCGGCCAGTCGGCGATCGCGTCGGAGCCGTCGAGCATGGCCTCGGTCTCGCGGTACGGGGAGGCGACGGAGCCGCAGTCGAGGTGGTCGCGGCCGATGGCGAGGGGGGCCTGGAGCTCGCCGGACGCCACCATGTCGTTGAAGCGCTCGCCGGCCTTGTCGCGCTCGCCGTAGCCGAGCCAGCAGATCCGCGCCGGAAGACCCTGGAAGTGGACGCGTTCGCCGGCCAGCTTGATCCAGCGGTGCAGCGACTCGTTCTCGGGGAAGAGGTCGAGGATCGCCTTGTCGGTCTTGTGGATGTCGGAGGCCTCGCCGGACAGCGCCGCCCAGCGGAACGGGCCCTTGCCCTCGCTGAACAGCGGCCTGATGTAGGCGGGGACGAAGCCCGGGAAGGCGAACGCCCGGTCGTATCCCGCGAGTTGGGCCTCGCCGCGGATGGAGTTTCCGTAGTCGAAGACCTCGGCGCCCGCGTCCATGAAGCCGACCATCGCCTCGACGTGCCGGGCCATGGACTCGCGGGCGCGGGTGGTGAAGCCCGCCGGGTCCTTGGCCGCGTAGGCCGCCATGTCGTCGAGGTCGACGCCCGCGGGGAGGTAGGCGAGCGGGTCGTGGGCCGAGGTCTGGTCGGTCACGATGTCGATGGGGGCGCCCTCGGCGAGCATCTGCGGGAGCAGCTCGGCCGCGTTGCCGAGCAGGCCGATGGAGAGCGGCCTGCGGGCGTCGCGTGCCTCGACGGCCAGCTCCAGGGCGTGCCGCAGGTTGTCGGCCCGCACGTCGAGGTAGCGGTGTTCGATGCGGCGCTCGATGGCGCGCGGGTCGACGTCGATACAGAGGGCGACGCCGTCGTTCATGGTGACGGCGAGCGGCTGGGCGCCGCCCATGCCGCCGAGTCCGGCGGTGAGGGTGATCGTGCCGGCGAGGGTGCCGCCGAACTTCTTCGCGGCGACCGCGGCGAACGTCTCGTACGTGCCCTGGAGGATGCCCTGGGTGCCGATGTAGATCCAGGAACCGGCGGTCATCTGGCCGTACATGGTGAGGCCGAGCTGCTCCAGGCGCCGGAACTCCTCCCAGTTCGCCCAGTCGCCGACCAGGTTGGAGTTGGCGATGAGCACGCGGGGCGCCCACTCGTGGGTCTGCATGACGCCGACCGGGCGGCCCGACTGGACGAGCATCGTCTCGTCCTGCTTGAGGGTGCGCAGCGTGCGGACCATGGCGTCGAAGGAGCGCCAGTCGCGGGCGGCCTTGCCGGTGCCGCCGTAGACGACGAGCTTGTCGGGGTGTTCGGCGACCTCGGGGTCGAGGTTGTTCTGGAGCATGCGCAGGGCGGCCTCCTGCTGCCAGCCCAGGGCGCTCAGTTCCGTGCCGCGCGGGGCTCGTACGGGGCGGGGTCCTGACATCGGCTGCCTCCTGGCAATGCGCACGGGGATGTTGGCTCTGTTATTCACATCCTGGCTATCTGAATAGAGCTAGTCAATACATTCCCTCCGACGCGCTCCGGGTGGTTGTCTGGACCACATGGCATCCAGCGACGCTTCCACGGACCTCTCCACCCGCCGCGACCAGGCAGTACGCGCCGCCGTCGAGCAAGGACTCGTCGGCCGGGCGGCCCCCGTCGCCGGACTGCTCGACGTCACCGGCATCCGCGCGTCCGCCGCCGCGCTGCACGCCGCCTTCGACGCGGTCACCGCCCCCGGCACCGAGGTCCTGCACGCCTTCGCCGTGAAGGCGACGCCGCTCGTGCCGGTCCTGCGGCTGCTGCACGAGGCGGGCATCGGGGCCGAGGTGGCGAGCCCCGGCGAGCTGGCCCTGGCCCGCGCGGCCGGGGTGCCGCCGGCCCGGACCGTCCTGGACTCCCCCGCCAAGACCGGCGCCGAACTGCGCGAGGCCCTCGCCCTGGGCATCGCGGTCAACGCCGACAACCCGCAGGAACTGGCCCGCCTCGACGCGCTGGTCGCCTCCGCGCCCACCCGCTCCCCGATCGGCGTCCGCGTGAACCCGCAGATCGGCGCGGGCTCGATCGGCGCCCTCTCCACCGCGACCGCCACCTCCAAGTTCGGCGTGGCGCTGCGCGACGAGGGCGCCCGCGACTGGGTCGTACGGGCCTATCTCGACCGGCCGTGGCTGACCCGCCTGCACACGCACTCCGGATCGCAGGGCGTGCCGCTTGAGCTGATGGCGCAGGGCGTGCGGGCCGCGTACGAACTGGCCGAGGAGATCAACGCCGCGGCGGGGCGGCAGCAGATCGACACGCTCGACATCGGCGGCGGCCTGCCGGTCAACTTCGCCTCCGACGAGCACACCCCGGACTACGCCACGTACGCGCGCCTGCTCGCCGCGACCGTCCCCGGCCTCTTCGACGGGCGCTACGGCCTGGTCACCGAGTTCGGCCGGTCACTGCTGGCCAAGCACGGCACGGTCCTCGCACTCGTCGAGTACGCCAAGGAGAGCGGCGGGCGCCCGATCGCCGTGACGCACGCGGGCGTCCAGGTCGCGACCAGGACCGTGTACGCACCCGCTTCCTGGCCGCTGCGGATCGCCGCGTACGACGCGAAGGGGCGGCCCAAGACCGGCCCGGACGTCGCGCAGGACGTGGCGGGGCCCGCCTGCTTCTCCGGCGACCTGCTCGCCGAGGACCACGCGCTGCCGCTGCTCGAAGCGGGCGACTACGCGGCCGCGCTCGACACCGGCGCGTACTACTTCGCGCAGCACTACTCCTACAACTCGCTCGTGCGGCCCGGGGTCTACGGCTTCACGGCGGGAGGCGACGGCGTCCGGTTCGCGGCCGTGCGCGCGCCGCAGACGGTCGAGGAGATCGTCGCCGAGTCCGGCGGTGACCGGCGGGGCGCGCTGCTCGACCTCTGACCGCCCCCAACGGCCCCGAATTTGGGCGGGGTCGGCGGATTTTAGCCCCCTGATGAATGTCCCACCGGAAAATGCCAGAACGCTCACCAGGTCACCGCACCGTGCGTAGCTTCGTCGTCACCCAAGCACCACATATACCCGAACGCGGCGACCAGGTGGGGAGTTTCAGGCGTGCCCGGAATCGACGAGTGCCTGCTCGAGGTCATGCGGCTGCCGGGGACGCGCGGCGCCTCCGTCGTCGACTGGACCAGCGGGCTCGCGCTGGGCACCATCGGGGACTCGCCCAACGGGGACCATGAGGCCACCGCCGCCGAGGCCGCCGAACTCGCCCGCCTCGCCGCCGAGCACCGGGCCTTCGCCCCCGCCGACGGCAGCGACTGGGCGGAAGGGGCGGCAGGCGACAAGGCGCCGCCCGTCGAGGACGTCATCGTCACCAACCGCGACGGGTACCACCTGCTGCGTTTCGTCCGGACCAGCTTCGACAGCAGCGTCTTCCTGCACCTGTGGCTCGACCGGGACGAGGGCAACCTCGCGCTCTCCCGGCTGCGGCTCGCCGACATCGCCGACCGGCTGGTGCTGGGATGAGCGCGACAACCGTGAGCCTCTCGCCGATGCTCGGCCGCCTCGCCGAGGAACGGGCCACGGGAGCGCTGCTGCGCGAACACGGCACCCTCTACCTGGCGGACGGCCGCATCGTGCACGCCGAGTCGCCCGCGACCCCCGGCATGGACGTGCTGCTCACGGCGGGCGGCGCGGTCCAGGCCGAGCGGTGGTGGGAGGCCGTGGACCGGGCGGGGGCCCGGCAGCGCGTCGGCCGCTACCTCGTCGAGCAGGGCCGCCTCTCGGACGGCGCGCTCGAACTGTGCCACCTGGGCGCGGTGTTCGACGCCGCGTACTTCACCCTCGCGCCGAGCAGCGGGCCGACCCGGTTCCGGTACGGGGTCTCGCACTGGTTCGGGGCGGTGCGGCCGGTGCCGGTGGCGGCGGTCGAGCGCGAGACGCTGCGCCGCCGGGAGCTGCTCCAGCGGATCTGGCCCGAGCCGGACACCGACACGGCGCCGCTGACCAGGGCGGGCGGCCGGGAGCCCGTGCCCGCGCGCAGGCGCCGCGTCCTGGAGCTGGTCGACGGGGCCAGGACCGCGTCGCAGATCGCGCTCGCCCTGGGCAGGCCGGCCTTCCACACCCTGGTCGATCTGCGCCGCCTGGCCGCGGCCGGCCTGGTGACCACCGCTCCCCCGGAGCCCGCCGGCCCGTCCTCCGTGCCCGCCTGGATGGCGCACGCCGCTGTCGAGGACCCCGACATCGCGCTGCTGCGCCGGCTGCGCGCCGCGCTGGAGTCCCTGTGAAGCGCCTGCGGCTCAGCACACGAACCGGCTCCGAACCCCCCGTCACCCCCGGAAGGAGAACGCCGATGGCCGACGAGGCCGAAGTCCTCGGCGAACTGCACAGGCTGAGAGTCCGGGTCCCCCAGGTCACCGGGGCGCTCGCGGCCAGCGTCGACGGGCTCGTGCTCGCCCAGGACACCACCGGCGTCGAACCGGAGGGCGTGGCCGCGCTGACCGCCGCGGCGCTCGGCGTGGCCCAGCGCCTCTCCGACGCCACCCACCAGGGCGGCTTCCGGGAGCTCCTGGTGCGCGGCACGGACGGCTACGTCGCCACGTACGCGGCCGGGGACACCGCGATCCTCACCCTGCTCGCCGAGGACCGGGTCAACGTGGGGCGGCTGCACCTGGAGGGCCGCCGCTCCGGCACCCGGATCGGCGAACTGGCCGACGCGGCCGCCGCCGAGCCGCCCGCGCGGGCCCGCGGCCGGTCCCGGTCCCGCGCCCGCTCGGCGCCCGCCGAGACTCCCCCGGCCACCGGGACCACCGGCAGCGGGCTCCCCGTCCGCACGCCCGGGCCCGGGCTCCCCGGGCCCACCATGCAACCCCGAACAGCCCGATGACGACCGCGCGACAGCGCAGGAAAGGACCCACCACCATGGCCAACACCGAGACTGCTCTGAAGGACGCCGTCGCCTCCATCGAGGGCGCGAGCGCGGCCGCCCTGGTCGACTACAACAGCGGCATGGCCCTCGGCACCATCGGAGGCTCCAAGACCTTCGACCTGGAGGTGGCGGCCGCGGGCAACACCGATGTGGTCCGCGCCAAGCTGCGCACCATGGAACATCTCGGCCTGAAGGACGAGATCGAGGACATCCTCATCACACTCGGCACCCAGTACCACCTGATCCGGCTGCTCAAGGGCCGCGGCGGCAACGGACTGTTCCTGTACCTCGTGCTGGACTCCGCGCGGGCCAACCTGGCGATGGCCCGTCACCAGCTGAAGAAGATCGAGGCCGAACTGGACGTCTGAGCCCGGCGGTTCACAACCGGTTCAGCGACGCCGTGCCCCTTCGGGCGCGGCGTCGCCCACTGCCGGGCCGCTCGCGCGGTACGCCGTGACCTGCCGGTCCGCGGGTGCGCCCGCGCGCGTCCCGAGCCGGTCGACGCGCACCCACAGCAGAGCGGGGCCCGCTCAGTTCGGCGCCGCCGCCCAGCTGCCCAGCATCCGCAGCCGTTCCTCGGTGACCGAGCCGGGCTCGGGCGTGTACACCACCAGCACCTGGCCGGGGTCGCCCGGCACCGTCAACGTCTCGTAGGGCATGGCCAGTTCGCCCACCACGGGGTGCAGCATGCGCTTGGCGCCGTACGCCTTCGACCGCACCTGGTGGTCCGCCCACAGCCGCCGGAAGTCCTCGCTGGCCAGCGACAACTCACCCACAAGCGACGCCAGTTGCGGGTCCTGCGGGTGGGCGCCCGCGTCGAGGCGCAGGAACGCGACGGTCTCGGCGGCGACCGCGGGCCACTCCGGGTAGAGGTCGCGGGCGGCGGGTTCGAGGAAGACCTGGCGCGGCATGTTGCGGTCCTTCGGGGACATCGCGGCGAAGCCGAGCACCGCGTCCCCGAGCGCGTTCCAGGCCAGGACGTCCATGCGGCGGCCGAGCACGAACGCCGGGGCCTTCTCGATCGTGTCGAGGAGCAGCCGGAGCCCAGGACGCACCTGCTGCGACGCGGTCCGGCCGGCCGCCCTGCGGCGGGTCTCGGCGGGGCGGGCGACCGAGCGCAGATATGTCTGCTCGGTGTCGTCGAGGCGCAGGACGCGGGCGACGGCGTCGAGCACGGCGTCCGAGACGGACGTGCCCCGGCCCTGCTCCAGGCGGATGTAGTAGTCGACGCTGACCCCGGCGAGCTGGGCCACCTCCTCGCGGCGCAGTCCCGGCACGCGGCGGCGGCCGTGCTCGGGCAGACCGACCTCCTCGGGCCGGATGGGGGCGCGCCGCGAACGCAGGAAGTCCCCTATGTCTCCGAGCTCGTTCATGGCGTCGATCCTAGGGTCTGGCCCCGCTCCCCATCCTGGTACTGGCGGACCCAGGAAAAGCTCTGCCCTGGGTGGAGCGCGCGGCCCGGCGCAAGCTACTGCCATGACTCAGACGACGTACGACAACCTCTCCGGCCGCACCGCCCTCGTCACCGGCGCCGCCAGCGGCATGGGTGAGGCCACCGCCCGGCTGCTCGCCGCGAGCGGCGCCCGCGTGGTCCTCCTCGCCCGGCGCGCCGACCGCCTCACCGAACTGGCCGCGAAGATCGGCGCGGACGGCGGTCAGGCCCTCGCGCTGCCCACGGACATCACCGACCAGGACTCCGTCGACGCCGCCGCCGAGCGCGTGCACGCCGCGTACGGGCGCGTCGACCTCGTCGTGAACTCGGCGGGCGTGATGCTGCCGAACCCGGTCACGGACGGCCGCGCCGACGAGTGGCAGCGCATGCTCGACACGAACGTCTCGGGCGCGCTGCGCGTCATCCGCGCCTTCACCGCCGACCTGGTGGCGACGGCCGCGGCGGGCGGCACGGCGGACCTGGTGAACATCTCGTCCATCGGCGCGCACGTCCCGTTCCCGAACTACGCGGTCTACGGCGCGACGAAGGCCGCCCTGACGTACCTGTCGCAGTCGCTGCGCACCGAGCTCGGCCCGCTCGACGTCCGCGTCACCAACGTCGAACCCGGCCTCACCGAGTCGGAGCTGGCCTCGCACGTCGACAACGCGGAACTGTCGGGCCAGTTGGACGGCATGTTCGAGGCGCTGACCGGCCTCTCGGCCGACGACGTCGCGGACCTCATCGCCTGGACGACGAGCCGCCCCCGCCACGTCAACCTGCGCCAGGCCGTCCTCCTGCCGACCCGGCAGGCGTGACGGCCGGTGGCTGCGGCCCTACTCCTCCCACGCGGAGTCGCGCCGCTCCCGCCGCTTCTCCCCGTACCGCGGGATCCAGACCCCGGCGTGCAGGGCGTTCACGCCGACGATGCCGGCCCAGGCGATCAGCAGGCCGGGCAGGTGGGCGTTGAGGACGGCGATCGCGGACAGCGGGATCGCGAGGACGAGGGTGACGACGGCGAAGCCGAAGCGTTCGCCCCAGCCGTCGCCTGAGGCGCGGCCGGCGCGGGAGTCGCGGGCGACGACCATCTGCTGCTCGGCCAGCTGCCTGCGCACCCGTCGCTCCACGGAGGAGTCAAGACGCTGTTCGACCTTGTCGAGGAACGAGTCGACGAGCGCGGTCTCGTACTCTTCACCGAGTTCCCTGCGGGCGTGCAGGGTGGCGTCGAGTTCCTTCTTGAGTTCGGCGTCACGTGCCTGTTCGCGGGCTTCCATACCCGTTCACGTTACGGAGCCGGAGCCCGCGGGACAGTGGGGTTAACCCCCCTCTTGTCAGAGGGCCGAACCAGGATCGTCGTCTGCGGCACGTGCGAGGTGTCGCGCCGGGCCAGCAGCCAGTACAGGGCGGCCGGGACGAGAAGCCCCACGATCCACGACACGTCCGCGCCGCCCAGTGGGCCGACGAGCGGGCCCGTGTAGAAGGAGGTGGCCAGGAACGGGAACTGGGCGACGAGCCCGATCCCGTAGACGGCGAGGGCGTCCCATCGCCAGGCGCCGTAGCGGCCGGCCGGGTCGGCGAGGGCCGGGATGTCGTAGCGCTCGCGGGAGATCAGGTAGTAGTCGACGAGGTTGATGGCGCTCCACGGCGTGAAGAACGTCAGCAGGAACAGCAGGAAGTCCTTGAAGGACGACAGGAAGCTGTCCTTGCCCGCGAGGGCGACGGCCGTGCCCGCGACCATGATGATCGCGATGTAGACGGCCCGGCCGCGCTGCGACAGGACGCGCTGCCCGCGGAAGCCGCTGACGCCGGTCACCATCGACATGAAGCCGCCGTAGGTGTTGAGGACGTTGATGGTGAGCTTGCCGAGCGCGATCACGAAGTAGAAGAACGACGCGGCCAGGCCCGTGCCGCCGAGCGAGACGACGTAGCCGACCTGGTTGTCGAGGAACGCGCCGCCCGAGCTCGCCGCGACCAGTACGCCGAACGTCATCGACCACTGCGAGCCGATCGCCGAGCCGGAGAGCGTCCACCAGAACGTGGCCTTGGCGCTGGTGGTACGCGGCAGATAGCGCGAGTAGTCGGCGACGTACGGGCCGAACGCGAGCTGCCACGACGCCGAGAGCGACACGGCGAGCAGGAACATCGGCAGCGAGAAGTGGGCGTCGCCCAGCAGGTCGCCGAGGTCGACACGGTCCAGGAGGCGCGCGCCCAGGTAGACGAAGGCGAGCGCGCAGACGACGCTCGCGACGCGGCCGAGGACGTGGATGACGCGGTAGCCGACGGCCGCCGTGACGGCCGTGACGAGCGCGAAGACGATGATGCCGGTCGTGTCGTTCGTGTGGGTCAGTTCGGCGGTCGCCTGCCCGGCGAGGACGCTGCCGCTCGCGAAGAAACCGACGTACATGAGGATCACGAGGAGCAGCGGCACGACGGCGCCCTTGACCCCGAACTGCGCCCGGGACTGGATCATCTGGGGCAGTCCGAGCTTCGGCCCCTGCGCCGAGTGCAGTGCCATGACGGCGCCGCCGAGCAGGTTGCCGAGGACGAGCCCGGCCAGCGACCAGACCACGTCGCCGCCGAAGACGACCGCGAGCGCGCCGGTGACGACGGCGGTGATCTGGAGGTTCGCGCCGAGCCAGAGCGTGAACTGGTTAACGGCGCGGCCGTGGCGCGCGCTGTCGGGGACGACGTCGATGGAGTGCTTCTCCACTACCGCTGCCATGCGATGACCTCTACTTCTTCTTCGTCAGTCCGTGGCGGCGCGCGTAGTCGGCGGCGACGTCCTCGGGGTCCTTCTTGTCCTTGTCGACGAGCCGGTTCAGCTCGGTCAGCTGCTCGGTGGTGAGGACGTTGCCGAGCCGGGCGAGCGCCTTGCGGACGGTCGAGTCGGCCTTGCGGTCGGCGATCAGCGGGACGACGTGCTGGCCGGGGACGAGGTTCTTGGGGTCGGTGAGGACGACCCAGTGGTTGGCGGCGATGTCGGTGTCGGTGGTGAAGAGGTTCGCCACGTCGACGTCGCCCTTCTTCAGGGCGCCCTTGACCAGCGGGCCCGAGGAGTCGAGGGACTTGAACTCCTTGAACTCGACGCCGTACACGTCCTTCAGGCCGACGGCGCCGACCTGCCGCTTCTTGACCTCGGGGGCGGCGCCGACGACGAGCTTCCCGTTGTGCTCCGCGAGATCCGCGAGGGACTTGAGGTGGTACTTGTCGGCGGTCTCCCGGGTCACGACGAACGCGTCCGAGTCCTCCGCCATCCCGTACGGCAGGATCTGCAGGCCCGCGGGGAGGGCCATGGCGAGGGCGTTCTGCATCTCGCCCTCCTCGGTGGCGGCCGACTTGGTGTCGAGGTAGTGCAGCAGGGCGCCCTGGTACTCGGGGAGCAGGTCGATGTCGCCGCCCTTGAGGGCGGGGATGAGGATCTCGCGGGTGCCGAGGTTGGGCCGCACGGTCGTCTTGACGCCGGCCGCTCCGAGGACGGCGGCGTAGAGGTACCCGAGGACCTGGTTCTCGGTGAAGTTGGCGGTGCCGATGGTGACGCCGCCCTTGCTTGAGCCACCGCCGGAGCCGCCCGAGCCACCCCCGTCGAGCGAGGTGATGCCGCTGGAACAGGCGGCGACGGCGGGCACGGAGGCCGCGGCGAACAGGCCGCCGAGGAGAGTACGTCGGTTCATCTGGGGTTCTCCTAGGCGGACTTGAGGGAGGCGGGGCGGTGGCGGAAGAGGAGGCGCTGGAGGCCGGAGAGCGCGAGGTCCAGGGCGACGGCGACGACCGCGACGAGGACGGCGCCGCCGAGCACCTGCACGAGGTCGCGCTGGGCGAGCCCGTCGAAGACGTAGCGGCCGAGCCCGCCGAAGGAGACGTACGCGGCGATCGTGGCGGTCGCGACGACCTGGATCAGCGCGAGCCGCAGCCCGGTCATGATCAGCGGCAGCGCGAGCGGCAGCTCGACCTGGAACAGCACCTGGTGGGCGCGCATGCCCTGCCCGCGCGCGGCATCCCGCACCTCCGGGTCGACGGCGGTCATCCCGGCGTACGTGTTGGTGACGATGGACGGCACGGCGAGCGCGACGAGGGCGATGTAGACGGGCCACATCGACAGCCCGCTGGCCAGGAAGACGAGGACGACGAGTCCGACGGTCGGCAGGGCGCGGCCGAAGGACGACAGGTTGATGGCGACGAAGGCGCCGCGGCCGGTGTGCCCGATGAGCAGGCCGACGGGGAGCGCGATGACGGCGGCGACGAGCGTGGCGATCAGCGAGTACTGGAGGTGCTCGGCGAGCCGGTGCCCGATGCCGTCGGGCCCGGTCCACTGCTCGCCGCTGACCAGCCAGGAGCCGAGGTTCTTGAAGAGTTCGTACATGGCGGCTCAGGCCTTCCTGGTCCGGGTCCACGGCGTGAGCAGCCGCTGCACGACGACGAGCAGCGCGTCCGCGACGAGCGCGAGCAGGAGTGTGAGGACGACGCCGACGATGACGGGCGTCGGGAAGTTCCGCTGGAACCCGTCGGTGAACAGCTGGCCGAGGCCGCCGTCGCCGATGTAGGTGGCCACGGAGACGAGGGAGATGGACATGACGGTGGCGATCCGCACCCCCGCCATGATCACGGGGAGGGCGAGCGGCAGTTCGACGGTGAGCAGGGTGCGCAGCGGCCTCGTGCCCATGGCCTTCGCGGCTTCCTTGGTCTTGTGCGGTACGGAGTCGAGCCCTTCGACGGTGTTCCGCAGGAGGACGACGAGGGTGTAGATCGTGAGGCCGATGACGGTGGTGGTGCGGGTGAGCCCGGAGACGGGCAGCAGCAGCACGAAGACGGCGATGGACGGGATGGTGAACAGGACGTTCGACATCCCGAGGAGGAAGCCGCGCAGGGGCCGGACCCGGTGGGCGAGGACGGCCAGCGGCAGGGATATCAGCAGGCCGAGCAGGACGGCGGTGAGGGCGGCCTGGAGGTGGGAGAGGGTGAGGGTGGTGAGGTCGGACCCGTGGGAGCCGATCCATTGCCAGTCGATGGTCATACGGCGCCCTCTTCGGCCTCGCGCTCTGATCCGGCGGAATCCAGCCCCTCCGGCGATTGAGGAGCGGGGTCCGGGGCGGAGCCCCGTGACGGTGCGCCCGACAGGGCCGAGGCGTGAGCGGCGCCGGCCCCCGCGTGGATGTCGTCCCGGGACGAAACCCCGGTGAACACCCCGTCCGCGTCGACCCGGGCCACCATCCCCACGGGCGACGCGACGGACTCGTTCAGCGCGGACAACAGCGAATCCGTATCGCGCAACGGCCGGACGGGAAGCTCGTCCCCGGTGTCCCGCACCCGCCAGCACAGAGGCTTACGGGCGGCATCCAGCACCAGTTCCCACGCCCCCCCGTCCGGCAACGGCGCCCGCGCCACACCCCCCAGCACGCTCAGCGACAGCAGCTTGAGACCCCGCTCGGCCCCGAGGAAGTCCGCCACGAACGCGTCGGCGGGCCGGGCCAGAAGCTCCGCGGGAGCCGCGCACTGCACCAGATGCCCGCCCTCGCGGAACACGGCTATCCGGTCGCCGAGCCGCACCGCCTCGTCGATGTCGTGCGTGACGAAGACGATGGTCTTGTTCAGCTCCTTCTGGAGCCGCAGCAGTTCGTCCTGGAGCTGGCTGCGCACGACCGGGTCGACGGCCCCGAACGGTTCGTCCATGAGCAGCACCGGCGGATCCGCGGCGAGCGCCCGGGCGACGCCGACGCGCTGCTGCTGCCCGCCGGAGAGCTGGTGCGGGTAGCGCTTGCCCATCTCGGCGGCGAGTCCGACCCGTTCGAGGAGTTCACCGGCGGCGGCGCGGGCCTTCTTGCGGCCCCAGCCGAGCAGCAGCGGTACGGTCGCGACGTTGTCGAGGACGGTGCGGTGCGGGAAGAGGCCGGCCTGCTGGATGACGTAGCCGATGGAGCGCCGCAGTTCGGCGGCGTCCTGGTCGAGGACGTCGCGCCCGCCGACCCGGATGGTCCCGGAGGTCGGGTCGACCATCCGGTTGATCATCCGGAGGCTGGTGGTCTTGCCGCAGCCGGAGGAGCCGACGAAGACGGTCACGCCCCCTTCGGGCATGGAGAGCGAGAGGTCATGGACCGCCGTCGTGCCGTTCGGGAACCGCTTGTGGACCGCTTCGAACTGGATCATGGAGCGCCTCTGGAGTCCTCTTGCCTGGTCTGCATATCGTCATGCAGAGTTCTTGGTGCGTGAATAACTTGTCAATGCCCGCGCGTGAATCACCGGTGAATCCCCCCGGGCTGCCCGAAATGTGAGACGCGACCGCCCTCCCCAGGGCGGCGGGTAACGGTTCGAGGAGGAACAGCGCGTGATGCCCCCTATGGTGCGCCCGACGGAGACGGCACCGCCCCCGGTCGTCGTGCTCGACGGCCACGGCCTCCCGGTCGGCGACGTGGTCCGCCTCGCCGGCGCGAGCGCCCGCCCCGTCCCCGGCACCGAAGCCATGAAACGCGTCGAGGAGTCCTGGAACGCGGCCCGCGAGATCGCCGCGTGGGGCCGCGTCTACGGCCGCTCCACCGGCGTCGGCGCCAACCGCAGCGAGGACGTGCCCACCGAGGCCGCCGCCGACCACGGACTGCGCCTGCTGCGCAGCCACGCGGGCGCGATCGGCGCCGAACTCCCCGAGCGTGAGGTCCGCGCGATGCTCGCGGTCCGGGCCAACCAGCTGCTCGCGGGCGGTGCGGGCCTGCGCCCCACCGTCGTGACGGCCCTGTGCGAGGCGCTGGAGAACGGCGCGCACCCGGCGGTCAACGAACACGGCTCGGTCGGCACCGGCGACATCGCCGCGCTCGCCCAGATGGGCCTGGCCCTGGCGGGCGAACACCCGTGGCGCGGCAAGGGCACGGCGCCGGCCGCGCAGCCCCTCGACAACAACGACGCCCTGGCCCTGATCTCCAGCAACGCCCTCACCCTCGGCCAGTCGGCGCTCGCCCTGCACGAACTGCGCGGCCTGCTCACGGCGACCCAGCTCGTCGCGGCCCTCAGCCTGCTGGCGGTCGACGGCAGCTACGAGGCCTACGCGCTCCCGGTCCACGAGGCCCGCCGCCACCACGGCTCCTACGAGGTCGCGGCCCGGATGCGCGAGATCCTCGGCGCCCCCGACCGACCCACCCCGCCGCTCGGCCGCATCCAGGACCCGTACGGCTTCCGCTGCGTACCGCAGATCCACGGCCCGGCGCAGGACGCGGCGGACGCCCTCGAAGCCGTCCTCACCGTCGAGATCAACGCGGCCGCGGAGAACCCGCTGATCTGCCCGGAGGACATGACGGCGTACCACCACGGCGGTTTCTACATGGCGCAACTCGCCCTGGCCCTCGACCACTTCAGACTCTCTGTCACCCAGGTCGCCCGGCTCTCGACCTCCCGCCTCTCCACCCTCAACGAGCCCTCCTACACCCGCCTGCGCCCGTTCCTCGCCGACGGCGAACCCGGCGCGTCCGGCGTGATGATCCTGGAGTACGCCGCCGGAGCCGCGCTCGGCGACCTCCGCGCCTTCGCCGCCCCCGCCTCGCTCGGCCACGCGGTCCTCTCCCGCGGCGTCGAGGAACAGGCCAGCTTCGCGTCCCTTGCCGCCCGCCAGACCCTGCGCCTGTGCGCGGCCTACCGCCAGGTCGTGGGGTGCGAACTGGTCGCGGCGGTCCGGGCCCTGCGCCTGCGCGACCACCGCCCCGACCCGGACCTGCCAGTGGGCCGCGCCTTCGAACTGGCCGACGCGACCCTGGAACCGGACCTGAAGGACCGCCCACTCACGGGGGACGTGGAACGAGCCGCAGCGCTGCTTGACCGTTTCACGGAGTAGCCAACTACCCCTGCCTGCCCGGCAATTGAGCAACGGCCCCTTGTAGTTCCGTCCTGGGGCCTGGGCCTCCCGGCGGTAGCACCAGACCGGTTCAGAGCTTGCCGAAGAGGAGGCCGCGCCAGCCCCAGCCCGTCTGGAGCGCGGCTTCGCGCAGGGGACGGCGCAGGTCCGACGCATCGAAGTGGAAGTCCTCGGTGGCCTGCAGGCGCCCGCCCTTATCGCGCTCGATGCTCCACTGCCGGGTCACGGTGCGGTCCGGACCACGGGAGTACTCGGTCGACATCTGCAACCGCGGAGGATTCCCCACCCACTCGAGCTCCCACTGCTCCTCCAGGGCGCGCACCTCATGGTTCTCCTGGTCCAGGCGCATCCGGATCCGCACCGCGTGCGTCACCTGGGTCCGGGAGAAGAAGGTCTGCCAGGCCGGCTCCGCGATCCGCCACTGAGCCACCAGGTCGGCGCCGTCGCCGTCGCCGTTCTGGATGACGTACGGGACGTCGTCCGTGTTGAGGGCGAGCAGAGCCGCGCGCACCTCGTCGGCCGACCCCGGGGCGACTCCACTGTCGGGGCGCCTGCTCCCGGTCACCTTGTCGAAGAGTCCCATGACGTCAGCCTATGGGGATGCGGTTGCTGGGAGCAAGGCGCCTCCGCTCCAGCTAGGTCGCGGCATCCGTGTCCGCCTGGACCGTGGCCACGAACTCCTGAAAATCGCCCACCACCGTGGGGAATTGCGCCGCGGTGGACGTCAGGATGAATCGGGTCACCGCCCGCTTGCTCGGGTCAGCGACGTCCAGCATGGCCAGGTACACCTGCGACTGCACCAGCTCGCGGGGCACGCCCCCGGCCACGGCGGAGATCTCCAGGGTCTGCGACAGACCGGGGGCCTCGGCCGAGCCGACCTGCTGTCGGTCGACGACCTCCACCGCCGTCACGGCCTGCCGCAGGTTCCGGACGGACTCGTCGGCGATCTGAGCGAGCGTCGCCTCGTCCGGCCGGTACTCGCCGTCAAGGGTGATGTTCGCCGTGAACCCCGAGTCCGGATACGGGTGCAGCGCGACGAAGGCCGTCCCCGGGGCGCCGACCGCGTCCGGCGCCGCGGCCTGCCAGCCCTCCGGCAACTTGAACGTGATCGGCACGGGAAGGGACGTGCGCATCTCAGGTGCTCCTTACTGCATGCATCAGAACATGCCGCCGACAGCGTGCCCGAATGAGCTAGCGCCATGCCCGATAGCGCCCACGAGATCGCCGGCGGTATCGGTGACCTTCCCCGGATCGACGGTGAACTCCACGCCCAGACCTCCGCCGAGTACGGGGGAGACACCGGCCTTGGCCTTGACCTTCCACACGCCCTGCTCGTTCTTGCCGACGTCAAGATTGGCCTCGATGCCCGGGCCCGCGTAGCCCTCGGCGGTCACACCCGCGCCGATGCCGCCCAGGTCGGCGCCCCCGGTGATGCCGCCCTTCGCGCCGGCGAACGCCTCGCCGCCGACGTGGAAGCCATCCTTGCCCACGTCGATACCGGCGGTCGCCTCGGCTCCCGCCTTCGCCTCGGCGCGGCTGTAGACGCCGACGGGTCCGGCGTAGGCGCTGCCCTTGGCCGAGGCCTCGCCGCCCAGGAAAGCACTGGCCTCACCGTTGAGGCCCTCGTTGGTGATGCCACCGCCGATCGAGCCCTTGACACCCGCGTACGCCTCGGCCTCACCGGACAGCTGCATCGGGTCGTTCGTGAGCGTCCCCTCGGCCGCAGCCTTGCCGAGTTCGGCGTGCGCCTCGGCCTCGCCCAGCTTGCCGCCGCCGACGTCAGGACCGGTGGCCGAGTGGTCGGCGTCCGGGCCCGTGGCATCCGCATCGCCGTCGGCGACCCAGCCGCCGTCCTTCTTCGTTTTGGGGTCGGGCTTGCCGGCCTTCGCGAGGTCACCATTCGCGTGCGCGTTGAACCCGCCGAAGCCGGATCCGTCCGTCTGCGCGTCGGAGGTGGCCCGCGCCAGCGCCCGCTTCACACTCTGGTCGCAGTCGTCAACGGCGTTGACTGCCTTGGCGACGGCGTCGGTGAAGCCCTGCGCCATCTTGGTGGCGTCGGCCACGAGCGAGGGATAGTCCGGGTCGTGGTGGAGCGCGTACCTCTCCTGCTCGGTCATCTTCTCGAAGCCGACGTAGGTGACCTTGCCGGCGGAGTCGACCTTGTAGTCCTTCTTCTCCGCATCGTCGACGATGTCCTTGACCGCTTTTTGCAGCCTGGTCAACTCGGTGTGCGCGTCGTTGAGAAGGCTCGCTACCGCATGCGCCTCCGACTTCGCGGCGCCGTACTCGAAGGAAGTGGCCTCGGCGTTCTGCTGCTGGGCGCCGTAGGCGAGCCCCTGCCAGTTGCCGTTGCCGAGCACGCCTTGGACGTGCTTCTCGTAGTCCGTCTGCAACTCCCCGAAGCGGTCGCCCATCTTCTTCCACACCGTGGACACGTCCACGAACGAGGAGAGATCGGCGGTCACCACGTCCTGGTACGTCAACGTCATCGCCCGGCCGCCGTCACATTCCGTCGAAGCTGCTGGGCGGACGCACCGCGTTCGCCTGACCGCCGACACCGAAGTCCGTACTCTGGTACACGTTCTTCGTCCCGTGCAGCGCGTTCAGCTCCGTCCGCAGCCGGTCGAGCAGCCGGTTCGACGAGCTCTGCCAGGCGTCGAGCGCGCTCGACAACCCGTCGCTGGAAGCCCAGCCGGACAGAGCCTCGAGGCCACTGTCCTGCTTGATCAGCGGACTCATCGGCGGCGCCGGGGCGAGCAAGGGCGGGCGCACCTGGCCACCGCCCGCGGCCATGTCCCCGGCCGACTTCGTGTGCGGAAGGAGTACCTCCTCCAGGTACTTCGCCGCCTTCTTCTTGTCGGCGGGCGAACTGGCCAGCGTCTGGCCATCGCCTCCCGTAATGCCGGAACCCACGCGCACTCCCCCTTGCCCAGCCGTCACACGACGCGAAAGAGGACCCTACCGGTGGCGCGATCACCTAGGAGCCCTTGGCGCCCTCCGCTCGGCTGAATAGACTCATGCACAATAATGCCCCTCTGAATGGGCCATCGGGGAGAACGGGGAGACATGAACGACCGCACGGACAGCAGCGGTGCGCATGGTCGGGGCCCCGCCGCCCGCCTCCAGCACCTCTTCGAGGGCCACCGCCTCACCCCCACCCAACGCCGCATCGCCCACTGCATGGTGCGCAGGGCCGCCGACGTGCCGTTCCTCTCCTCCGTGGAGCTGGCCGAACTCGCCGGGGTCAGCCAGCCCTCCGTGACCCGCTTCGCCGTCGCCCTCGGCTTCGACGGCTACCCGGCGCTGCGCAAGCACCTGCGCGAAGTGGCCCCCGCCGAACCGAGCGCCGTCACCGAGGCCAACGAGTACCAGCAGGCCGTCGAGGCCGAGATCGCCAACCTCCGCCACCTGGCCGACCTCCTCGCCGACCCGGAACCCGTCGAACGCGCGGGCCGGCTCCTCGCCGCGTCCCAGCCCCTCCTGGTCCTCGGACTGCGCGCGGCGGCCTCCCAGGCCTACGGGTTCTCGTACTTCGCGGCCAAGGTCCACCCCGACGTCCGCCTCCTCGACGAGGGCGGCACCATGCTCGCGGACCGCATCGACGCGGCCGTCCGCGCCGGCGCCACGACCCTGCTCTGCTTCGCCCTGCCCCGCCACCCGCGCGAGGTCGTCGACACCCTCGCCTACGCCAAGTCGGCGGGCCTGACGGTGGTCACCGTGGCCGACTCGGCGTTCGCCCCCGTCGCCGCCCACTCCGACCTGCTCCTGCCCGCCGCCGTCGGCACGGGCCTCGCCTTCGACACGGCCTGCGCGCCGATGCTGCTGGGCCGCGTACTCCTGGAAGCGATGTGCGACGGCCTGCCGGAGGCCCAGGCCCGCCTCGAAGAGTTCGACGTACGGGCGGCAGAACGCGGCCTCTTCGTGGAGTAGACGACGCAACGAGAAGGGCGCGGGGACCGCCGCACCCCCTGTTACGGGGGGCGGGACGACGGCGGTCCCCGCGAGGGACGCGGCACCGAGTCAGGACCAGGTGCCACGCCCAGGGCGTCCATGGAGATCCGGGAGCCGCTCCGGAGATTCCTCGACGCCGCTTGTCGTCGTCCGAGGCGGGGAGCCGCTCCCGCCCCCTCCGACACCCACCAATGTGCCGGACCCGTGTTAAGCGGGTGCTGCGTGCACGTGACGCGCTCGTACCAGTTCGGCGACGTCCCTCTCCTGCTTCCCCCAGCACACGGTCCCTCGTTCGCATGAATCGATCGGCCATCCACATACGCGCGTAGACGTCGAAGACCACAGTCGGCCACGCCCCTACGTCGTCGCATGCAAGGAACCCACCGTGCCCGGATGGTCTCGCAGCTACCTCAATCCCTCACTCGTCACGGCACTCGACGAAGGCCACACTTTCGATCAGTGGCTCGACGGCAGAGTTCCGGGCATCGACTACGCACGGATCACAGCCGACCAGAGCACCCGGTCGGCCGTCCTCGCCAAAGGACGTGCACCGGGCACGGGAGTACGGCACCAGCACGAGGAGAACAGCGAGACGGCCGACGAGTTCGGCGTGGCCATCGTCAAGTTCCACGAGGACAACGGGGTCGGAGCGACCCACCCCGACGTCCCACGCCCGTCCTTCGGCCAGGCCATCCACGCACTGCACTGCCGCAGCACCCCCGAAGGCTTTCCGGTGCGCGCACTTGTCGCGACAGAGCAGGAGCGGGTCTGGCGTCTCCCCGAGGACTTCGACCGGCTGCACCGCGCCCTGACCGTGACCGACGACGGCCTCTTCATCGCCCGCCAGGCCGTCCACGACCTCCGCCCGACCGGCCGCCCGTCATCGAGCGACGCGAACTGCGACGAGGTCCGCCGCACCAGCGAGCGCATCGGACGGCACGTCCATCGCCGCGCACTGGACGGCGGCACGCCCGGTGGCCGCAGGCGCTTCGGCTGGCTCCCGCCCGATCCCCGCTCCGGTCGCAAGATGAACATGCGCCGGGACCCCGATGAGTGGCCGCTCCTGCGCGAGATGGTCGAGAGCGCGCTGCGAGGACAAGGGTGGAACGCGATCGCTCGTGATCTGAACAGCCGCGGTGTCCGTACGGCGGCCGGAAACACCTGGAGTGGTGCCACTGTCCGGCAGGCACTGACCAACCCCGTGCTGTGCGGGTACCGCTTTCTGCACGGCGAATTGGTCACCGACCCGGCCACCGGCCGTCCTGTCATGGGTACGTGGGACACCGTCGCCACCGCGGACGAATGGCGTGCCCTCGTGGACATCTCACAGCGCAACGGCGCGCAGCGGGGAACCCGGCTGTCCAACGGCAGCAAGTCGCCCGGGGCGCCGCCCGAACCCCTGCGCAAGTACCTGTTCAGCGGCTATCTCCGGTGTGGCGCCGCCAAGAACGGGCATCCCTGTCGCTCCCGCATGGGCGGTTGCGCCAGACCGACGGCGCAGGACCCGGACAACGCGGTGTACACCTGCGCCGCGATGGACTGCGGCGGCAGCGCGCGCAGCGCACGGGCCGTGGACGCCTACCTCTCGGACGTCGTGCTGGAGCTCCTCGCCGAGCGCACCGCCGTCCCGCCCGCACCTCGCACCGACTGGGAGGGGCAGGCGCTGCTTGAACACCTGGTACGGGAGCGCCATCTGCTCGGCCGGGCCTGCGCGGACGAGGGCGGTTCGGCCGTGGTCACCGATCTCTCCCGCCGGATCTCCGGCCTCGAAGCGGCCCGCGCCGAACGGCTGGCGGACGAGAGGGCACGCCGACCCGGCAGGGATCCCGTTCAGTGGCCCGCCATGAGCCTTCTCGAGCGACGCGCGGCCATCGCCGACGTGATCGACTCGGTGATCGTCATGCCGCTGCGGCCGGTACTTCACGGCGCGCGCCGTTCGACCCGGGGCTGTTGCGAGTGATCCCGAAACAGCCCTCGGGGAGCTAGGTCAGGCGTGCGGCCCCGGCGCCGTCACCGGCTGCGGGGCCGCACCGAGGATCACTTGCCGTCGCCCGCCATGTAGGCCAGCAGGTCCTGACGGCTGACCACACCGGTCGGCTTGCCCTCGACCAGCACGATCGCGGCGTCCGCCGTGCCGAGCACGGCCATCAGGCCGGCGACCGGCTCGCCGGAGCCGACCTGCGGCAGCGGTGCGGACATGTGCTTCTCCAGCGGGTCGAGCAGCGCGGCCCGCTTCGTGAACAGCGCGTCCAGCAGTTCCCGCTCGACGACGGAGCCGACGACCTCGGCGGCCATCACGTCAGGATGTCCCGCGCCACGCTTCACCACCGGCATCTGGCTGACCCCGTACTCGCGCAGCACCTCGATGGCCTCGCCGACCGTCTCCTCCGGGTGCATGTGGATGAGACCGGGGATGGTCTCCTCTTTGTGGCTCAGTACGTCGAGCACCCGGCCGGCCTCGGCGGGATCCTCCAGGAAGCCGTACGAGGACAGCCACTCATCGTTGAAGATCTTGCTGAGGTACCCGCGCCCGCTGTCCGGCAGCAGCACCACCACGATGTCGTCCGGGCCGAGCCGCTCCGCGACCCGCAGGGCCGCGACGACCGCCATGCCGCAGGAGCCGCCGACCAGGAGGCCCTCCTCCTTGGCGAGCCGGCGCGTCATCTGGAACGAGTCCTTGTCGGACACGGCGACGATCTCGTCGGCGACGTCACGGTCGTAGGCGGACGGCCAGAAGTCCTCACCGACGCCCTCGACGAGGTAGGGGCGCCCGGAGCCGCCCGAGTAGACCGAGCCCTCCGGGTCGGCGCCGACGACCTGGACGCGGCCTTCGCTGACGTCCTTGAGGTAGCGGCCCGTCCCGGAGATGGTGCCGCCGGTCCCCACGCCCGTCACGAAGTGCGTGATCCGCCCCTCCGTCTGCTCCCACAGCTCGGGGCCGGTCGAGTGGTAGTGGGAGAGCGGGTTGTTCGGGTTGCTGTACTGGTCCGGCTTCCAGGCGCCCGGCACCTCCCGGACCAGCCGGTCGGACACGTTGTAGTACGAGTCCGGGTGCTCGGGGTCGACGGCGGTCGGGCAGACCACGACCTCGGCGCCGTACGCGCGCAGCACATTGATCTTGTCGGTCGAGACCTTGTCGGGGCACACGAAGATGCACTTGTACCCCTTCTGCTGCGCGACGATCGCGAGCCCGACACCCGTGTTGCCGCTGGTGGGCTCCACGATCGTGCCGCCGGGCCGGAGCTCCCCGCTCTGCTCCGCCGCCTCGATCATGCGCAGCGCGATGCGGTCCTTCACGGAACCGCCGGGGTTGAAGTACTCGACCTTGGCCAGGACGGTCGCCCGTAGCCCTTCGGTCACCTTGTTGAGCCTCAGCAGCGGGGTGTTGCCGACGAGGCTGATCATCGAGTCGTGGATCTGCACGTTGTCTCCGGGTCTCCTACAGAGGGTTGCGGTCAGGGTATGCCGCACATCGGCTCTTCATCTGCCGTTGCGATTGGCCGACGGTGATTACGGGGCAAGCACTTCATGAGCCGTAAAAGAGAAGAGGTGGCCGCGGAACATGTCGAGCAGGGCAAGGGTGGCACGGCGGATCGCCGCGGGAGCGGCATACGGCGGCGGCGGGATCGGGCTGCTCGGCGCGGCCGCGGTGGGAGTGGTGCTGGCCGAGGTGCAGTTCGCGCGGCGCCAGGTGGGCAATCACGGGGCCGCGCCGGTCCATCTCCCCTCGGCCGACGGGCTGTACGGCAGCTCGTACGGGGAGTCGGGCGTGGAGCCGGTGCGGTTCGCGGTGCTGGGTGATTCCACGGCGGCCGGGCAGGGCGTGCACCGGGCGCGGCAGACGCCGGGCGCGCTGCTGGCGTCGGGGCTCTCGGCCGTGGCGGAGCGCGCGGTGCAGCTGCGCAATGTGGCGCTGCCGGGGGCGATGTCGGACGATCTGGACCGTCAGGTGGCGCTGATCCTCGCGGATCCGGACTGGCAGCCGGACGTCTGCGTCATCATGATCGGCGCGAACGACGTCACGCACCGCATTCCCGCCACGAACTCCGTACGCCATCTGTCGGCGGCGGTGCGCAGGCTGCGCACGGCGGGCGCCGAGGTGGTGGTCGGCACGTGTCCGGACCTGGGTTCGGTCGAGCCGGTGCAGCAGCCGTTGCGCTGGCTGGCCCGGCGGGCCTCGCGGCAGCTGGCGGCGGCGCAGACCATCGGCACGGTGGAGCAGGGCGGGCGGACGGTGTCGCTGGGCGATCTGCTGGGGCCCGAGTTCTCGGCGAACCCGCGCGAGCTGTTCGGCCCGGACAACTACCACCCGTCGGCGGAGGGGTACCAGACGGCGGCGATGGCCGTGCTGCCGACGTTGTGCGCGGCGCTGGGTCTGTGGCCGGACGAGGAGCGTCCGGACGTCTCCCGTGCCGAGGGCTTCCTGCCGGTGGCCCGTGCGGCGGCGCAGGCGGCGGCGGAGGGCGGTACGGAGGTGACGGCGGCGATGCCGACCGGGCCGCGGGGTCCCTGGGCGCTGCTGAAGCGGCGTCGGCGGCGGCGCACGCCGACGCAGGATCCGAGCCCCGCGAAGTTCAGCTCCTCGGAGGTCTGAGACGCCCGGATCCCGGTGTCGCCCAGACCCCTGAGCAAGCGCTTAGAAAAATGCGTCAGGGGTCACACGGCCACACCGGTGACCAACGGGATACGTACGGGTAACTTCCCAAGCGGTCCTGCTTTCGCCAGCCACCCCTGGAGCCGTCATGCCCGAAGCCGTAATCGTCTCAGCCGCCCGCTCCCCCATCGGCCGCGCGTTCAAGGGCTCTCTGAAGGATCTGCGCGCCGACGACCTGACCGCGACGATCATCCAGACCGCCCTCGCGAAGGTCCCCGAGCTGGACCCGCGCGACATCGACGACCTGATGCTCGGCTGTGGTCTGCCCGGCGGCGAGCAGGGCAACAACCTGGGCCGCATCGTGGCCGTGCAGATGGGCATGGACCATCTCCCCGGCTGCACCGTCACCCGCTACTGCTCGTCGTCGCTCCAGACGACGCGCATGGCCCTGCACGCCATCAAGGCGGGCGAGGGCGACGTCTTCGTCTCGGCGGGCGTCGAGATGGTGTCGCGTTTCGCCAAGGGGAACTCCGACTCTCTGCCGGACACCCGCAACCCGTTCTTCGCCGAGGCCGAGGCCCGCACCGCGGCCGTCGCGCAGCAGGAGGGCACCTCCTGGCACGACCCGCGCGAGGACGGCCTGGTGCCGGACGCGTACATCGCGATGGGTCAGACCGCCGAGAACCTGGCGCGCCTGAAGGGCATCACCCGCGAGGACATGGACGCCTTCGGTGTGCGCTCGCAGAACCGCGCCGAGGAAGCCATCAAGAACGGCTTCTGGGAGCGGGAGATCACCCCGGTCACGACCCCCGACGGGACCGTCGTGAGCAAGGACGACGGCCCCCGCGCCGGCGTGACCCTGGAGGGTGTCGCGGGCCTCAAGCCCGTCTTCCGCCCCGACGGCCTGGTCACGGCGGGCAACTGCTGCCCGCTGAACGACGGCGCCGCCGCGCTCGTGATCATGTCCGACACCAAGGCGCGTGAGCTGGGCCTGACCCCGCTCGCCCGCGTCGTCTCGACCGGCGTCTCCGGCCTCTCCCCCGAGATCATGGGCCTGGGCCCGGTGGAGGCCAGCAAGCAGGCGCTGCAGCGGGCCGGGCTCGGTGTCGGCGACATCGACCTGTTCGAGATCAACGAGGCGTTCGCGGCGCAGGTCATCCCGTCCGCCCGGGAGCTCGGCATCGACGAGGACAAGCTGAACGTCAACGGTGGTGCCATCGCCGTGGGCCACCCCTTCGGCATGACCGGCGCCCGCATCACCGGCACGCTGATCAACAGCCTCCAGTTCCACGACAAGCAGTTCGGCCTGGAGACCATGTGTGTCGGCGGTGGTCAGGGCATGGCGATGGTGATCGAGCGCCTCAGCTGAGCCCGGCTGACCGGAAACCGGCTATGCAATCGTGATCCAATCTCCCCCAGGATGTGACGTGCATCTCGGGGGAGAAGCATTTTCGCAGGTCAGGCCCGTACCCGGCCTATATGGGGCCTAAACGCCGGACCAAAAGACCTGTCCAATTCGTGACGTAATGCACTGACAGCTGGTTCGTCCAGGCTTCAAGCTGATGTAGGAAGTCGGGGGTCGACTTGAAACCGGGAGTACGTCAGTGAGCGCCATCCCTCTTGCATTGCTGCTCGCCACGGCCGCTGCCACAGCCGTCGGCGCCACCACCCTGCACAACGTCCGGGGTCTGCGACGGCAGATCGCGGAGCTGCGCGAGGAGGTGGCACGCGGCCGCGCCACCGGCGCGCACCCCGGCGTGCCCGCCGCGCGCACCGCCTCCGCCGACACCGACGCCATACGGGTCGCCGTCGCCGACGCCCTCGCCGAGGAGCGGGAGCGCGAGCTGGCGGAGGCGCGGGCGTTCTGGGCGGCGCAGGAGGCGCGCGACTCCTCGGACCTGCCGCCCTTCCTGACCGGCGGCAGCGCGCTGAGCGAGGAGTTCTTCCTGCCGCGGCAGGCCGATTTCGCGGGCCTCGAACCGCTGGTCGAGTCGGCCCTGGAGCCGGAGGACGAGTTCTCCCCCAAGGACTCCGTCCAGGGAGGCACCCCCAGCGAGTCGCCCGAGCTGGCGGCGGCCCGGCGCCGGCACCCCTCGCACCCGGATTTCGTCCCGGTCCAGTCGCCGGTCAGCAGCGACCACGAGCGCACGGTGGCCTGTCTGGAGGAGCTGGCGCACACCCGTACGGCACTCTCCGACGTGCGTCCTGGCCCGCTCGGCACGCTCGACGTCTACGTCTTCGCCGACGGTACGACGCTCTGCATGACCCCGGGCCACCGCGAGACCGCGGAACAGCTCGCGGCGGCGCTGCGCGACGGTGAGACCCCGGTCCTGCTCGGCGGCTCCGGCGTCTCCGGCGCGTACGCCCTGACCTTCGAGTGCGCTGGTGCCAACGTCTACATCCTGGCGGACCGGGTCATAGCCTCGGCCTGATCCGGCCCGACGCCGACGTGCGGGCCCGGCCGGTTCAGACCCCGGCCCGCTTCGTGGCCGTCTCGACGAGGTCGACGGCCGCCGCCAGTTCGTCCGCCTCCCGCAGCGCGACCGCCAGGTCCCGCGCGGCGACGGTCACCTGGTCCGCGGCGGCGAACATCCCGGCATCCGGCATCTCCCGCACCGCCGCCCCCGGATCCTCCAACCGCTGGGCGCGCGCGGACAGTTCCCTGGCCAGCGTCAGGGCCTCCGCGGCGGCTCCCCGCTGCAGCCGGCTCTGCGGAGCGGCCCGCAGCCGGTCCGCGAACCGGTCCACCGCGGCGGTCAATGGCGTCGTATCAAGCACTCCGCGACTGTAGCTGTTTACAAGGGGGCGGCGCTCAGGCACGGTGGCGTGAAGGACAGGCCACATCGAAGCGTTCCGGAGGCGCCGATGTCCCAAGTGTTCTACGCGGAGACCCACCGCAATCTGCTGGCTCGCATCCCCCACTGCACCGGTCGTGAGGTATCCGACTGGTTGCGCACCGTCGAAGAAGGCCCTTGCTTCCTTCGCTTCGAAGAGAAGGTCAGCTGGCTCCGCGGGGAGCACGACCTCGCGTACGGCCATGCCAAGGCGATCATCCACGAGTACGACCTGAGGCGCGCCGCACGACGGTTCGGCTAGCTGCCCACGACTCTCCCGATCCCCACGATCCGACATCCCCCGCACACGAACGGCAAGGGGCCCGCGCACCCGAAGGTGCGCGGGCCCCTGACGTGCGGGGACGGTCGCCCGCTAGTCGTTGCCCTGGAGGATCGCGATGAGGCGCAGGAACTCCATGTAGATCCAGACCAGCGTCATGGTCAGACCGAAGGCGGCGAGCCACGCCTCTTCCTTCGGGGCGCCGTACGCGATGCCGTCCTCGACCTGCTTGAAGTCCAGGGCGAGGAAGCAGGCACCGAGCAGGATGCCGATGACACCGAAGAGGATGCCGAGGCCACCGCTGCGGAAGCCCAGGCCGTCACCGCCGCCGAAGACCGAGAACAGCAGGTTCACGGCCATCAGCAGGATGAAGCCCATCGCGGCGGCCATGACGAAGCCGTAGAAGCGACGGTTGACGCGGATCCAGCCCGCCTTGTAGGCGATGAGGACGGCCGCGAAGACCGCCATCGTGCCGAGCACGGCCTGCATGGCCGCGCCCTCCGCGATGCGGTTGTCGACGACGCTCGACAGCACGCCGAGGAAGACGCCCTCCAGCGCCGCGTACGCCAGGATCAGCGGCGGGGACGCCTTGCGCTTGAACGCCTGGACGAAGCCGAGCACCATCGCGACGAGGCCGGAGCCGATCGCGATGCCGTACGACGTCGTGATGTGGGCGTCGTCGACCGGCAGCAGCGCCCAGGCGAGCGCGGCGGTGACGATCAGCAGACCGAGGGTGGTGGCCGTGCGCATGATGACGTCGTCCATCGTCATGCGGCCGGTGGTGGCGGGCGCCTGCGGAGCGCCGTACTGCAGGTCCTGCTGGGCGTAGGGGTTCTGCGCGTACGGGTTGCCGGCGGGCGCCTGGCCGTACGGGTTGGCCTGCGTCCCGACCGCGGGGCCCCCGGCCTGCGGCTGCCGCGCGTCGAACTGCGCGTAGCCGTTGTCGCGGCTGAACCCCCGTCGCGAGAAGACCGGGTTGCTGCTCCTCATTTCACTCCTCCATGGCCACCGTGTATGGCCTTGCCACAAGAGTAATGGTCTGGCAAAGATCCGGCCCTAGTGCTCAGGGAGGATCTTTCCCGTCCTGTTACCGGCAACGTGCGGAGTACTCCCTGTGTTCCGCCCGAGGGGCCGCTCAGAGGGGAAATCCGGTGTACGCCTCCGCGAGATCGGCCTCCGCGGCCCTCGACGTGGTCAGGCGGTCGAGCCGGGCCCGCTGGATCCGGTCGTCGAAGGCGCTCGCGCCGGGCGCGCTGTGCAGCATGGCCGTCATCGCGTACGAGAAGCTCTCGGCCTGCCAGACGCGCCGCAGGCAGGTCTCGGAGTAGGCGTCGAGGAGTGCGGTGTCGCCCTTCTCCTGGTGCGCGGTGAGGGCGCGGGCGAAGGTGACGACGTCGCCGACGGCCAGGTTGAGGCCCTTGGCGCCGGTCGGCGGGACGATGTGCGCCGCGTCGCCCGCGAGGAAGAGCCGGCCGTGCCGCATCGGCTCGTGGACGTGGCTGCGCATGGGCGTGACCGATTTGGCCGTGATCGGGCCGCGCGCGAGCCGCCAGCCCGGGTCGTCGACCTCCAGGCGGCGGTCGAGCTCGTCCCAGATCTCCTCGTCGGCCCAGTCCTCGGCGTTCGTGCCCTCGGGGACCTGCAGGTACGCGCGCGTGACCGAGGGCGAGCGCATGGAGAGCAGGGCGAAACCGCGGTCGCTGCGGGCGTAGACCAGCTCGTCGTGGGAGGGGGCGACGTCGGCGAGGATGCCGAGCCAGCCGAAGGGGTACGTGCGCTCGTACGTCCGGGAGAGCGCCTGGGGTATCGCGGTGCGGGCCACGCCCCAGAACCCGTCGCAGCCCACGACGTACTCGCACTCCAGGACGGACTCGCGGCCCTCGTGGCGGTAGCGGACGCGGGGGCTGCCGCTCTCCGCGTCCTCGACGGCGAGGGCCTCCGCCTCGAACAGCAGCGGTCCCCCGTCGGCGAGCTGGGCGGCGATGAGGTCCTTGCAGACCTCGGTCTGCGCGTAGACCATCACCGACCGGCCGCCGGTCAGGGCCGGGAAGTCGACGCGGTGGCGGCGCCGGTCGAAGCGGAGCTCGATGCCGTCGTGCGGCAGGCCCTCGCGGTCCATGCGTGCGCCGACGCCCGCGGCGCGCAGTACGTCGACCGTGCCCTGCTCCAGGATTCCGGCGCGCTGGCGCCGCTCGACGTACTCCCGGTCGCGGCTCTCCAGGACGACCGATCCGATCCCGGCGTTGTGCAGCAGTCTGGCCAGCAGCAGTCCGGCCGGGCCCGCTCCGATGATCCCGACGGTGGTGCGCATACGGATCCCTCTCGCTCCCGTGCGTTCGCCTGGTGAACTTTCGTTCATTCAAGGCTCGTGCGGATCCTCCGCCCCCGTCGCGCGGGTGTCAATGGTTCCGCGGGCATGACGATGCGCCCCGCGCGCGCGAGCAGGCGCGAGGAAGTGAAGGGAAACGAGGGAAAAGTGGGTACGAGGGAGCGAAGAAGTGAATCGGAGGTGCCCGGAACCGGACTTGAACCGGTACGCCCGCGAAGGGCAGCGAGGTTTAAGCTCGCCGTGTCTGCATTCCACCATCCGGGCAGGCTGTGCGGCTCCGCGTCGACCTTCCGAGCCTATCCGGCGGCATCCCCCGGTCAGCGGAACATCAGCCCGATGTTGTCTTATTTTATTGACGTCTGAGGGTGCATCAGCACACGGCAGTAGCCATACGCACTTGCCGGAGGCCTTTACAGGTCAGGCCTCCGGTTTCTACGGATTGACGGGATTTCACCTGCCGTCACGGGCCGGACCGAGCGCTTGCGTGCCAGAGCCACCCGTCAGGGTCCCTTGTCATCCCCAGGTATGACGCAAGCCGCCCCCGTCCGACCGGAGTCGCCCCCAGGAACGGGAACTGCGGCTGACTTCACGGGCCGCGGCGGCGGAGACGATGGAACGGTCCCCAGCAGTCGTCCCGACAGGAGCCCCACCCGTGACCACCACCCCCCTCGCCGGCCGGACCACCACAGCGGCGGCCCGCGCCACGGAGCTCTCCAAGGTCTACGGGCAGGGCGAGACCCAGGTGGTCGCGCTGGACCGGGTCTCCATCGAGTTCCGGCAGGCCGAGTTCACCGCGATCATGGGCCCGTCCGGCTCCGGCAAGTCGACGCTGATGCACTGCGTGGCCGGGCTCGACTCCTTCTCCTCCGGCTCGGTCCGCATCGGCGAGACCGAGCTGGGCTCCCTCAAGGACAAGCAGCTCACCAAGTTGCGCCGGGACAAGATCGGTTTCATCTTCCAGGCGTTCAACCTGCTGCCGACGCTGACCGCCCTGGAGAACATCACGCTCCCCATGGACATCGCGGGCCGCAAGGCCGACAAGCAGTGGCTGGAGAACGTGATCCAGATGGTGGGCCTCTCGGACCGCCTCCGCCACCGGCCCTCGCAGCTCTCCGGCGGCCAGCAGCAGCGCGTGGCGGTGGCCCGCGCCCTGGCCTCACGGCCCGACATCATCTTCGGCGACGAGCCCACCGGGAACCTGGACTCCCGCTCCGGCGCGGAGGTCCTCGGCTTCCTGCGCAACTCCGTACGGGAACTGGGCCAGACCGTCGTCATGGTCACCCACGACCCGGTGGCGGCGGCCTACGCGGACCGGGTCGTGTTCCTGGCCGACGGACGCATCGTGGACGAGATGTACGAGCCGACGGCCGACACCGTCCTCGACCGCATGAAGCGCTTCGACGCGAAGGGCCGCACCAGCTGACCCGGTGCCCCGCCGGACCCCGCTCCTTCGCAGCCCCGCCGAACCACACCTGGACTGAGTAGACCCATGTTCCGAACAGCCCTGCGCAACGTCTTCGCGCACAAGGCCCGCCTCCTGATGACGGTGCTCGCCGTCATGCTCGGCGTCGCCTTCGTCTCCGGCACCCTCGTCTTCACCAACACCATCTCCTCCGCCCTGGAGAAATCCTCGTCCAAGGGGTTCGACCAGGTCGACGTCGCCCTCAGCCCCGGCTACACGGAGGCGAAGGGCGACAAGGTCGGCAAGGAGGTCGAGCTGACCGACGCCACCCTGAAGAAGGCGAGCGGCGTGCCGGGCGCCGCCTCCGCGTACGGCGTGGTGAGCGGGTACGCCGGCGTCGCCGACCAGGACGGCAAGCTCGTCGGCAGCGGCTTCTCCACCAAGGGCGCCAACTACTGGGGCACCGAGAAGAACCCCGACGCGCGCTACCCCCTCGAAGCGGGCACCGCCCCGCACGGCGAGAACCAGGTCGCGCTGGACTCCGAGACCGCCAAGCGCGCCGGGTACAAGGTCGGTGACCAGGTACGCATGTCGATCGACGGGCCGGTCCTGACCCCGACCGTCACCGGCATCTTCACCACCGACGACGGGAACGTCGCGGCGGGCGGCTCCCTCGCCCTCTTCGACACGGCGACCGCGCAGCGGCTCTTCCACAAGCCGGGCGCCTACGACGAGATCGACGTACGGGCCGCGGCCGGCACCAGCCAGGACGAGCTGCGGGCCGAACTCGACAAGGCGCTCGGCAAGGACACGGTCGAGACGCAGACCGGTCAGCAGCTCGCCGACGACCAGGCCGCGATCATCTCCCGGTCCATGAGCTCGATGAAGCAGCTCCTGCTGGGCTTCGCCGGTGTCGCGCTCTTCGTCGGCATCTTCATCATCGCCAACACCTTCACGATGCTCGTCGCCCAGCGCACCAAGGAACTGGCCCTGATGCGCGCCGTCGGCGCCTCCCGCCGCCAGATCACCCGCTCCGTGCTCCTCGAGGCGTTCGTCGTCGGCGCCGCCGCCGCCGTCACCGGCCTCGCCGTCGGCATCGGGATCGGCGCGGGCATGCGGGCCCTGATGAACTCGACGGACGCGATCATCCCGGCCGGGCCGCTGGTCGTCTCCCCCGGCACGGTCCTGTCCGCGCTGGTCGTCGGCGTCCTCATCACGATGCTGGCCGCCTGGCTGCCGGGCCGCCGCGCCGCGAAGATCCCGCCGGTCGCCGCGATGAACGCGGTGCACGCCGCCCCGACCACCAAGTCGCTGATCCTGCGCAACACCCTCGGCTCGCTCGTCTCGGCCGTCGGCACCGTCGCCGTGCTCGCCGCGACGACCATGAGCGGCGACTCGGGACAGGCCCCGATGGCGCTCGGCGCCGCGCTGCTCGTCATCGGCGTCTTCATCCTCACGCCGCTGCTCTCCCGCCCGCTGATCGCCGCCGCGGCCCCGCTGCTGCGCGCCTTCGGCATCTCCGGCAAGCTGGCCCGCCTGAACTCCGTGCGCAACCCGCGCCGCACCGCCGCCACCGCCTCGGCGCTGATGATCGGCCTGACCCTCATCACCGGCCTCACGGTCATCGCGGGCAGCGTCCAGAGCGGCATCAACAAGATGGCCGCCGACTCCCTCAAGGCCGACTACGTCGTCTCCATGGCGAACGGGAACGCGCTCTCCCCCGACGTCCTGAAGACCCTCGAAAAGACCCCGGGGACCACCGCCGTCAGCGGCATGACCAACTCCGAGTCGCGGATCGACGACGAGTCCGAGTACCTGACCGGCGTCAACGGCGCGACGATCGGGCGGCTCGCCGAACTCCCCATGGAGAACGGCGCGTTCACGATCGGCGGCACGAAGGTCGTCATCGACGACTCGACCGCGGAGGACCACCACTGGACGACCGGCTCGCACTTCACCGTCACCTATGAGGACGGCAGGAAGCAGGAGCTGAGCGTCGCGGGCGTCTACACGGCCAACGAGATGCTCAGCGGCATCATGGTCGACTCGACCACCCTCGCCCCGCACCTGACCGAGGCCGCCTCGGACATGCAGGTGTTGCTGAAGACGTCCGGCGGCGCATCCGACGCCACCAAGGAGAAGCTCACCAAGGCCCTCGGCGAGAACCCGGCCATCAAGATCCAGGACCGCCAGGACATCTCCAACGAGGTCGCCCAGACGTTCACGCTGATGCTGAACATGCTCTACGGGCTGCTCGCCATGGCGGTCATCGTGGCCGTGCTCGGCGTCGTCAACACCCTGGCGATGTCGGTCTTCGAGCGCCAGCAGGAGATCGGGATGCTCCGCGCGATCGGCCTCGACCGCAAGGCCGTCAAGCGGATGGTCCGCCTGGAGTCCCTGGTGATCTCGCTCTTCGGCGGCGTGCTCGGCATCGGCCTCGGCGTCTTCTTCGGCTGGGCCGCGGGTCAGCTCATCGGCAACGCCATGTCGACGTACGAACTGGTGATGCCCTGGACCCGGATGGGCGTCTTCCTCGCGCTCGCCGCGGTCGTCGGCATCCTGGCGGCCCTGTGGCCGGCCCGCCGCGCCGCCCGCCTGAACATGCTCGCCGCGATCAAGGCCGAGTAGAGGTCCGGGAGTTACGGGGCCGGGGGGGGGGGGGGGGGGAGAGGAACCAACCCCCCCCCCCCCCCCCCCAGGAGGGGGGGGGGGTTTTGATGAAGCAACCACCACAGAAACCCCCCCCAGCCCACCCCGTGGGTAGGTACCCACAA